>JAYQQG010000073.1:0-17313 GCA_038145765.1 Verrucomicrobiales bacterium
GTCGTGTTCAGCGCCTTCCTGAATAACGTCACCGCCATGATCATTGTCGGCTCGCTCACCATCGTGGCCTGTAAAAAACTCAAACTTTCCGCCATGCCCTTTCTGTTGGCCGAAGGCATCTACACCAATATTGGCGGTTTGTTGACGCTCATTTCGTCCATCCCCAACATCATCGTCGGCACCGCGGCCGGCATCGGCTATTCTCAGTTCCTGTTCGTCGCCGGCCCCTACTGCATCATCGCGTTTGTGGCAACACTTTATCTGGTGCGTTGGCTGTTCAAGATCAAGCCGCTCACGGATGACGCCTCCAAAGCGGAGGCTCGGTCGATGGTGGATGCCTTCGGCGAATGGGAGACGGTCAAGGACCGCAAATTCTTTTTTCTCTCGGCCGTCGTGCTGGGGGCGATCATTCTCGGCTTTGCCCTCCACTCCTCCATTCCTGTGCTCAACAAAATGGGCCTTGAAGTGATCGCCCTGATCGGGGCAACCGTTATGCTGGTCATTTACCCGACGGATGTGGAAGGGGTGCTGAACGAAGTGGAATGGACGCTGGTCCTTTTCTTTATCGGCCTGTTCGCATTACTCGGAGTCATGGACAAAGCCGGAGTCCTAGCGATGATTGGTGAATGGCTCCAATTGCCGCTCAGTTCCGGGGCACACTCCGGGCCCATCGCCATGATGTGGAGTAGCGCCTTTTTCAGCGGGTTAACCGATAACATCCCGTTGGCGGCTGTGTTAGCCAAAGTATTGGGCGGCTTCCATGCCGATATCCAAAACCTGACATGGTTTGCCGAGTACGGCCATCTCCTCTGGTGGAGCCTGATCTTCGGCGCTGGATTGGGAGGCAACTTCACCCCCATCGGCAGTGCCTCCACGGTTGTGGCGATTGGTATTCTCAAGAAAGAAGGCCACAATGTGACCTTCATGCAGTACGTGAAAATCGGTGCCATCGTGGTGCTGGTCCAGCTGGCCTTGGCCACGGGATATCTCTTTGGAGCTGAAAAAGTCGGGCTCATTAAGAAGCTGGACCCCAATAAAACGCCCATCACCGCCAAAACCGGCGACCATAATGGCACCGATGATGGCCATTGACCCCACCTCCGTTTCCTGCTAAAAGCTCCGCCGAACATGTTGAATCTGCCCGTACAAACCCATGGCGTAACGGTAGTACCCGTAGTACTTGCCGGTGCCGCCGGGTCGTGTCGAGGCTAGGAAGACTTTCGACAAGGACCCGCGGCTGGAAACGGTTGCGGGTCTTTTTCTTTCGCCCAAACCAACCGCTCCCACAGCCGCCAACCCGATAAGACCGATGAGCAAAACAACCCGCAAGAGCAGCAAGAGCAAATCCAAGACCGCCAACCGGCGCAAACTCGGCCGCCCCATGAAAGGATGCGAAATTCTCGTGGCCGCACTGGAGCGCGAGAATGTCGACACCATATTCGCCTACCCGGGTGGTGCCAGTATGGAGCTACATCAGGCCCTCACCCAGTCCAAGCAGATTCGCACTATCCTTCCCCGGCACGAACAAGGCGGTTCGTTTGCCGCCGAAGGCTACGCCCGGGCCACTGGCAAAGCCGGCGTCTGCATGGCCACCAGCGGCCCCGGTGCCACCAACCTTGTTACCGGCATTGCAGATGCTTGGATGGACAGCACCCCGCTCGTCGCCCTGACCGGCCAAGTGCCCCAGGCCATGATCGGCAAAGGCGCATTCCAGGAGACCGATTTCTACGGCATGACCCTCGGAGTCGTGAAGCACAGCTATCTCATCACCGACATTCGCGACATTCCGCGCGTGGTGAAAGAGGCCTTTCACATTGCCCAAACCGGCCGCCCCGGTCCGGTGGTCATTGATTTCCCGAAAAACATCCAGCAACAAACAGCTCAACCGGTTTGGCCGACCAAGATCGATCTGCCCGGCTACCGTCCCAGCCCCAAAGCGGATGATCTGGAATTGAACGAGATCATCGGCCTTATCGAAAAGGCGGAGCGCCCCGTGCTGTACGTCGGCGGTGGCATCATCACCGGCGAAGCCTCCAAGGAATTGCGCACCTTTGCCGAGGCCACCAAGATTCCTGTGACCACCACCATCATGGGCGTGGGCTCCTTCCCCGAAGACCACAAACTTTCCCTGCGCTGGTTGGGTATGCACGGCGCCGCCTACGCCAACTGGGCCGTGAGCGGCGAATTGCGCAAGGACACCAAGGGCAATGTCCGCAAAATTGCCGACGGCGCCGATCTACTGCTCGCGTTCGGTGTGCGCTTTGATGACCGCGTCACCGGCAAGGTCGAGAAATTCTGCGAAACCGGCACGATCGTCCATGTGGACCTTGACCGCTCCGAGCACAATAAAAACAAACACGTGCAGTTGCCCATCCACAGTGATGTGAAATATGCGCTCGGCAAACTGGTCAAGATGGTGAAGGCCCGCCCGATCAAGGCGCGCTTCAACAAATGGCACAAGCAAATCGCCGAATGGAAACAACGCGCCCCGCTGGGATACGAAGTCACCGATGAGGTGATGAATTCCATGCACATGAAAGATCACCTGCTGGGCAAGGAAGATCAGGTCATCCTGCCGCAGCACGCCATTGCCACCCTGTTCAAGGAAAGCAAAGGCGACGCACTGATCACCACCGGCGTTGGCCAGCACCAGATGTGGGCCGGCCAACACTACAGCTACAAGCACCCGCGCCAACTCATCACCAGTGCCGGCCTCGGGGCCATGGGTTTCGGTTATCCGGCCGCCTTGGGCGTAAAGGTGGCCCACCCAAACAAGGAGGTCATCGATATCGACGGCGACGGCTCTTTCCTGATGAATATTCAGGAACTCGCCACCGCCAAGATTGAGAAGATCAACGCCAAAGCCTTGGTTTTAAACAACCAGCACCTCGGCATGGTGGTGCAGTGGGAAGACCGGTTCTACAAAGGCAACCGCGGCCACACCTATCTGGGTGATCCGGACAACACCAAGGCCATTTACCCCGATTACCCCGCCATGTGCGCCGGGTTTGGCGTCAAATGCGAACGCGTGATGTACAAGAAGGATCTCCCTGCCGCCATGCGTCGCATGCTGGCAGCCAAGGAACCGTATGTGCTGGAAGTCATCACCCCCTACACCGAGCACGTCCTGCCCTTCATCCCCGCTGGCCATACCGTGGCGGATATGATCTACTAGGCGGCGATGCGGTCGCTTCTGTGGATTCTGTTGATCGGCTTTACCCAAGCCGCTGCCAACCCGTTGTCTCTGGATAACCTGCCCGACGGCAAACTCCCCGCCCACCTGAAGATCATCAAGGTTGGCCCCGGTGCCCTTGGACGAGTACGGGTAACGACGGAAAATGTACCCCACCCGACAACCGGAGTTGTGGGAGAACAACGCATTCTCGAAATCACCGGGGGCGATGCCGCGGCCGGCCATTACACCCTCGTGCTGTTGGAACAACCGGTTTACCGCGGGCTATCCATTTCCACCCGATTCCGCATTGTTGAAGGCAAGGGCGTTCGTGCCGCGGGCGTTATTTTCCGCATGCAACCCAACCATAAGGACTACTATCTGCTGGCGGTGAAACCGGAATCCAAAGAAGCATTCTGGACAGTGTTTGAGAACGGCGCTCCCGTGAAAGGCTTTAAGTACGACGAAGATCAGTTCGTATCTTCGAAAGACGGCTGGCAATCCATCCGCCTTCAGGCCGAGGAAAACACCAGCCAATGGACGCTCAATCATCGCCGGGATTTTATTACCTACAACCCGGAGACCACCCCCGACTACCGAAAAGGCATCGTCGGGTTCTGGGTGCGCAGCGATTCCCGCGTGCAATTTGCTTCACCGGAAATCCGCACCCTTAAAGAGGAAAAACAACTGCAACTTGCCGTGCTCCTTAAGCGCATTTCCCGTGAAAACGACCGGGTCCTTTCCCTTGAACTCTCTGCCCGGCCCAACCCGAATAAACCACCCGTCATCATCGCCAGCCTTGATCCCAAGATCATTGGCCAACCGGCCCACGAAGTGGTGAGCAAAGTCCTGGAAACCAAAGAAAATTTCCACGGTCAATCGAATGGCATCAGCACCGTCACCGTGCCGGTGAAGGATCGCAACGGCAATATTGTCGCCGTAGCCCGTATGCGCCTCAGCAGCCGCGTAGCCTCCACGCAACGCAAGGATTTGGCATACGGAAACAATGTCGCCAAGCAAATCCAAGCCGAGGCCCCGGAAGGCAATTTCTTAAACACGCAACCGCGCTAACGCGGCAGCGGCACACCCAATTCCTTGGCTGGCAATCCTCGGGGCCGTTTTAAGGGAGCCGGATAATCCCATTGGCTGGGCACCCGCTGGCCGCCCGTGATCACATAACGCCCCCGCACGTCTCGCCCAAGCGCTGGAGCTCCCTTGAATTGATCCGTCATGTACATTTGCCGACGCAGCAATGTTCCGTTTCCATTAAGCGTGCAATAGAGGAAATGACGAACGTGACATTGAAAAAACACATGCACGACTCCTGAGGCATCCACCTCAAATCCAAATTCGGGCCGAGCCCGGTGGATCATTGTTCCAAGCGGAATGACATTATAGACCTTGAAGCTCGGGGAATTGTTATCTGAAGTGCGCAAGTAAAGAAAATGCCGTCCCTCAACCGTCACTTTTTGCAATGCATAACGGCGCACCTCAGGAGCCGCTCCCGCCAATGCAGATGAGACACCGCGTTCGATGGACAATAAATCCTGCCCTCGCATTACCTGCAGCTGCGCCAATCGGCTGGGAATCACTTCCCCATCCCAATTCGGAATCCGCACCATGGCGCGCAAATCATACTCGCCGGGCTCGGAGAAGTCATAAAACGGATCCAGCCGAAATTGGCGCTCCACCGATTCACCGGCCTTCAGGATATATGCCTCGCCCTCGCGCGGTTGCCCGCGTTTGGCGACGGGAACACCTCGCCCGCGACTCACCGAAAAACGAATCCACTCCTTGTCCGTCGCCAACAACGCCAGCTTGTCGGTGTTGTTCCGGATCACCACGTTGACGACAATGGGTTCATCGAGGAGAAAATTTGTGCGGCCCGTATCCAATCGCACATCCAACAACTGCCCCCAAACAAACGGGGCACAGCTCAAGCCGATGAAGGCCATCAGGCCAATGCGAAAAAACCTCCTCACTGACAGATAATTTGCATGAAACAGCCCTTTTCGCGAGCGCAAAGCCCAATGCCACGGGCAGAGTTATTCACACGCGACCACAGCCGCAGCCACTTGTTCAGGGTCGATTGATTGCATGCATGTGTGGCCTTCGGCGCGATAGGATAACCCGCGCGCACAAGCCTCGCATCCGCTTGAATCTGCAAGCAGCACTGTTCCTTTCGCTTCATACGGCCCCGTTTTACTCGCGCTCGTCGGACCAAACAGGGCGACGACCGGCGTGCCCACCGCCGCCGCGACATGCATCGGACCCGAATCATTGGTCACAACGACGGTTGCAGCACGCAACCACTCGGCTAATTCTGGAAGCGTTGTGCGCCCAGTTAGATCCAGACAATCTCCACGTTGCGCCAAGCGTTGGCCCAGTTCCGATTCGCTCCCACTCCCCACCACAGCAAAGCGCACCATTTTGCCAGCCAGTTCATCCATCAATCGGTCAAACGAATCCACCGGCCATTGCTTGGAGGGCCAGCGGGCCCCCGGGCAAAGGATCATCCAACGATATGCCGGATCGAATCCTTGTTCAGATAATTTCCCAGCCAGCCACGGGCGTGCAGGCAGCCATTCATACTGTCCTGCTGCTGAGATCCCCATTCGCGGCAACACCGCCCGACACCAGTCCACCATGTGGGCTTCCCTCTCGGGCCGCTCAATCAACTCATCATAAAACAAAGCCGCACCTTCGCGATGCTGTTGCAAACCAATCGTGTACCCTCCTCGAACAGCCCAACCATGAAGCGCACTGCGGGCCAACCCTTGCAAATCGAGCACCAGATCAAATTGCTCCTCACGCATTTGAGTGATCCGACTGAAACTGCGTCGGATGCCTTGAACCCCGCCCCAAGCCTGCCGTTCAAAATAATGCAACGCCGCGATGTCCCGGTCCATTTCCAACAACGGCGCAAAGTGCTTGGCGATCCACCAGTGAACACGCCAATCAGGGCGTTGCAATTTGATCAAACGCAATACAGGCAAGGCATGAATAATATCCCCGAGCGAACTGGGTTTGAGTATGAGAACCTTCACTGGAAGGCGATCTATTTGCCGTGATCAAGTCGCTCAGCCAATCGCTCCGGCAGCCCTGCTGCGCGGATTTTGGCCTTGGTGGTCTCGATATCGTATTCCAACCGGAACAACTCCACCGTTTCCTCATCCGAATCATAAATGCAATAGGCTGCGCGCGGATCTCCATCCCGCGGCTGCCCCACACTTCCTACATTGATGAAATAACGGTTACCAATCTGCAACTTCAACGGCTCAATGAAACTGCCATGATGAATATCCACACCGTCATCGATGAACATCTGTGGCACATGAGTATGGCCATGGAAACAGAGGTTCGTGCTCTGATAGGTGAAGTTAGCCGCCGCATCATTTGAGTCCTGCACGTAACCCCAATAACGCGGGCTGTCCATGGTGCTATGCACAATGGAGAAATGATCCACCAATCGCACGTAGCGCAGATCGCGAAGCCATTGCCGATCCTCTTCACTGAGTTGGTTCCGGCACCAAATCACTGCCTCTTGAGCAATGGGGTTGAATGCCGAGAGATCGCAGTCCTGCCCGATGTATTCATCGTGGTTCCCCATGACACAGGGCATATCCAGACCACGCACGATATCCATACATTCCTTGGGATTGGCATTGTACCCCACCACATCGCCGCCGCAGACATAACGATCCACGCCCTGTGAACTGGCGTGTTCCAGCACGGTATTCAACCCTTCCAGATTCCCGTGGATGTCTGACAGTATAGCGTATTTCATGCCGAAGCTTTACCGGGCAATTTCAAATCCTTTGAACTCACCGGTGCCTTCGCTCCAGTGCGATTGGGTCTCGCGGATAAAGCGGCGCAATCCTGCATCGGGAATGGCGGCTTGAAAAGTCTCTAATTCGTCACGCTCCCCTTCCGCCATCAGTTCCACCCGACCGTCCGGCAGGTTTTTTACCCAGCCGGTGACATCGAACTCCAATGACAGTTGCTTGACCGAATAGCGAAACCCCACGCCCTGCACGTGGCCGGAGAAATAGGCGTGTAAGCGGTCTGGCATCAGATCCCCCGATCCGGCTTGTGCACCTCGTACTCGCCCTTGCTGGATTTCTTGAGCACGGTGAAACCGTTATTGGTCGCCTCACGTACGTTCACTTTCTTGAAATGCTTGGGCATGTAGTAATTTCCAAACACCTTGCGGACGGGCTGCTTGCACACGGGACACTCGGTCAGAGGCGGCGTTTTCATCGGCCGGTTCACCTCGAAATTCACCGGGCACACCTTGCTGCCCTCGGTATGTTCATATTCGTAAATCGGCACAGGCCCAGCTTACCAATCCGGTGCCGGATTGAAAAGCCCTCGACACCCGCCGCCCCTCATCCTCACACTACGGGCATGGCCGTGGTGCGTATTTTGGTGGATGGCTACAGTCTCCTGCACGCTTGGCGCGATTTGGCCCCGGGCGAGCCGCGGCATTCAGCCCGCGCCCGCGAGGCTCTCATCCGGGTCTTATCCCAGTATGCCGACAGTGCGGGCACTCCGGTCACTCTGTTTTTTGACGGAGCCGGCGCCCCCAAGGATGTGCCGGAGAATATTTCGCCTGATTCGCTGGAGGTGGTGTTTTCACGCGACAGCAAGACGGCCGATGACCTGATTGAGCGTACTGCATACCGATTGAAACCCTATGGTGAAGCGCTGGCTGTCACCAACGATTATGCGGAGCGCGATACCGTCATCTCCTTGGGCGGCCTCGCTCAAAGCTGCGAGGATTTTATTCGTGAAATCGATCGCGTGCTAAATGAGCGCGATGCGTTTGTCAAAAAATACAATCGGCAGGAAGCCAATCGCTATAAGCGTTAACCTTTCAGGATTCGCTTCACCGCTTTCAACAAGGCCGCCATCTCGCGGTCGTTGCCAATGGTGATCCGCAGGTAATCCTTGACCCGCGCATCTGAAAACCAGCGCACGAGGATTTTTTGTTCGCGCAATTTGTTCAACCAGGTACGCGCCGCAAAACGGGGCGGTTTGGTCAGAATAAAATTGGTCGCACTCGGCAATGTTTGAAAGCCCAACTCTGCCAGTTGTTCGGCAGTCTGATCACGCAACCGGATGATCTTGTGAAAATTGGCGCGATAATACGGCAACTGTTTGAGCGTCGCCTCCGCGGCCACTTGGCCGAGGCCGTTGATGTTGTAGCTGTCCCGAATCTTGTCGAGCGCCTCAATCAAACGCGACGGCCCCACGAAATAGCCGATGCGCTGGAAGCACAGCGAGTATGCCTTGGAAAAAGTCCGGCTCACCAGCACATGTTTATGTTGGGTCGCCAGAGCCATCGCATTCTCGGGCGCGAAATCCACATACGCTTCATCCAGAATCACCACGCCCTTTAGTACCCGGCAAAGGGCGTCCAATTCCGTTGTGGAATAGCCACGCCCGCTCGGGGCGTTGGGGGTGGTCACATAGGTCAGAGCCGCCTGAAAATCCCATTGATTGCCCGTTCGCAAGGTTTTCACGGACGGCAAACTGAAATCCTCTGGCAATGGCACTTCATTACGGCGGGCGTTATGGATATCTGTCAGCACCGGATAGAGCGAATAGCTCGGCGTAAAATACTGGATGCACTCGCGACCCGGCTCCACGAACGCCCGGGTGGCCAGCGCTAGCAATTCGTCGGACCCATTGCCCACGATCACATTTTCCACCCCCACCCCGTGCAGCTTGGCCAACCGCTCGCGCAGCCCCTGCGCGGTGGGGTTGGGATACAAACGCAGGCGATCATCCACCGCCGCCCGCGTAGCCGCCAATACCTTAGGCGCGGGTGGGTAAGGGTTTTCGTTGGTGTTGAGCTTGATCAATCCGCGCACCTTGGGCTGTTCGCCCGGCACGTAAGGATGCAGTCGCTCCACATGTTTGCGAATGCGGCTCATGAATCCAATCGGATGGAAGCCGACCGGCCATGAGCATCCAGCCCCTCCACGCCGGCGAATAGCTCGATGGCCTCGATCGATTTGCGCAGTGCGGTCGGCGAGTATTCCACCACGCTGGTGCGTCGCTGAAACATGTCCACCGTGAGCCCCGGGAACGAGGCACCCGCGCCGCCGGTGGGCAGCGTGTGGCTCGGGCCGGCCACGTAATCGCCCGTGACCGTTGGAGAGGTGTTCCCCAAAAATAATGCACCGGCGGTGACAATTCCCTTAGCGGCCGCGCGCGGATTCTTGAGCATCACCTCGCAATGCTCCGGCGCCAGGCGATTGGCCAAGGCGATGCCCTCCGTGCGGGATTTCACCTGGATCAACCAGCCGTTATTCTTCAGCGCCTTGCGGATGTAATCGGCCCGGGAGCGTTGCGGCAGTTGCTTTTGAATTTCCCGCTCCACCGCCTTGATGACGCGCGCCGAGGCGCTCACCAGCCAGCAGCGTTCATGGCCCGAACCATGTTCCGCCTGCGCCAGAATATCCGCAGCAGCATAGGCGGGGTTGGCCGTTTCATCCGCCAACACCAGCACCTCGCTGGGCCCAGGCAGCAAATCAATGGACACGTGCCCCACCAGCAACCGCTTGGCCGCCACCACATAGGCGTTGCCGGGGCCAAAAATTTTTTGCACCGGCGCCATGGTTTTCGTGCCGTGCGCCATGGCCGCGATCGCATGGGCGCCACCCACCCGATACACCTCCGTGGCTCCGGCCACTTTGGCCGCATGGAGCAAACCGGGGTTCACCGAGCCATCCCGGCCACACGGCGTGCACACCACAATCTCCCGGCAGCCGGCCACCTTGGCCAGAGTCACCGTCATCAAGGCCGTGCTCATCAATGGCGCGGTGCCGCCCGGGATGTACACACCCACGCGGCCGAAGGCGTCGAATTTCTCCCCCACCTTCGCCCCCTGCGCATTGCGCCCGCTCCAGCCCTGGCGCAGGCCTTGTTTGTGAAACTGGGTGATGTTTCGGTGCGCAAACCGGATCGCGCGCTTGAGCTTGGCATTCACGGCCTTGCCGGCGGCGGCCAGCTCGGTTTCGCTCACCTGCAACGTCTTGGCAGTGAGCTTGGCTCCGTCAAATTTCCCGGCGAACTCAATTAAGGCCGCATCGCCCTTGGCCGCCACCCGCTCCACAATCGCCCGCGCGCCCGCCTCAATTTTCGGATCAAACAAACTCGAGGCCGCACACAGGCCGTCCAGTTTGCGGTCAAAACCGGCATCAGTATGTCGGAGCGTTTTCATGGGCCGCGCAGTGAAACAGAAGCGGACGTAAAAGTCAAAAGGCACCCTTTGGCGTTGACCGGAATTCGAAGCTCGTTACCCTTCCCGCTCCATGAGTGCAGTCCCTGTTAAATCCTTTGAAGTCGATTCGTTACCGGTGCGGGTTTATGCCAGCCAGGATGACATGGCCACGGCGGCGGCGGCTGAGGTGAATGCTTACCTGTGCGGCGTGATTGCCGAGCAAGGCAGCGCCGCGGCGATTTTGGCGACCGGCAATTCGCAGATTCAGTTTCTTGAAAAACTCGTCGCCATCGGTGAGGTGGATTGGAGCAAGGTGACGCTCTTTCACATGGACGAATACCTCGGCATCGACGGCGATCACACGGCCAGTTTCCGCCGTTACATGCGCGAGCGCGTGGAGGAGACCGTGAAGCCGGCGGCGTTCCATTATCTCGAAGGCGATGCGCTGGAGCCGATCAAGGAGTGCCGACGCTATGCCGATCTACTGGCTGCGCAACCGATTAATCTCTGCTGCCTTGGCGTGGGGGAGAACGGTCACATCGCGTTCAACGACCCGCCGGTGGCCGACCTGAACGATTCGGAGGTGGTGAAGATCGTGCAACTGGACGATGCCTGCCGCCAACAACAGCACGGCGAGGGACATTTCCCGACATTCGATTCCGTGCCGCAATACGCCCTCACGCTGACGGTACCGGCCTTGTGTCAGGCCAAGAAGATGGTCTGCCTCTGCCCCGAGACGCGCAAGGCACAGGCCACCAAGGACGCTCTCCAAGGGCCCATCAGCACCGCCTGTCCTGCCTCGCACCTGCGCACGCAACCGCAGTGCGTGATGTACTTGGATACGGATTCGGCGAGCCTTTTGTGAGACACTGATTTCACGGATTTTCACGGATTTAATTTTAAATAAAATCCGTGTTCATCAGTGTAATCCGTGTCTTCAACCCCGCACTTCCGCGATCAGCTTTTCCAAGCGCCGGCCGTACTCGACGTAATTCTCCGCCATGGCCTCTTCGGGCGCAGGGCCGCCATCGGTATCGTGGAACACCACGGTCATGTGCGGCTCAATGGAAATGCCGGCGTCGTAACCGCGCTCGAACGCATCCTTGAGAATATCGCGAACGCGGCCGTCGCCTTCGCCGGGGAAATGATATTCCTCGCCGTCGGCAGTTTTCACGGCGTCCTTGATATGAATGTGCGCCGTGTGATCGCGCATGTGCTCCCAGAATTCCCACGGGCACTGCATGCCCCACGGCTGGTCGCCGCGACGGTCGGCATTGAAAATCGGGTTGGCGGTATCAAATACCCACTTGAGGCCGGGCACCTTCTCCAGCAACTCCTCCGCGTGCTGCCAGCTCATGCCGCCGTGGTTCATGCAGTTTTCGTGCACCGGCTGCAAACCGGCATCGAGAAAGCGTTGCGTCACCTCGCCTACGCGCTCGAAAACCTCCGGCGGTGTCACCGCGCAGTCATCGGTGGGCTTGAAGGACATAATCCGCACAAACTGCGTGCCCAACCGTTTCATGCGCGGGATGGCGCGCTCCACTTCGGCGAGCGTCACGTCGAATGGGGTCTCCACCGTCTTTTGCCAATTGCAGATCGTCGAGCCGAGCGCGTACACGCCCACGCCGGAGTCCTCCAGCTTGCCGGCCACGATGTCGAACGCCTCGTCAGGGATATCGTGCAGCGGCCCCTTGTCGAAGCCCTCCACCTGCACCGCGCGCATCTCGATCCATTTCCAGCCGAGCTGTTGCGTCACGGCGATCTGGCCGTCAATCGAAACGGCCCCTTCATCGGCTATGCCCATTAATTCCATAATCGTTCCTTTAAATTATTTGCGGAAACTGGCCGCGAAATCTTCGCTGCTGATTTCCACCACTTGCTTTTCGTGCGTGGAATTGGCGATCAGCTCGTTGAGTTCCGTCTCCCACGCGGCACCGTCCATCGGCAAATCCACGGTCTCATTCAGCAGCCCGGAATACACCATCACATTGGCCAGCTCCACCGAGCCCAGCCCTTCCGCCCCGGGCGCAATCAACGCCTCGCCGTCGAGAATGGCATTCACAAAATTCGTCATCAACGTGGCATGCGCCGCGTCCGCGCCGGGGATGGGAATCTCCTCCACGGTCGTTTCCGGTTTTTGAAAACCGATCTTCGACGTCTTGCACCATTCATCGGAAGGCACCTCATTGCGGGTAAGCGTGAGCGTGTCGTTTTCCAAAATCAACCGCCCCTTCGTGCCGGCAATTTCAAATCGGTTACTCCCGGGCGTCTCGCCGCTGGACGTGATGAACGCGCCCGTCGCGCCATTGGCAAACTCCATGTAGCACGTCACATCATCCTCCACCTCGATGTCGTGCCATTGGCCGATGCCCACGTGACTGCGCACCTTGCTGGGCATGCCGGTGATCCATTGCATCGCATCAAGCTGATGGAGGCATTGGTTGAGCAGCACACCGCCGCCCTCGCCCTTCCACGTGGCGCGCCAACCGCCACTCTGGAAATACGCCTCGCTGCGAAACCAATCGGTCATGATCCACAGCACCCGCACCAGATCGCCCAATTCACCGCCCTGCACCAGTTCGCGGATCTTTTGGTAGCGCGGCTCCACGCGCAGCTGAAACATGCCGCCGAACCTCAGTTCCGGCCGGGCTGCCGCCGCGGCAATCAAACGCTCGGCATCCGCTTTGTGGGCTGAAATCGGTTTCTCCACCATGATGTGCAAACCCGCCTCCAGCGCCGCAATGCCGAGGCTCGTATGCTGGTAATGCGGCGTGGCAATCAGCAGCGCATCAATCGCCCCACTGGCAATCATCTCCTCGCCACTGCCAAAAACCTGCACGCCCTTTTCCTTATACTCGTCGAGCTTATGCGGCGAAGTGCTGCCCACCGCGGCCAGCTCGCCGCGCGCCACCTTGCCGTCGAGCAGGTCGCTTGCATGGAACCGCCCCATGTTGCCCATGCCAATAATGCCAATGCGTACGTTTTCCATGATGTAAATCGGTGCGCGCACTATCGGGGCGGACCGATCAATTTTCAATTATCAATTATCCCTTCGTTGATCCTTGATAATTGATCATTGAAAATTACCCTTCCCCCATGACTGCCCTGCGTCTGCTCCTTGCTATTCTGCTGCTCCCCCTCCCGCTCACTGCCGCCATGTGGAAAGCCGGCACGGCCAAGGCGGATATCACCCCAAAGAAGCCCATCTGGATGGCGGGCTATGGCGGGCGCTCAAAGGAAAGCGAGGGCGTGCTGCATCCGCTCTGGGCCAAGGCACTGGCGCTTGAGGATGCCAACGGCAAACGCGCGGTGATCATTGCCACCGATACCCTCGGCATGACCGCCGGCATTTATACCACCCTCAAGGCGCGTCTGAAAAAGAAGTACAAGCTGGACGTCGACCAAATCATGCTCAACGCCTCGCACACGCATACCGGACCGGTCTTGCGGGGAGGTTTGTACGATATTTATCCGCTGAATGCCGAGCGCATCAAGCGCATCGATGAATACTCCGCGCGACTGGAAAACGAGATCGTGCGTATCACCGGTGAGGCCCTCAAGAACCTTGAGCCAGCGACGATCAAGCACGGCATTGGCATTAGCCGCTTCGGCGTGAACCGCCGCGAAAATAGCGAACGCCAAATCCCTCAACTCCGAGCCGAAGGCGCCGCGTTGAAAGGCCCTTATGACCACGATGTGCCCGTACTGGCCGTTTACCAAGGGCTCCAACTCAAGGCCGTTGTTTTCGGCTACGCCTGTCACAGCACAGTACTTAGCTTTTATCAGTTTAGCGGCGATTACTCCGGCTTTTCACAGATCGCCCTCGAGAAAAGTCACCCCGGCGCTCTGGCCCTGTTCAGCCCCGGCTGCGGAGCAGACATCAACCCCCTGCCCCGCCGGCAAGTCTACCAAGCCGAACGCTACGGCAACATGCTGGCCGCCGCCGTGGAAGAGGTGCTCCTGCAAAAAATGCAAACGCTCCACCCCACCCTCACCACGCGCCTCCAAACCGTGCCGCTCGAATACGGCGCGTTGCCCACTGACGAAGCCCTCGCCGCGGCCGCCACAAATACGAACAGTTACCGCGGCCGTTGGGCTGCCCGCATGATCCAGCTGAAGACCACCGGCAACCTCCCCAAAACCTACCCCTACACCATGCAATGCTGGCGTGTGGGCAACCTGCTTTGGCTCAGCATGGGCGGCGAAGTGGTGGTCGATTACTCGCTCCAGTTCAAAAAACAATTTGGCGCCCGCACTTGGGTCACCAGCTACGCCAATGACGTGATGGCCTACATCCCCACTTTCCGTGTTCTGCAGGAAGGCGGCTACGAAGGCCAAAGCTCCATGGCCGTCTACGGCCTGCCCGCTGATCGATGGAAACCCAACGTGGAAGATTTGGTTACCGAGGCGGCGAAGAAATTGGTGGAGGGGAAATGACCAAGGACCAAGATTCAATGAACAAGGAATTTCCAAAACCCAATTCCCAATTTCGGCGCTTGGATTTTTGGTCATTCCTTGGATCTTGTTCATTGAACATTGGTCATTAACAAATGCCCTTACTCAAAAAAAACTGGAAGAAATTCGCTTACCCCATCGCGGGCCTTCTAATCTTGGCCCTCGGCTTCTGGCTTTGGCTTCCGGCCAACGGACTGCCGGCCGCCGGCAAGTTCCTCCGCTGGAAATTTGATGACGTTCAACACCGAATCCCCGCCCAAGTCGCCAGTCAATTGGACAGCAACACCACCGTGATTTGGGACATCCGCCACGCCGACGAATTCGCGATCAGCCACCTCCCAAATGCCCGTCATGTGCCACCGGAAACGCCCGATTCCGAATTACAACAACTCCTTCCCGACGCCAACCAAACCATCATCGTTTACTGCGCTGTCGGCTATCGCAGCGCCCAAATGGCCCGCCGCCTGCAGGCCTTGGGCCACTCCAACGTCATCAACCTCGAAGGCGCCATCTTCGCCTGGGCCGAGGAAGGTCTGCCGCTGGAAGGCGGTGACAAGGTGCATCCCTATAATGCCATGGGACGGCGGATGCTGGCTGACGAACTGGAGGCGGAATAAACGGGAGGGGCAAGTTCCACCTTGCCCCTGTTTGGGCATTGAAATGGGACGAGGTGGAACTCGTCCCTCCCCATTAGACAAGCCACCACCAAGTTAAGGCCGGGCCGATCACCAGTGCGGGCAGGTAATTGGCCAAGGGCACTTTTTGAATTTCCAAAATCACCAGCACGATCGTCAACACCAGCATGCCGCCGGTGAGATTGAAAATGGCGAGCATCATCGGTTCGTCCCGCATGAAAACCAGATGCGAGGCGAGCATGGTGACGGTGCCTTGATAAGCCAGCAACGGCACGGCCGAAAGCAGCACACCGGCGCCGAAGCGCGGGGCAAAGCAAAGCGTGGCAATGCCGTCCATGACGGATTTGACAATCAGAATAGTCGGCACATTGCCGAGCCCGTCCTCCACGCAACCGAGCAGTGACATCGGCCCAACCGTGAACAGCACCGTGCAAGTCACGAACCCGTCGCTAAACCGGTGGCTGTCATCATCCTCGGATTTGCTAAAGCGCCGCTTGGCTTCCGCGCCCAAACCATCCAACCGCTCCTGCAGCTTTAGCCAAGTACCAAACAGGTTGCCGAATGAAATGGAGAGCAGCCCAATCAATCCGAGCAGCAGGAACATCCAAAAGTTTTCCGCACCCTTCCAGCCGCCGTACAGGCCCTGCGCCATCATGTAGCCGCCTGCGATCACCGTCAGCCCGGCGAGATAACGGCGAATTCGGCGTTGGGTTTCCTCCGGAATTTGCCGACTCAGGCGAAGCCCCACCACGCCGCCGATGAGGATGCAGATGACGTTGAAGAAGGTCCCCAGCGGCAGCCAAGGGATCTGGAGCCATTCGTTCATGAACGGAGGACTTCAGCCACCGCCGCGCCCAAGGCTTCCGGCTCGCGGAGTTCGCCCGTTTGCTCAGTGCGCTGCACGCCTTCGCCGAGGAATGATACCGCCTGCATGCGTAGCCGGGTATCCTCCACCACCGCATGCGCCCCGACCGGCGACTGGCAGCCGCCGCCCATGCCGCGCAAAAACGCCCGCTCAGCGGATACCGCCGCAAACGTGTTAAAATGATTCAGGCGCTCGATGATTTTGCCAATGCGTCCGTCATCCTCGCGCACTTCAATGCCAATGGCCGCCTGGCCCACGCACGGCAACACGAGGTCCGTATCCAAGGCCACCGCGCGAATACCCTCGGGCACGGCGTCGCCTTCCAGCGTGCCATCGGTGTTGATAGAAAAATGCAGGCGGTTCAGGCCGGCCGCGGCGAGAATCGTTCCGGCCATGCCGTCATCCTCAGCAAGTTTCTCGAGCCGCGTGGGGACGTTGCCGCGGATTTCTTCCACCTGCAAATCCGGCCGAGCCGCCCGCAACTGCGCCTGCCGCCGCGTGCTGCTGGTGCCCACGCGCGCACCTTCTGCCAGTTGCGGAATGGGTCCGTTGTGTGTGGCATCTGTTTTGTAAATCAACACGTCGCGCACATCCTCACGCTTGGTTGCGGCCCCGAGCGTGAGGCCCGCGGGTAATTCGGTGGGCAGATCCTTGAGGCTGTGCACGGCGAGATCCGCCTTTTGCCTCACCAGTGCCACCTCCAGTTCCTTGGTGAACAATCCCTTGGGCAAGGATTGCCCGGCCTGCGCGAGCGATGCGGTCTGCAGTTTGTCGCCGGTGGTTTTGAAAATCTTGATTTCAAAAGCCAAACGCGGAAAGGCCGAGCGGCATTGGTCGAAAATAAAATTTGCCTGTGCCAAGGCCAAGGCACTGCCGCGGGTGGCGATGATGATGGGTGATTCGGGCATCAGCTGTGTGCTGCCGGCGCCTCGCCGGCAGATGGAAATGATTGGCC
>JAYQQG010000074.1:0-11341 GCA_038145765.1 Verrucomicrobiales bacterium
GGGTACCGATTAATGCAGGTAGGTTTTCCATGATTCAACGCGCACAAGGTAGTGCACAGCACAAAAAAAGCCAGCCGCGAACGGCTGGCTGGAAAGATGGTTGTTGGGTGCTATTCGGCCTTTTCGCCAGTTCCCTCTGGGGCACCCTTGCCTTCACCGGCGCCTGCTTCGCCCGGTTCTTTGTTGCCCCCTTCGGCACCTTCGCCCCCTTCTTCGGTGGGTTTCTGGGAAGAGTTGCCCTTGTCCGCGGGATTGAGAATGGGGAGACACCGGTATTTGGTGTTGAGGGCCATGATCGCCCAGCAGGTGGAAATGACGTCTCCTTCTTTTTTGGCAAAGGGGCCGGCTGCAGCCCAGTGGCCATCGTCCTCCTGATACTTAATCAGGGCAGGGTGGAGCTTGTCATCCCAGTCCGCCCATTTGCGTCCGCCGTGAAGGTACATGGCAAAGGTGCCATAAAACCAGTAGTGATATTTACCGCAACCCACCACTTGATGCGAGTGTTTGGGGTCAGGACGATGCATATCGAGGTACATGGCGGACTCATCTTGCTGAGGGCCTTTTAGGTTGCCCATTAACTGCTGGCAGTACATGCCAATTGAGGTGGTGCTGGGTTTGATTTTGCCGGGGGTGTATCCGTACGCCCCGCCACTCTTGCCGGCACCCACGGACTTGAAATAGACCTTCATTTTCTTGGCTAATTCCTCAGGGATTTTCACTCCTGCATATTTGGCGCTTTGAACGGCCATCACCACCCAGCCGGTAACGGAGGTGTCCGCCTTTTTGTCGGTGGGATAACCGTAGTAACGCCAGCCGCCGGATTCGGGGTGTTGAGTCAGGGCGAAGACCTTGATGAGCTTCTCGAGGGGTTCGCCGTAGGCTTCGTTTTTGGAGAGGTTAAAGGCTTCACTCAGGGCAAGGGTGCCAATGGCTTGGCCGTACATGCGGTCGCCGTCCTGCAAGGCGCCGTTTTCGCGGATTTGGGTCAGGAGCCAGTCGAGGCCTTTTTTGAGCGCCTTGCCGTTGGGGGTGTCGTCGGCCGGTAAATCGCCGTTGGAAAGATAACAGAGAACGGCCATGCCCGTGTGGGCCACACGGCCGTGGGTGTGTTCCCAAAAGCCTTCTTCCTTTTGCTGTTTCGTGAGCCAAGTCATGGCCCGTTCGCGGCTGGATTCCTGAAGGCGCATCATTTCGGCCGAGGACATGACGGCCTTGCCGGCGTCGCCGCGGTCACCAAACGAGAACCGCAGGGAGCGTCGGTTCCGGGAGAGATGTTCGTTTTGGCCCAGCACACCTCCAGTGACGCTGGAGAGGGTGCCGCTGGGCCGCGGGGCCGGACCGCCGGGGCGGCGTTGGGCGTGCAAATCATCGCAGAAGATTCCGAGGGTCAGGACCCAGATGATAAGGGTCGCATAGTTGTTGGGATTATTCATAGTTGGGCTCCGTATCGCTGACTCAAACTTTTAAGCCATTGTAAAGCCAGACGTCGATTTGTCCAGTCTAGTAACAAAATAATTGGGGGGATTTCACGTGTTGATTTCGAAGATTGTGAGCGGTATTCTCCGCAAATGCGTGTCGGTCTGTTATTGGGGTTTTTACTGGTCTTAGGCTGTTCGAAGTCAACCCCGGCCAAACAGGGAGCGGATTCATCGGGTGACCGGGTCGTTCCAGCCATGAGCGGGCTGATTTTCGATGATCAAAGCGGTTTATGTTTTGTGGTGGGCGAATCGGTTCCGTTTACCGGAAAAGCCACTTGGAACTATTCCAATGGCCAAATGATGCAGGAAACCGATTTTCTGAACGGGCGCGAGCATGGCCCGGAGCGTTGGTGGTTTGAGGACGGTAAACGGGCCGGCCAATGCGCCTATACTGAGGGATTATTGGATGGCCCTTGTGTGCACTGGCACCCGGACGGGGACACCAAGGCATTGCAGGTAGTCTATCGAGCGGGCAAACGCGATGGCATGGAGTTGGAGTGGTACGCGAATGGCAAGGAGAAGAGCGCGGCCCAATTCAAAAACGGGGAACAGGAGGGAGAGGCCAAGGGCTGGTATGAGGATGGCCAATTGGCATGGTCCTCCAACTGGAAGCAGGGCCGGGAGCATGGGCTGAGCGTCGAGTATTATCGCAACGGCAAAAAGAAATCCGAACGCGATTATGATTCAGGGCAAATGACGGGCACCGAGAAGCACTGGTTCGAAAGCGGGACCAAAGGCTGGGAATCGGTTTGGATCAAAGGCCGCCGTGAGGGGGTGCGCGTGGAGTGGTTTGAGAATGGGCAAAAGATGTCCGAAACCCTGTATCGGCAGGGGATGCGTGATGGGAATTCAACGGGTTGGTATCAGAACGGGAACAAATCGTTTGAGGAGATTTATCAGGCGGATGAATTGGTGCGCAGTGCGTATTGGGACAAGAATGGGACGTTGCAACCGGCGGATGTAGTGCCGGCAGGGCTGTCGCGCCGTTGGGCATCTGGGGAAATTGAGCGCTACTATATCGGCAAAACGGTTGAGATTATCCTGATGGCATTTGGCGAACCGGATACCGGCAAAGACGGGGCTTGGATTTACGAGCAGATTTTCGTGGGGGGGCTGCCGCAGCAAATGCAGCTGGAGTTCAAGGAAGGCAGGGTAGTGTCCATTCGAGTGGCACAAAAGATTCAATGAATTGATCAAAAAAAACCGGCTGAAGAGTCAGCCGGTTTCAGTTGTTCGAATAGAACAATTGTAAATAGTGGTTATTCTTTATCTACAGAGGATTTACCCTTCTTAGTGGCATGGGTTCCCTTGGCTTCTCCTTTATGGCCGAGTGCAAAGCGCGGCTTCGGGGCCCCGGAGCTTTGTTTGCCGGCTTCTTCATCCTTGTTTTTGCGAGCGGCTTCGAACTTCTCGCGAAGTTCCTGAAGTTTGGCAAGCTGAGTGTCAGTGAGGATCTCGCGCCGCCGCTTGAGAAATTGTTCGGTCGCTTCGGCTAAGGCCTTTTTCATCTCTTCCTTGGTGAGTTCCTTGTTGCCAATAATCGTTTGCTTGCGCTTGATTGCGTGCAGACGGGCTGCTTTCAATTTTTGGGTTTGCTCCTCTGTAAGCTTGAGGTGTTTTACGAGATCCACCTTGTGCTTGGGTTTGGCGTTGAGGCGCCAGATGCTGCGTAACTGGGCGAGTTGTTTCTCATCCAGAATCTCCGTCAATGCTTCCATTTTTGCCTCGTGCGCTTTCTTGACGGCAGCTTTCTTCGTCTCGGCGTCCATTTCCTTGTCGGTGTGGATCGCCTTGACCGCTCCATGGTAGGCCTTGAGGGCGGCCTGAAAGGCTTCGGTGTTTTCCCCGTTCAATCCTAGTACCTCGGTAAGGGGTTTGCGTTGCATGCCGGGTTTTATCCCGTGCGGATCGCTTTCGGGTTTATTGGCATCTTCGCCGTCCTTTTTGGTTCTGCCATTGCCCTTTTCTAAATTAAGAGGTTTCCGGATTGTAGTGCGTGAGGGGGTTTGAGTTTCGCCTTTGCCGATTTGGTTCGGGGCCCCTTTGCGTTTTTCGCCATCTGCGAAAGCCGTGCCAACCAGCAGACTGATGGTTAGAAAGATGTGAAAAAACTTGGTCATCATGTGCCTTTCGTATGTCCAGAGACGTCCTTATTTACTCAGGGTTACACATATATTGAAGAAAAATGTGTGAGTTGCATTCGGGTAAAACTGCGTCTAGGTTCCGGCATGCGCAAGGTTTTGGGCATTCTTTCGCTGGGGGTGTGGTTGGGTTGTGGGCAGTCCAAGGCCCCATCCGTGGAGGCTGATCTCGTTGGCGAGGCAGCCGGGGGAGTGACAATTGTTGCCGATGCTTTGGTTTATGATGACACGGCCGAGCGGGTGTATCAAGTGGGGGAAGCCATCCCGTTTACCGGCAAGGTAGTGTGGATGCACGCGAATGGGGTCCTTCAACAGGAAACGGCTTATCGGGACGGACGAGAGCACGGCCCCACGATTTGGTGGCATGAGGATGGTTCAAGGGCAGGGCAATCCATGCATGTCAACGGGGTGCTGCATGGTCCGTTGGTTCAATGGCATCCGGGTGGCACCGCCCGAGAGCTACAGGTCCTGTACGAGCATGGCCGACAGGTGGGGCGGGAAATCTGGTGGCACGCGGGTGGGCGCGAGCAAAGTATTACCCCATATGTCGATGGTCTTCGGGAAGGCAAGGCGATGGGGTGGTTTGAGGATGGCAGCAAAAGTTGGGAGGCGACTTGGGTGAAGGATGAACCCGAGGGGCGCTACATTGAGTGGTATCCATCAGGGCTGTTTCGCAGCATTAAGACTTACGCGCAAGGCCAGCAGCATGGTCCGGAAACCTGGTATTATGAGCACGGCGAAAAATCCTATGAAGTCAACTGGGTACACGGGGAAAAACAGGGTTTGTTGACTGAATGGTACGAGACCGGTGTGAAAATGTCCGAAACCCCTTTCTTGGCCAATGCCCGCGAAGGCGTGGCCACGGGTTGGTATGAGAACGGGGTGAAAGCCTACGCAACGCAGTATCATCTGGATGAAGAAATCGCCGTGCAGGAATGGGATGAAAACGGATCGGAAATTGTCCTGCCAGCCGGGTTATTGCGCGAATGGAAAAAGGGAGAGATTGAAATGTTTTATCAAGGACAAACGCAGGCGATCTTGCTGGTGGCCTTTGGTAAGCCGAATGTCGCTGCAGCAAACATATGGGAATATGAAAATATTGAGGTCGCCGGGGAAATGTGTTCGGTTCGCTTCACATTTACCGGAAACATTGTGAGCGCCATCGAAGTCCAGAACGGGGGAGAATCATGAGTGGTTGTTTTCAAAGATGGCAGTTCTATGTCCTGATCGGATTCCTCATGATCGGCGGACTCGGGTGTGGAAAGCCGTCAGCAAAACCTGAGCCGCTACCGTCTGATCCGAGTTCACCCCGCCCAGAACCCTCGTTGGCGGAGCAAGCACCTGGGGCCACGGCACCTGCCGTGCCCGAGGGGCATTTGCGGTTGGAGGACCCGGGGGCACCCCCGGTATTGGCCGAGATGAACGGGCTGTACTATCAGGCTTTTGAAATTGCCGAGCGTCCATATAGTGGCAAGCTCATGGAATATCATCCGGGGGGGATTGAGAAAAAAGAAACGCTTTTTTCGGAGGGCGCACTGAGCCGGATTACGGAGTGGGATGAGGGTGGGCAGAAGCGGTCAGAAGTGAATATTTCGCCCACGGGTGTTCGACGTGAGCAGTATTGGGACGGCACTGGCAAGCCCATCGCCAAACCGGCCGCACCGCAAGCGCCGCTGGGGCGCTCAATGAACTGGACTTTTGGGGCCGGCCGGGGTTCGATCGAGGTGGTGTATCGCGGGAAATCGGCAGAGATCATTCGCAAGGCGTTTGGAGACCCGGATGATGAACTCAATGGGGTATGGATTTACCGCGGCATGAAGGTGCAAACCCCGCAGCAACTCATGACCACCGTGCGCTTCGTTATGCAAAATGATACCGTGCTGCAAGTTTCCGTTGAACCGTAATGCGTTGTTCCATTTCCTTCTGTTTGCGTGAATAGCAAAATGGGTGCATATTGAACCAAGCTCCTCGGGCTGGACTCTGGAAAGGAAAACCAGCCAATGAAAAATAGTCGTCATACTCCACGCCGAAGCCTTCGGATCGTTCACTTAACCAAGCTCGGATTGATCCTATTGGGTTTCGCTTTCCTATTCGACTGGTGGCGTGTTGATCCAGCCTCGAATGGGGTGCTGAAGGATGCTCCCACTGCGCGTGAGCGCGGGCAACGCTACAGCACGGTTGCATTGCCTCAAAGAGGCGTGTCGGACCGGTTGAGACCTGCAATGACATCGGAACGCGCTTTGCAACGTGGGGTTGGTCCTTCGTATTTGCTCGCGCAAAGGGAGGGCCTCAATTCTCCGGATTTTGTGCCTGGGATGCAGAGCCCGTTGACGCTCCCTGCGGGGACCCTTTTGTATCGGGGGCATCCGGCGCATCCGTCTCGTGTGGTCGTGCAATTGAAAGCGGGGCTCAGCCGCGATGCTTTGGAAACAGCCTTGGACCGATTAGGAGCGCAGTTGGATTCGCCGATTGCCAATGGATGGGCCACCGTGCAATTGCCCGAGCCGGACGTGGCACAGGGAGAATTGGCCGAGGAATCCTTGCTGATGGCCGGCATGAAGGCGTTGCAAGTTGCAGGTGTGGCTGAACGGGTCGAACCAGATTACCTCTTAAGTTATGCTGCGGTTCCCGGGGATCAGGCATTGGCGCAAGGCTGGTTATGGGGTTTGCGTAATACCGGCCAAAATGGAGGCGTGCAAGGTGTTGATATCGGCGCGCCGGCGGCCTGGGATACCACGACGGGATCAACCAATGTGATCGTCGCCGTCATCGATACCGGCATTCGGTATACGCACCAGGATTTGGCCGGACAGATGTGGGTGAATCCCGGTGAGATTCCCGGTAATGGCGTGGATGATGACGCCGACGGGTACGTGGATAATGTTTACGGCATTGATGCGGTCAATGGCGATGGGGACCCGATGGATGACAACAGCCACGGCACCCATTGCGCCGGGACAATTGGCGCTGCGGCCAATGACGGCTATGCGCATGTGGGCGTGGCCTGGGAAGTGCGCCTCATGGCCTGCAAATTCCTGAGTGCCGAGGGTTGGGGGTATGTCAGCGGCGCGGTGAATTGCATTGATTTTGCCGTGGCCAAAGGCGCGCGTGTGCTCAGTAATAGCTGGGGCGGGGGCGGACATAGCCAGGCGTTATACGATGCGATCGCCCGAGCCCGGGATGCCGGGGTGGTATTCATCGCGGCGGCAGGGAACAGCGCTGCCGATACGGATAGTCAACCGCATTATCCAAGTGGTTATGATTTGGAGAACATCATTTCAGTGGCCGCAGTGGATCGCCGCGGGGATATGGCCAGTTGGTCCAATTTCGGTTTCAATACCGTGGATCTGGGAGCACCTGGCGTGGATATCTTTTCTACCACAGCCGATTCCGATAGCAGCTACGCCTACTACAGCGGCACCAGTATGGCCACGCCACATGTGGCAGGGGTGGCGGCCTTGCTGTTCGCGGCCGAGGAAAATCTCTCTGAAAAGGATGTGCAGGCGCGTTTGCTCAATACCACCAGTCCGCTGGCCTCGCTTGAAGGCAGGACTGTGACCGGGGGGATGGTGAATGCCGCCCAGGCAATCGGTGGGGGTGGGGATGATGCGCTCGAACTGCTGCTCAGTGTTTCGGAAAATCCATTATCTGCTGGAAGCTCCGCGACATTGTATGCGCGCGTGACGGATGACGGCCCGGTCTTAAATGCCACGGTTACCGGTGTGGCGGGTACGGCCCCGTTGTCGTTTGCTGATGATGGTGAAGCGCCGGACGAGTCGGCCGCCGATGGTATTTACACGGCTGCGGTCACCGTGCCAGAGGATCCGTTGGTGGAGGAATTGATCTTCGTCGTGCAAGCCGAAGCGGCCGGGAAAAAGCCGGGCTCGGGGAGGTTGACTGTTGCGGTGACGCACGCGCCGCCTAATGATGACTTCGATGAACGCGCTGGTTTAATGGGGCGTCGTGTGTTGATCACGGATTTCACCAATCGCGGGGCGACCGCTGAAGATGGCGAACGGCGGCACTACTTCATGCGTCCGCAAAAAACCGTGTGGTTTACTTGGACCGCACCCCGTCATGGACGTGCGGATTTGTGGTTGAAAGAAAGCGACTTCGACACGGTTCTGGCCGTGTATCGCGGCAGCTCACTGACCTCATTGCGGCGAGTGGCTCGCAATGACGATTATGGGCGTCACTTGACCAGTCGTGTGCGGTTTCATGTGCGCCGCGGGCGTACGTATCATTTTGTGGTCGATGGCTGGGGTGGGGATGAAGGCGAGATTGCTGGGCGCTTGATCGTCAAGAAACGCAAACCCTTCAAGCGCAGCCGTAAATGGTGGCAATGGTAAATATACGAAGACACCGAATCCGATGGGTTGGGTTGAGCCTCGCCGGTCTGGGTGCCGGCGGGGCTTTCCCGTCGACAACCCTCACCGAATCCGTTAGTGTGTGCACCCGTGCAAAATGGACTTCGCCAGCGTGGCTTTACGCTGATTGAGCTTTTGGTGGTTGTGGCCATCATCGGTATCTTGGCGGCCATGTTATTGCCGGTGTTGGCCAAGGCGAAGAACAAGGCGGGCCGGGTCAAGTGTGCCAACAACCTTCGCCAAGTCTCCATGGCGTTGCTGGGCTTTGCCAATGATAACAACAGCAAGTTTCCTTGGTTGTGCACGCTGGAGGAACAGCAGCAAATCACCAATGGATTGGGTGGCGGTCCGCCGTTGCCGGGGCAGGATCCAGCCAATCGCCGGGCGCGCCATGTGACCACCCTGTTTTGCATTCCTTCTATTCGCGCGGAATTCAATTCGGTGGACATGCTGCGCTCACCGCTGGATGCCGAGGCGCAACAGCCCAATGATGACATGGCTTTGCAGTTCTCGGGGCTCAACGTGCTGGACGAACGCGGGCTAAGTTATTCGGTTTGTCATGGAGCCGACCAGCTTTCGCCTTCCACTATTCTGGGGCTCACTCGCAATACCGAGCATCCCAATCTCAAACCTTTTGGCAGTGGTTTTTCCGTGGTACAAGGGCGCGCGGTGATTCAACAGGTGCGAACCCCTGCCGGGGATACGACCCGCTTTGCCGGCCCGGATGAAATCAACGAGACCACGCCGGCCGATGTCGCTCAACGATTGGCCACATACACCATGACCGGGTTGTTCAAGGGCCAAGGCCAAATGACGCTGGCCGATGGGAGTGTGAAACAGGCCACTGACGGGGATCTTCATGCGGCGGCCGAAACGCATCTCAAAGTAACCGGAGGCAATATCACGAATCGGCCGGAGACGAGTATCAGCCGGCCGCTACAGCCCGCGCCGCCCGCAGTGGCACCTCCCGGTCAGGGGGGGAGGAATTTGGGCAAGCCTTAACGCGGCTTCAAAACCAAGAGCACGATGACCAAGGCAGCCAAGCCGATGGCGGCGTAGACCAATTCGGTCAGGTCAATTTTGGAGAGAACCCATACGGCCAGTTGCATGGCCCCACCTTGGCCGATTGTCCGTGCTTGGCAATGGCACGGTTAACGGTCGATGGCGTATTCCAAGGTGACGACCAGTTTAACGACTTTATCGATGGTCTCGGTGTCATAGATTCCCCAGCTGGAGGTTTCGCTGGAGTTTTTCTTGGTGATCTGAATCACTCCCTGCTTGGCGGAGACGAGGGTGCCGAGGGTTTCTCCAGAGCTTTCGGCCATGAGCTGGGCGCGTTGTTTGCCGTTCTCGGTGGCCTTCTTGACGAGCTCCAGTTTCACATCATCAAGATGGGTCACGTAAAATTCCGGCCCACGGAGGGTGATGCGCATGCCTTTCTGGTTCAGATCATATAATTTGCGCCCCAATAGCTTCAGGTTCTGCACGTCTTTCGTATTGATGCGCAGGGAACGGGTGACGGTGTAATAATCAATCTCATTGGTCCGCTTGCCGTTCTCGTCCAGCTTGGTGACCTCGCTGACGCCGGTTTTGAGCTCATTCAACTCGAGATCGCTTTGCAGAGTCGCCTGCACAATTCCTCGAACCTGTTCCAGTGATTGGCCGGCCTGCTCGTATGCCTCGGCGTTTGTTGCGGCCGTTTGCACCACTTCCACCGTCAAGCTGCCGGCATCGGCACTGACCGGGGTTTCCGCATAGCCTTTAACCACAATCGGTTCAGCATGCTGGATGGTGACCCAGGGCTTGGCGACAATGACGGCCGCCCCGATCAATCCGGCCAAACAAGCGGCTGCAATCGCAGCAGTGCGTGTGTTTCCCTTGGAATTGCTCATCCCCAAGAGTACCGCCGACGGCAGGGCAATCTAACCCTTTTCCCAGAGAAATTGTTCACAAACAATGAATTGTGCGAAGGCGATTGTGGGGAAGGTTCAGGGGGAGGACTGAGGCGGTGTGGTTAACCGGCCGAAGATTTCGCAATTGGGCAATGCACTTTTTAATTCAGTAATGCCCGAATTGGAGATTCGGGTGTCGCGCAACCAAAGTAATTCGAGCTGCTGTAACTTGGCTATTTTCTTGATGCCGTGATCGGTGATTTGGGTATTCCCCAAGACCAGTACGGTAAGCTGCTGTAACTTGGAAACTTCCTCGAGGCTCGCGTCGGTGATTTGAGTATTGCTTAAGTCAAGCTCTTCAAGGTTTTGTGGCATGGCCACGTTCTTGAGGCTCGCATCAGTGATATCAGTGTCATTCAACCAAAGCACTTTGAGTTGCTGCAACTTGCTGATTTCGTTCGGATCCGTTTCAGTCAGGCTGCAAGAGCTTAAGTAAAGGGATGTAATTTTGTTTAAATCCTCCTCGAGGAGTTCGCCTTCTGGTTTTTCGAGTTGGCGCCTAATCTCCTTCTCGACAATGGGATAAACAACGGGCTTCTCGACAATATTCGTCTTGGGGGACTCAAGTTTGTATATTTCAAGCTTCGCATTGGCGTTTGTTAGAACAGCCGCGCCCTCGTCAGTGATTTGGGTGTGTAAAAGAAAAAGGCTCTCGAGATTTGGTAACTGGACCAACGCCTTCAAGCCCGTGTCCGTGATTATTGTGCCGTTCAAGTTGAGTAGCTTGAGGTTTTGCAATTGGGCCACTTCACTGAGGCCTTTGTCGGTGATTTTTGTCCCGCCCAACTCAAGCGCAACAAGGTTCTGCAATTGGGCTACATCCTTGAGGCCATCATCAGTGATTTCGGTGTTTTCCAAATGCAGCGTCCAAAGGTCTAATTTGGCTAAATCTCTAAGTCCCTTGTCAGTGATTTTCGTGTCATTCAAATACAGATGCTTTAGGTTTTGCAACTTGGCCACGTCCTTGAGGCCATCGTTGGTAATTTTGTGTGTTCTAGATGGAGCACTATGACCCTCACCAAATCCGCCTTGTTGATTTTGCCGAACGATTTATTATTACTAATTTTGATGGCCTCTATAACGACGGGGTCGGTGATCGTCTCTCCGCATCCAACGATCGCCGCCATCAACATTATTACTAATATATATTTCAAGGCCCTCATCCTATGCCTTGCGGTTGAATCTGCCCACCGTAAATTACAGGGAGCGGACACTCACTCGATACCGCTTCCGAAGATGAAATAACTGGAAACCAACCTGCCAAAACGCATATGATCCAGTGGCCTGAGGAAGGGATTCTCCGAGAAAATGAGACAAATTTTATTGATATCAGCACTGATCATGTTTGCCGGTTGCGGGAAAAAACCTGCCAATGATCCACCTCCAGCCGAAGTGGTCCGGAG
>JAYQQG010000074.1:11351-17124 GCA_038145765.1 Verrucomicrobiales bacterium
GCTCATTATCGATGAAACCATCGAAAATGCGGTTTGTGGACATCTTGGCAAAAAACCGGGTGACCTTACCGAGGATGATCTGAGCAAGGTGGTGGAACTCACTCTGAGTTACACCCCCATTACCGACACAGGGCTTAAGGAACTGTCCAAGCTTAGCGGTTTAACGCACATCTATTTAAATGAAACCAAAATCACCGACGAAGGGCTGAAGGAATTAGCCAGGTTCAAGCAACTCAAATCAATCTCCCTTCAACGCACCGACATCACGGATGCAGGGGTTCGGCAGTTGCTCAAGCTTCCAAATTTAATTGAGCTCGACTTGCGGATCACTGGAGTCACAAAACGGGGCGTTTTCTGGATTCAAAGGGCTTTACCTAAATGCAGGCTTTATGTCGAATTCGAAAAACTTTCAGGTTTGTTTCAGCCGCAACAAATCGTTTCTCTCCCCAGAGCGGGGAAATCGTGAGAGGCAATAGAAAACCGATATCCCTTTCCGATGAAGTTATTCCGATCTCCAACTTATGTGACCAGAACGCTGGCAATTGTGTTTGGGGTATTCGGCGTTGCACTGACCGTTAGCGCTACGCCCGACAATTCAAAAAGAGTCCAACTCGACTCCGCCATTCTCTCCGGTTTCATCGAAAAGCATTGCCAGCAGTGCCACGGCGCGTACAAACAGAAGGGTGACTTGCGTCTCGATACGCTGAACCTCGAAATCACCCACAGCCACTGAACCGGAATCACGCCATCGTTGAGCAATGAAATTTCGGAAAATGAGAAACCCGTGTGGAGAGTTTGATGTGACGAAGTCGCAATTTAATCGATAAAATGAAAATCCTAGTCCGCCTGTTTGCCGTTTACGCGATCTCAATTTCTTTGATTTCTGCCGAAGAGAACCTGAAAAAGAACGATCGCATTGTTTTCCTTGGCGATTCCGTTACGGCTGCAGGAGTTCGCCCGACGGGCTACATCACCCTGGCATCGAAGCAAATCGAACTGGCTTATCCCGATCTTGATGTGGAATTGATCGGCGCAGGCATAGGTGGTCACAAGGTCCCTGACTGCCAGAAACGCCTGCAAACCGATGTGCTCGACCACAAACCGACGATTGTCTTTATCTACATCGGTATCAACGATGTCTGGCATTGGACTCATCCGAAGGTGGTCGCCAGAGGCAAAAAGGGCACGACTCCTGAAGTTTTCGAAAGCGGTCTCCGGGATATGATCAAAAAAATCAATGGCGCCGGTGCCCGAGTCATTCTGTGCACCCCAACGGTGATCGGCGAAAAACCTGATGGCAGCAATCCCGACGATGCCAGACTCGACCAATACGCTGACATCAGCCGAACGGTCGCTAAAGAGACCAACTCCCAGTTACTCGACCTTCGAAAAGCATTCATCTCGAATCTAAAGCAAAACAACGCAGAGAATCTGACACAAGGCGTCCTCACCTCCGACGGTGTGCACATGAACGATGCCGGCAACAAACTGATTTCCAAACTCGTTCTCGAAGCCTTGGAGGTTCCATCGAAGAAAACACAGAATCCGACGCAACCTGCAAGCGCCAACTTCGAACGCGGAGAGACCCTTTACAACCAAATCTGCTTCAACTGTCACGGCCTGCACTTCGACGGCGGCATCGGGCCCTCGTTGAAGGACAATTACTGGCGGCATGGCGATTCGCCGGAGGCGATCCTCGAAGTCATCAACAAGGGCATCCCCGCTGCGGGAATGATCGCGTTTGAAACAGTCTTGCCGGAAAGCGACCGTCTTGCCCTGCGCGATCTCATTGTCGCCCAGCACGAAGGCCTTCGAGGCGTCGTGCGTGCGGTGTATCCCCGTGCGCCATTCAAAGGCAAACGACTCACGCGGGAGCTTTTCGATTCAGTCAAACCGCTCTCGAAAACTCGTTTGCCCGAGAATGTCTACTATTTCGATCGCAACGGGGACGGCATCCTTCGCGGCACATCCAAGCTCCATATCAAGGAGGCGGGCGAATACCAGTTTATGATCCGTCCCATCGGGCGCACCTCCATTTTTCTTGATGGGAAGGAGGTTCACTACTCGGATGAGAAGAGCAAGAAAAACACCCATGTGAATAGGAAGTTCGAGCTCAAGCCGGGCATTTATGATCTGGAAATTCTGCACGAGGAAAAGACCACCCATAGCTATCGATTCCACGGAGTCCTTCAACGGGTTGGCGGCAAGCGTTTCGTGCTGAACGGTCGTAGCCTACAGGGCAACGTCCCGAAAATAATCAAGGCCACACACGAGGCCAAAGTCGTCCGTAAATGGATCGACGGGCTCCCGCCGCGCACCTTGCTTTGCCTGCTCCCGAACCAGACACTGGTCGCCTACAATCCCGTCGATGGCAGCGTGCTCAAAGCATGGCATTCCGCTGCGATCAATCAAACACCGTCCTTGGTGGATCGCAGCGCTAAACCCTCCGAGATCAAGGGCGTCCCCATTCCCGATGTCGGCTCCAAGTTGCTTGAAGCGGAAACCCTTCGCTTCCTTCGCTACGAAATACATCTCGACACCGTGCACCTCGTCTCCCTTGTGGACGGCGAGGAAAAGACCGTGACGATTGCTCCGGAAGGAACACAGTCGTTTAAACTATCCGTTCAATAGCTTCCCCCTTGTCGTTCATGAAAAAACTACTCTCTGTTTTTATCGCGTTTTGTTTCGTCTCGACCACCATGGCCCAGGTCCCGGCGGGATATCGTCTGGTGGACGTCCCGCTTCCCCGTGGCGCGGTCACCGTTCTCGGCCTCTGTCACAAACCGGACGGGACGCTCGCCATCGTCACCTGGGAAGGCGAAGTCTGGGAATACCAGGCCAAAACCTGGACCCGTTTCGCAGAAAACCTCATGGAGCCCAACGGCATCCACTACGACGTGAAGGAGAATGCCTACTATGTCGCGCAGAAGCCGGAGTTAACTCGGCTGGTCGACACCAACAGTGACGGGATATGCGATCGCTATGAATGCGTCACTGACGCTTTCGGGGTTTCGGGGCGGTATCACGAATACCACTTCGGTCCCGTTGCGGATTCCCTTGGCCGTAAGTATGCCTCGCTCAACCTCGCCGCACGTGGCGACTTCACCGTTCCCGATGGCAAACCCAAGGGCATAGGCGGAGGCAACATGTCCTACAATGCGCCGTGGCGGGGCTGGGTCTATCGCTCAGATCGTCCGGGCCACTTCCAGCCACTCGCCTCAGGTTTTCGTTCGCCCTGCGGTATTGGCATGAGTCCGCAAGACGAATTGTTCATCACGGATAACCAAGGCGATTGGGTCGCGGACTGCTGCATGTATTACATTCGCGAGGGGAACTTTTACGGCCACCCCGCCTCGCTTCCGGGACGTCCCGACTTCACCAAGGAAAAAGTCAGCTCTCTCAGTGCCGCCGACTTCGCGAAGATTCGCACGCTGCCCGCCATCTGGTTTCCCCGCGAGGTGATTGCCAATACACCGGGCAGCCCTGTTTGGGACACCACGGGTGGAAAATTCGGACCCTTCCAGAACCAGATCTTCATCGGAGACCAACGGCAATCGAACTACTTCCGCAACGGTGTGGAAAAAGTCGATGGCGACTATCAGGGCTGGTGTGTCGATTTCCTCCGGGGAACCGCTTCGGGTCCCGTGAAGATGTCCTTCGATCCGCAGGGCCGGCTCTGGTCCGCGCAGGTCGGACGCGGTTGGTTTAGTGTCGGCGGTAAACGCACCGCCCTCCAATACGCCGAATGGGACGGCAAAACGATTCCCTTCGCCATCCACTCCGCCACGCTCACGAAAACCGGATTCGAGGTCACCTTCACACGCCCCATCGGCGAGAAGATCACACCCGTCGTTGCGTCCTGGCATTATCACTACTACAGCACGTACGGGTCGCCACGGGTCGATGAGAAGACACTGTCGATCTCCAACCACGCTCTGTCGAAAGATCGCAAGACGGTTTCCTTCGACGTCCCGCTGGCCGCGGGCAAAATCTACGCGCTTCAATTCCCTGAACAGGAAAGCGACGGGGGAGCCAAGCTCGACTTCGACACGCTCTTCTACACGGTCAACAAGCTGCGCCCGGCCCGGGAACCACGCGCCAGCCGCAACGTGGGCTGGGATCTTGCAGGCTCCGGCTGGAGCCGCAATGACAAACGCCGTCCCATTCCGGTGGTTGTGAAGTCTCTTCCAGCCAAGGAATGCATCATACCTGTTCCAGAAAAGGCCACCGTTCTCGACGCCGACCAGTGGACCAATCCGAACTGGAAAATCAACCAGCAAGGTGTGATGTCCCGAGGCAAAGGGAAAAACTCAACCAAGACCGCCTACGGCAACGCCCGCATCCATTTGGAATTTCGTTTCGAACCCTCCGACGATCCCAATTGGAGAGGCCAGCTCTACGGCAACTCCGGCGTGTTCCTCATGTCTGGCTACGAACTCCAGATCGTGAACAGTTACGAGAACCCAACCTTCGCCGATGGGACTTGCGGCTCCATCTACGGACAGCATCCTCCCCGCGTCAACGCGAGCCGCAAACCCGGCGAATGGCAGTCCTACGACATCCTCATGAAGGCTCCCCGATTCGCCAAGGATGGTTCGCTTGTCGAGCCCCTGCGCGCCACAATTTTCCACAACGGCGTTCTCATTCACGACGACGTTTGGGTTTATGGAGAAGTGGGCGGCCCCTACAAGCGACACGGCAAGCGCCCACTGATGCTCCAGGATCACAAGGGCACTGAAGTCTCGTTCCGCAATCTCTGGATTGTTCCCGATATCGATTATGACAAGTCGCTTGATTCCTTCCGCCGTCACTTCGCCGAGCCGCTGACCGCGCTCGCCGATGTGAAGCCGAAAGCGAACGTGCCGTGGGATCGCGACCCCATCACGATCCTTTCGCCCAACATGGTCAGGGATATGGACAAAGACGGCGACATGATTATCACGGTCGATGAGTTCGTCGGCTATCGGGCCGCGCAGTTTGATCCAAAAGACAAGGACAAGAACCAGTTTCTCGACGTATCAGAGTTTCCTCATCCCAATGCCTTCAGAGGCGGCGACAAGAACAAGGACGGCAAGCTCTCCCGCGAAGAGCACCTCAATATCTTTCGCGGCCAATTTCAAAATGTGGATGTGAACAAGGATGGGGAAATCACTGCAGCGGACAAGCAAAAGAACCGAAAGACGAAATAGCCCTCCATACCAAAGGCCAAAGCAGCAAGGCCAAAACTTTCGCCATCGAACCCCATTGATTGTTGTTTTGCGTCATGGGCATCAAAAAATTCCACCAGGATATCGTCCATAAAGGCGTACAATTCGGGATCGTCCTTGATCTCCACATCCTCCAGTCGGGGATTAAAATTCAGATTCATCGACGTCCGAACGGTTAAGCGCCAATCGTCCTTTTTGAGCAAAAGGAACTTGGCGTGGTTTCGGGTTACCACCACCGATTCGTCGCCAAACAGTTTTCGGATCTGGGCAATCAGGGCCGGTTGCCGGCGTTGGAAAGAAAAGTCTAACAGGAATCGGACCGAACTGAATCGATCGGCCAACAATTCCTCGAGCCTGGTGAGATTCGCGCGTGCAGCTGTCCAGGTCGACAAGCTCAACTCGCATTTGCCGATCTGGTTTGTGATTTCCTCGATAACATCGATCAGGCTGAATTGACCTTTGGACACTCCGAAGCGGTGCATACGAGGTACCATCTGACCGATGAACTCGGCGGCATTCTGTTTGCGCATCAGACGCATCAACTCGGGTTTGGTCATTCCAGGGCG
>JAYQQG010000075.1:0-17018 GCA_038145765.1 Verrucomicrobiales bacterium
CAACGAGCGTTGAGGCATTAAAACCATTTCTTGCCACCGGCCTATCTCCCGAAGATATCGCCGCACTCAAAGCAAAGCGCCCCCTCGAAATACCGGGGCCAAATCTCACGGCGCCGACCCCCATTCGGCCAGGCAAACTTTCCAAGCCGCTGACCGCTGCCTCTCCAGTTCTGCCGCCCGCACCCCCATTGCCAACACCCGAACCGTAATTTCACCATGCTTAAAAAAGCCATCTCTATTGTCAGCGCCTTTCTACTCGTAGTCGTCAGCCTGCTTTTAACTGCCGGCACCGGGTGCGGTTCATTGGATTCTGAAAATGTTTCTGAACGACCTTGGAACGAACCTAAAGGGTACCAGTTTTTTGGCAGTGGCAACGACCGCCAGGGCAACCGCTGATTTTATTTAGCCCGGAATATCCCGGAGGGAGTCACCACAGCTTCCATGCGAACATCGTGCGGTTCGCTGGGAATTTCTGATACGAGTTGGTGATCAAAACCCACCCCGCAATACGAGGCGGCCAAGGATTGGAGCCAGCGATCATAAAAGCCGCGTCCACGCCCCAGACGCACCCCAGCAGCATCAAAGGCAACCCCTGGAACGATCACCAAATCCACAGCACTCGGATCAACACAGTCTGCGCCCGGCAGCGGCTCACGAATCCCGAACTGTCCTATTGTTAGCTCAGTTTGACTCTCAACATAAGCAGCCTCATAGGTCCGATCCGCCCGGTATCGCGGCAGGCAAATTCGTTTATCATTATCCCAAAGCTCAAAAACATCCGGCTCATCCGCTAGGGCCGTGTAGATTAAAACCACTCGCGCTGAGGCCCATTCCGGCAGTTGACGGATGCGATTACAGATCGCACGGGAATCTATTATCCGCTCATCCGGCCTGAGTAGGACGCCACTCATCTCCGCCCGCAGTGCAGCCTTTTCTTCCTTAATCCCCATCTGATTTCGCCTTTTCCTGCAGGGAACGCCAGTGGAGGACGCGGTCTTTTATTTTCATTTCGACGCCCTGTTCGGTGGGATCGTAGAAGCGTTTATCGACGCCGAGGTAATCCTCCGCGACAAAATGGTCGTCGTAAGCGTGGGCGTATTTGTATTCCTCGCCGTTGCCGAGGCGTTTGGCGCCGGCGTAATGGGCATCGCGCAGGTGTTTGGGCACGGGGATAGTGCGGCCGGTTTTCACTTCTTCCAGGGCACTGTTGATGGCGGCATAAGCACTGCTGCTCTTGTGCGCGGTGGCAAGGTAAACGGTGGCTTCCGCAATGGGGATGCGCGCTTCGGGCCAGCCGATGAATTCCGCGGCCTGGTGGGCGGAGGTGCTGAGCAGGAGTGCCATGGGGTCTGCGAGACCAATGTCTTCCGAAGCACTGATCATCAGGCGGCGCGTGATAAAGCGCGGGTCTTCACCGGCATGAATCATCTTGGCGAGCCAGTAGAGCGCGGCGTCGGGATCACTGCCACGTATGCTTTTGATGAACGCGGAAATGGTGTCGTAATGCTGATCGCCGTCGGCATCGTAAACAACCGCCTTTTTCTGGATGCATTCCTCGGCCACCGCCATGGTCACTTGAATGATGCCGTCTTCATCGGGTGGCGTGGTGAGGGCGGCGATCTCCAGCGAACTCAACGCCTTACGGGCGTCTCCATCAGAAATCGTAGCGATATGGGTCAGGGCTTCGGGAGCCACCTCCATTTTCAGGTGCCCTAATCCGCGTTCGGCATCCTGGAGAGCGCGTTCCAAAAGCTGCCGTATGTCTTCCTCCCCGAGGGGTTGCAGTTCGAATATCTGCGATCGCGAAACGAGCGGCGAGTTGACGAAGAAAAATGGATTATGCGTGGTGGCGCCAACGAGGCGAATGATGCCGCCTTCCACATCGGGCAGGAGCACATCCTGTTGCGCTTTGTTAAAGCGATGGATCTCGTCGATGAAAAGCAGGGTGGGGCGGCCGGTGTTTTCGAGCCGGTTCGCCGCGCCGCTGAGTACGCGGCGCATCTCGGCCACGTTGCTTTCCACGCCGCTGAGGCGTTCAAATTTGCTTTCCGTGCGGTTGGCAATGATTTGAGCCAGCGTGGTTTTGCCGGTTCCGGGGGGGCCATAAAAAATCAGGGACTGGATTCGGTCCGCCTCAATGGCGCGGCGCAGAAGCATGCCGGGCTTAAGGATGTGTTGCTGACCGGCGTATTCGTCAAGCGTGCGCGGGCGCATGCGGGCGGCGAGAGGTGTTTGGCGCGCCGTGGCCTGTCGATCGGCCCGGGGCTCATCCTCCCGGGGCTGCGGTTCATTGCTGAAAAGATCGCGCTCGGCCACGGGGAAAGTTTACACGCGCACAAGGGGGAACGGCAAAAAAAAACCCAAACCAAACCGCGCTTCGACAAGGCCCAAGGAACGATGATTCCAAGGTGGGGCCGAATCAATACCTTACGACTTCCAGTCAAGGCCTGACGGCCAGCATCGAAGGCAAGGCCCCATTTATTATAATTACCTTCCAGGGCGTGTAACCTTGCGCGGCCCGGTCGGGTAAGGAGAACCTAACCCAAGTTTGGCAATTCCTCAAGTCACTGTGCTTGCCGGGTTGACGAACTTGTTGCACAGTCCGCGCATGCAACGTGTATGGATTCTGCTTGCCGTCTTTGCCGCCACTCTTAGTTACGCGAAGCCGCCCAACATTGTGTACATCATTTCCGATGACCAAACCTGGACGGACTACAGTTTTATGGGCCACAAAATCATTGAGACGCCCAATATCGACAAGCTGGCCAAGGAAAGCCTCACATACACGCACGGCTACGTGCCCAGCAGCCTGTGTTGCCCGTCGCTGGCCACCATGATCACCGGATTGTATCCGCGCCAAAGCAAGATCACCGGCAATGAACCGCCTATCCCGCCCTCGGGCAAGCGGTCGCCCGAGTATGCCAAACGATTTGCCGATCAGGTGGCGTTAATCGACAAAGGGCCCTCACTGGCAAGGATGTTAAAGGCCGAGGGCTACGTGAGCCACCAAAGCGGCAAGTGGTGGCAGGGGCATTACTCGCGCGGCGGATTCACGCATGGCATGACTCATGGTGACCCGAAACGCGGCGGCCGACACGGCGATGTGGGCCTGAAGATCGGCCGCGATGGCATGGAGCCGATTTATGACTTCATCGAAGAAGCCGGCGACAAGCCGTTCTTTATCTGGTACGCGCCGTTCCTCCCGCACACCCCGCATAATCCGCCCAAACGGTTGTTCGACAAATACGCGGCCAAGGTCGATTCGCCGCATGTCGCCCGCTATTACGCCATGGTGGAGTGGTTCGATGAAACCGTGGGAGATTTGGTCAATCACATCGACAAGAAGGGGCTCGGCAAGGATACCATTTTCATTTACGTAACAGACAACGGCTGGATTCAAAATCCCAAGGCGCGGGGTTACGACCTGAAAAGCAAACGCAGCCAATACGACGGCGGCACCCGCACACCGATCATGGTGCGCTGGACTGGCAAGGTGAAACCGGCCATTTCCACCACGCCCGTTTCCAGCATCGACATGGTGCCCACGGTGCTGCACGCGCTGGGCATGAAACCCACGGCCGAGATGCGCGGCCTAAATCTGCTGGACGAGAAGGCGATCAATGCGCGGAAGTTTCTGTACGGCGAAATCTTCCTGCACAACGCGGTGGATACACATGATCCGAGCAAAAACCTCACGTACCGCTGGGGGATTGAGGCTGGCTGGAAGCTGATCCTGCCGCATAAGGAAAACGTCACCACCCGCGCCGCCAAGGGTGCCAGTGGGTCCGGCGATATTGAGCTGTATCATTTGGCGAAAGATCCTCATGAGACCAAGAATCTCGCCAAGCAAAACCCCGAGAAGGTGGCGCACCTCCGCAAGTTGATCAATGCGGAGTGGGATGGAAAATAGTTACTGATCGCGCCGCGGGAAAAGCGGCTCGGGTTTGTTGACCTGATGACCGGCGGACAGCTCGCCCCAACCGGACTCTGCGATGTTCACGGCGTCTGTCGGCACGGCCAGTTGTTCGCGGATGCGCTGGCTGGTGGTGGGCAGGTACGGTTGCAGCCAGACAGCCAGTAAACGGCAGCTTTCCGCGAGGTTATAAAGCACCTCGCCCAATCGCTCGGCCTGCTCGGGATCCTTGGCCATTTTGAACGGCGCGGTTTGGTCGACGTATTGGTTCACACGCCCGATGTACGCCCAAATGGTGCGCAGACCTTCCTGCAGTTCACTGGATTTCAGTTCGCCCACCAGCTTATCGCGGGCAGCAAGCGCCTCAGCGGCCAGTTCATCATTTGGCTCGGGCACAACGCCTTCGCGATACCGGTTGAGCATTGAGAGCGATCGATTGACAAGGTTACCCAAGCCGTTCGCCAGCTCGGCACCGTAACGCGTGGCAAATCCTTCGTCAGTCCAGTTGCCGTCGGGGCCAATGGCCAGTTCACGGACGACATAATAACGAAAGGCATCAAGCCCCCAGTCATCAATCACCGCCACGGGATCGACCACATTGCCGGTGCTCTTGCTCATCTTCTGGTTATCCTTTTGCCACCAACCGTGCACCAGCACCTGCTTGGGCAGTTCCAGCCCGGCGGCCTTGAGCATGATGGGCCAGTAGACAGCGTGAAACTTCAGGATGTCCTTGCCGATCACGTGAATGTCCGCAGGCCAAAGCGCCGCCTCTTCGCCGCGACTGCGCGGGATGCTGAGGTAATTGGTCAACGCATCGAACCATACGTAGGTCACGTAATTCGGATCGAAGGGCAGGGGAATGCCCCATTCAAGGCGTTCCTTGGGCCGGCTGATGCAGAGGTCTTCCAGCGTTTCATTCTTGAGAAACCCGAGCACCTCGTTGCGCCGGTAATCAGGCGAGACAAAGTCTGGGTTGGCCTCGATGTAATCGATGAGCCATTGCTGATGTTGGCCGAGTTTAAAGTAATAATTTTTCTCGCGTAGCTCCTGCACCTCGCCGTAGATCGGGTCGAAATTACCATCTTCATCGCGGTCTTTCTCGGTGAGGAATGACTCCTGTTTGGCGGAATAAAACCCGACGTACTCGTCCTGATAGAATTCGCCCTTGTCGTAAAGCTGCTGCAACACCTCAGCCACCACGGCTTTATGCCGGCTGTCAGTCGTCCGCACAAAATCGTTGTTAGCGATTCCGAGCTTTTCAACAAACGCCTGCCAATCAGCGGCTAGCCCATCGCAATAAGTCTGGGCATCCAGCCCGGCGGCGTCGGCGGCTTGCTGGACTTTTTGGCCATGCTCGTCGAGGCCGGTCAGATAAAACACCTCTTCACCGAGGCAACGGCGCGCTCGGGCAATGACATCGGTGATCACCTTTTCGTAGGCATGCCCCAGATGCGGCTGGCCGTTGACGTAATCGATAGCCGTCGTGATGTAGAACTGCTTGCTCAAGGGCGGCCAGTTGTAACGGAGCGACCGCTGACAGGCAAGACGGCACTATTTTATCGCAATTCGCCTTGGTTTTTGGCAAGGAACGGGGATGCGTTTTTGGAGCCTGATCTTAGTGCTAACCTGGGTGGTGGCGGTGCCTTTTGAAGGATCCGCTCAAAATCCACCCAAAAAGCCCAAGCCCAAGAAGCCCGCCGTGAAGCGGACCAAATGGGACGACATGGACATTGGGTCGTTCCAGGCATATGGCTTGGAAGCTCAACTGGGCGACAAGTTATGGCGGCCGGCTCTCAAGGGGCTGAACATCAAGCTCAGCCAAAACGCTTCCTTGTGTTTTGACACGGAACGCCTCCGCGTAGCTGCCGCTTGGAAGGGCGGTTTTATCAAACTACCCACTGGCCGGGACGGACTGGCGGGTGTACCCGCCGTTGTGGGGAATCTGGCCTTTCACACGCCAATGGTGCCCGGCTGGGCCGGCCCGAAAGGCGAATGGACCGAGCCCAATCCGCCGGTCATCAACGGTAAAGACGTTTATTCAAAAGGCCCGCTCCCGCGCGACTGGGCGAAGTGGCGCGGCCATTACACGCATGGCGATCAGGTGATCCTGTCCTACATGGTTGGCGCCTCGGGCATTCTCGAGCTGCCCGGATTTGGCGGCGGCATTTTCACGCGCCAATTTGAGATCACCCACAGCCCCAGCAAAAGTCCGCTAAGCCTCCTGATCGCTGAAGTTCCCGGGGCCGCCGGCAAGGTGGAAGGCAACGTCGCGACGCTGGAACTGGACGGCCAAATCACCGGGGCCACGGTGATTAACTCTGGTATCACTTTAAAGGCCGAAGGCGGCCGGATCACGGCGGAGATCAAGTCGCTCCTGCCCACCAGCCAGTTTATCGTGGGCGTTTGGAATGGCCCCAAGGAGGACATCGGCAAGCTGCAGCAGTTCTCCAAAATCCAAATCAAAGTGCGCGCTTTGTCGGACCTCATCAAGGGCGGCCCAGCCAAATGGAATAAGCCCGTCACCACCCGCGGCCGGCTCGGCCTTGTGCCCGGCCCGTATGTTGTCGACACCATCACGGTCCCGGAAGAGAACCCGTGGAAATCTTGGATCCGCTGCAGCGGATTCGATTTTTTTGAGGACGGCACCACGGCAGCCATCAGTTCCGTGACCGGCGATGTGTGGATCGTCAGTGGCATTGATGAATCGTTGAAGGAACTCAAATGGCGCCGGTACGCCACGGGACTGTTCCAGCCGCTCGGCCTGAAGATCGTGGACGAACAGGTGTATGTTCTGGGCCGCGACCAAATCACCCGGCTGCATGATCTCAATGACGACGGTGAAGCGGACTATTACGAGAATTTCAACAACGACATTTCGATCAGCAACCATTACCACGAGTTTTGCCTGAACCTTTCCACGGACCCGGAAGGTAATTTTTATTTCATCAAGGGCGGCAATCTGCGCGAAGCCACTGTGCCGCACCACGGCTGTCTGGTTCGCGTGAGCAAGGACGGCAGCAAGTTGGAGATTGTCGCGACTGGCCACCGGGCCCCCAACGGCATGAGCGTCGGCCCCAATGGCGAATTGACCAGTTCCGATAATGAAGGCAACTGGGTACCGACATCGCGCGTGAACTACGTGAAACCTGGCGGATTTTACGGGCACGTGCACACTGCGCACCGCAAGGAACCGCCCAACGACTACGACAAGCCGCTCCTGTGGCTGCCGCATCAGGCCGATAATTCCAGTGGCGGACAGGTTTGGGTTAACAGTGAGCGATGGGGCCCCTTCAGTGGCGATCTGCTGCATTTATCTTACGGCAAGAGCAGTCTGTTTAAGTTGATGAAAGAGGAGATCGATGGCCAATGGCAGGGCGCTGCTGTGCGATTTCCGTTGCGGTTTGACTCGGGCATCATGCGTGGACGTTTCAACCCGAAGGATGGCCAGCTTTATTTGGCAGGTTTGCGCGTGTGGCAATCCAACGGTGCCCGGTTCGGCGCCTTCCATCGCGTCCGTTACACCGGCAAACCGGTGAACATGCCCAAGGCGCTAAACGTGCAGAAGGATGGCATTCGTATCACATTCACCAACCCGCTGGATGCCACTACCGCGGTTGACGACCAAAACTGGGCGATCGATCAATGGAACTATCAGTGGACCCAAAACTACGGCTCCAAATTATATTCCACCAAAGATCCCGCCAAGGTGTTGGGCGACAAACGCCAGGGCGCTTTTGGCGGCGACCCGCTGCCCATCAAGGCGATCCCGCTTTCCGAGGATAAAAAAACCGTCCACCTGATCGTGGACAACCTCAAGCCGGTCATGCAATCGCGCATCCGGTTTAACATCATGGCGGCCGATAAAACCGCCATCAAGCAGGAGATCCTGCACACCATCAACCGCGTCCCCGCCCAGTGATGAGCGATCAACCCACCCGCACCGGCCGGCAGATCCGGCAGGACTTTCTCGATTTCTTTGGAGCCCGCCAGCACACCATCGTGCCCAGCGCCAGCCTCATGCCGGATGCCCCCAACCTGCTGTTTACCAATGCTGGCATGAACCAGTTTGTGCCGATCTTTCTCGGCGAACAAACCAGCCCGTACACCCCGGGCCGCGCGGCCGACACCCAAAAATGCATTCGAGCCGGCGGTAAACACAACGACCTCGATGACGTGGGCATGGACACCTATCACCACACGTTTTTCGAGATGCTCGGCAACTGGTCCTTTGGTGATTATTTCAAAAAGGAAGCCATCCAGTGGGCGTGGGAACTCATCACGGGCACGTGGGGTTTCCCCAAGGAACGCCTGTACGCCACGGTGTACCAGCCCGGCGAAGGCGATCCCGGAGAATTTGATCAGGAGGCCTACGATTATTGGGCGGAGATTTTCACCGCTGCCGGCTTGGACCCCGCCGTGCACATCGTCAACGGCAATAAGAAAGATAACTTCTGGATGATGGGGGACACCGGCCCGTGCGGCCCGTGCAGCGAATTGCACATCGACCTCACCCCTGACGGTGACACCAAGGGCAACCTCGTCAACGCCGACAGCGGCCAGTGCATTGAAATTTGGAACCTCGTGTTCATCCAGTACAATGCCAATGTGGATGGCACCTTCGCGCCGTTGACCGCCAAGCACGTCGACACCGGCATGGGCTTTGAGCGCGTGGCGGCGATCATACAGAGCACCGATAATTTCACCGATTTCTCCAAACCGGTTTCCAATTACGACACAGACGTCTTCAGCCCGATTTTTGCCGAACTGGAAAAACTCAGTGGCAAAAAATACACCGCCACATTGCCCGGCAAGGAACAAACCGAGCAGGAACAGATCGACATCGCCTTTCGCGTGATCGGCGACCACATCCGCACCCTGAGCTTTTCCATCGCCGACGGCATCATCCCCGGGAACACGGATCGCAATTATGTTTTGCGCCGTATCCTGCGCCGCGGCGTGCGCTATGGCCGCACGCTGGGTTTTCAGGAACCGTTTTTTTACAAACTGGTCGATGTCCTCGCCGACACGATGGGCGATATTTTCCCGGAACTGCAACAACGCCGTGAGTTGGTGCAACAAACGATCCGTACCGAGGAAGAATCCTTTAATCGCACCCTCGATAACGGCATTGAGATGTTCAATGAGGAGTCCGGCAAACTTTCCGGCAAAGAACTCTCAGGGGATTTCGCGTTCAAGCTGTATGATACCTACGGTTTCCCGCTCGATCTCACTGAACTCATGGCCCGCGAAGCCGGCCTGCGCGTGGACACGGCCGGCTTTGAGACGCTCATGGAGCAACAACGCGAACGCGCCCGTGCCGCCCAAAAGAAGGAAGTCATCAGCGTCTCCAGCGTCAGCTCCGGAGCCTGCACCGAATTTATCGGGTTCGAACAACTGACAACCGAAGCCACTATTCTGGAAGTGGTTCAGGAAAAGAAACGCACGGGCGTAGTGGTCGACCGCTCCCCATTCTATGCCGAAATGGGCGGCCAAGCCGGTGACCGCGGCACGCTTACTATCGATGGCCGGCAATGGCAGATTACCGACACCCAAAAAGCCGGCGATGCCTTCCTGCATTTCATCAAGGGCGAAGGCGCACCGGAGCAGGGCGCCACTGCACAACTTGATGTCAATGCCGCCAATCGCGCGGCCATTCAGCGTCACCACACCGTCACCCATCTCTTCCACTGGGCCCTGCATCAGGTCACCAGCCCCGATGCCTCGCAAAAAGGCTCGTACGTGGGTGCTGACAAACTGACGTTTGATTTCAACAGCCAAGCCCTTACCGAACAGCAGTTGCTCGACATTGAAGCGCTCGTGAATGAACGCATTCTTGAGAACGCCACCGTCAGCTGGAGCGAGGTGCCGCACGCCGAGGTTACTCAGCGCAATGACATCATGCAGTTCTTTGGCGACAAATATGGCGACCAAGTGCGCGTGGTCCAGATCGGCGGCGAAAGCGGCGCGCTCAATGGGTATTCCATGGAACTCTGCGGTGGCACCCACACCCGCGCCACGGGTGAGGTTGGCCTCTTCCGGATCACTGGCGAATCCGCCATCGCCGCTGGCGTACGCCGCATCGAAGCCACCGCCGGCCTCATCGCCGCAGAGCAGGCCCGTGCTGATGCCGCCCGCATTATTGCACTGGCGGAGCAACTCAATTCGCCGGTTAAAGATCTCGAAAAGAAAATCGAACAGGCACTCGAACAGACCAAGCAGCTCGAGAAACAACTCAAAGGCCTGCAGCAAAGCCAGGCCGCCAATACTGCCAAGGAATTGGCCGGTGCGGCCGAACAGGTCGGCGAAATCCTATTCATTGCCGCCAACCTCGGCGCCGTGGACGGCAATTTTGCCCAAACTGTCGCTGATGCGCTCAAGGGCCAATTTGATGGTGTCGTGGTGCTGGGTGCTGCCGGGAATGGGAGCGTGGCACTGGTAGCCAGCGTGCCCGATGCCTTGACGGATAAAGTGCAAGCCGGCCGCATCATCCAGACCATTGCCCCCATTGTGGGCGGGAAGGGCGGCGGCAAACCGACCCAAGCCCGGGGCGGTGGCAAGGATGCCACTAAACTCGATGAAGCTCTGGCCGAGGTGCCCAAAATCCTGGCTGGTTAATCATGCCCGCAAAAAAGAAGACCGCGAAAAAGAAGAAAGCGACTTCAGCCAAGTCGCCCTTTGATTCTGTGGAATCGGTCATCGCCGATATTCGCCGCGGCAAAATGGTGATCGTGGTGGACGACGAAGACCGCGAAAACGAGGGCGACCTCATCTTGGCCGCCGAACACGTCACCGCCAAGGCCGTCAATTTCATGGCCAAACATGGCCGCGGCTTAATCTGCGTACCCACCACTGAGGAACGCCTCCGCCAGCTCGGCATCGAGCGCATGGTGCCGCGCAACCAGGAGAGTTTCCAAACCGACTTTCAGGTGAGTGTTGATGCCGCCGCGGGCGTCACCACCGGCATCAGCGCCAAGGATCGCGCTGTCACCATCCAAACCATGGCCGACCCCACGGCCGTGCCGGAAGACCTTGTCCAACCCGGCCACATCTTTCCCCTACGCGCCCGCCCCGGCGGCGTGCTCCAGCGCGCCGGCCATACCGAGGCCGCCGTGGACCTCGCCAAGCTCGCCGAATGCCGGCCCATCGGCGTCATTTGCGAAATCATGGACGACGCCGGCAACATGGCCCGCCTCCCCCAACTCAAGCGATTTTCCAAAAAGCACAAGCTGAAGATTTGTTCCATCGAGGAACTCATCAAGTACCGGCGCAACCGCGAGAAGCTCATAGAAAAGGTTGAGATGATCAATCTTCCGAGCGAACACGGAGATTTCAAGCTTCACCTATACCGCAGCGCGCTGGACGACCAACACCATATTGCGCTCGTGTGCGGAGACGTGGAGAAAACTGAAAACGTGATGGTTCGCGTCCACAGTGAATGTCTAACGGGAGATGTTTTCGGCAGCCTCCGCTGCGATTGCGGTCCGCAACTTGAGGACGCCATGCAACAAGTCACTCAAGAAGGTGCCGGCGTGATTGTCTATATGCGCCAAGAGGGCAGGGGCATTGGATTAGCCCCAAAGATTCACGCATACAAACTTCAGGAAGAAGGTCTGGACACCGTTGAAGCCAACAAAAAACTCGGTTTCGCCATGGACCTACGCGAATACGGACTCGGAGCACAAATCCTTGCCGACCTCGGGGTACGACGCATTCGACTGCTGACCAACAACCCCAAAAAGGTGGTGGGCCTGGACGGCTACGGCTTGGAGATTGTCGAACAGCTCCCGATCAAGGTGGCCCCGAACAAACACAATAAGAAATATCTCAACACGAAACGCGACAAGATGGGACACCGGATTTAGTCATGCTGCAAAAGACCACCCGCAAAACCACGCGCACCAAATCGGACCGTATCGCTATTGTTGCTTCGGCATATAATGCCGAGTACGTCGATGGCATGCTTGATGGCGCATTGGAAACACTCGCTGAAGCCGGACTCGCGGATTTGGAGATCATCCGCGTACCGGGTGCATTTGAAATTCCGGTAGTGGCCGCCAAACTCGCTCGTCGCAAACGGAACCGCCCGAATGCAGTTCTTTGCTTGGGCGTGATTCTCCGGGGAAAAACGACGCATGCCGAACATATAGGCCATTCAGTCACCCGGTCACTGGGTGAAATCGCCGTGGAAACAGGCATCCCTATGATACACGAGGTGCTGCTGCTAGAATCGAAAGCCCAAGCCCGAGCGCGCTGCATTTCGGTTAAAACCAATCGCGGAACGGAGGCCGCCCATACCGCTCTGGTCATGGCCGATCTCATAAAGGAAATCGGTTAATTCACCCGATAAATCAGCCAGTTTTGCCCAGATTTAGATTGTGAATTTTTTCACAAATAACTTGCTGTTGGACTGTCGACAGTGATATTGTCCCACGCGAAGGGAGTGACGGCGGCGTCTTCTTTTTGGGATTTTCCCTTAAAAAGTTTAATTCCTTCCGGTCAATTCACATGGAGAATGAGGCAGACAGTCCTTGGCTTCACCGCTTTGCGGTGTTCACAGTCTTGTGCACTTTTGCCCTGATCGGCATGGGAGGCCTCGTGACCAGTCGCGAGGCGGGACTGGCTGTCCCGGATTGGCCAACCAGCTTCGGATACAACATGTTCCTGCTGCCGTTTGATCAATGGCTCGGTCAATTTGGCATATTCGAAGAACACTCCCACCGCCTGATGGCCTCGATTGTGGGCCTATTTACCGCCGGGCTGACCATCTGGATGTGGTGCCGAGAATCCACGGGCCGCAACCGAACCATCGCCATCGCCGCCGTGATCTTCACTCTGGGCCTGATGGGAGTCCGAACTCAAACCATGTTCATCATGATGGCCGTGGCCGCCTCGCTCATGACCGTATTTGCCGTCATTCAAATCTATCACCAACGCACCGCCTTGAGATGGTGGGCTACTCTGGCGTACAGCATGGTTATTGTTCAGGGCGTCCTCGGCGGATTGCGCGTGACACAGCTGGAAAGCCGAATCGGCGTGCTTCACGGCACGTTGGCGCAATTGTTTCTGATCGTATTGACATCGATCGCCCTATTTACCAGCCAATGGTGGCGCGCATCCAAGCCGGCACAAAAAATCGGCGACCTTGTGCCTCGCGTGATTCGATCTCATTTCTTTTACGCCACACTGCTTATCTTTCTTCAACTGATTCTCGGCGCCACCATGCGCCACCAACATGCCGGTTTGCCGGTGTGGGATTTCCCGAAGGCCCATGGCCAGTGGTGGCCAGCCACCGATGAAGCTATGCTGGCCAAGTACAACAACGACCGGATTGCGTTACAGCGCCAATTGCACGCCAGCAACCAGTCTCTCGATGCACAGGGCAACCCGACCATTTTTTTAACCACGGGCAGCTCCATTCAAGCCGGTCATATCCATCTGCATATGTTGCACCGAGTGGGGGCCGTATTGATCCTCGGCTTGGTGCTCGGCACAGCCATCTTGTCGCATCGCAAACTCGGTGGCGAACATGCCTTGAGTAAACTCTCTCTCCTGTGGTTAGGCTTGGTCTTGGCACAGGCAACACTCGGTATCTTAACCGTTCTGAAATACAAACCGGCGGACATGGCGACACTGCATGTTCTCGTGGGAGCAACCACGTTGCTGACCGGCACCATCGGGACAATCATCAGTCGGTCCCGCCTGCTCCCGGCTTTTACTCCGGAAAGACAAGAGGACGAAGAGAAACTCACTCAAATGGAGGCTGCCGGCTAATGAAGCAAGAAACCGCCATCCAAGCAGAGAAGGGGAGCCTGCGCCGACAGTTTGCCCTGTGGTCTGATTTGGTCAAACTCCGACTGACAACGATGGTGGTAATCACCACCGCGATGGGGTTTTACCTAGCTTCCGCCAATGGCTTTGACTGGATGTTGCTGTTGCACGCGTTGTTTGGCACGGGTATTCTGGCCTGTGGCGCGGCCGCGTTAAATGAATATCTGGAAAAGGATTATGATGCCCGCATGCCCCGCACCGCCAATCGGCCGATCGTCACGGGGGCCATCAGTCCGGAGCGCGCATTGCTCGCCGGCGGCGCCATGGCGGCCATCGGATTGGTTTATCTGGCATATAAGGTCAACCTGATCACCAGTGTGGTGGGAGCGATAACCCTCATTTCTTACGTCGCCGTGTACACCCCACTCAAGCGGGTGACCACGTTGAATACCTTGATCGGCGCCATCCCGGGTGCGTTGCCGCCTTTGATGGGATGGACCGCTGCCACGGGCAGCACTGGCACGATTGCCACGGAAAGCTGGTCTCTGGTGGCTATTCTGTTTTTCTGGCAGTTGCCCCATTTCCTAGCGATTGCCTGGATATACCGTGAAGACTATGAAAAAGCCGGGTTCAGGATGATTTCCGGCGGCGAGCAGGGCGCCAGCAACACAGGCAAATCGGCTGTTCTGTACTGTGTTGCCTTGTTACCGGCGGCTGTTTCGCCATATTGGCTCGGAATTTCTGGAACTATCTACTGCGTCGGAGCCGTGATACTTAGCCTGTATTTTGCCATATTAAGCTGGAAATTTTCACGGGAAATGACATTGGAATCGGCCCGCCGCTTGTTTTACTATTCGCTCCTTTATCTGCCCCTGTTGATGGGGTTAATGGTTTGGGATCGAGCCGCCTAGATAATTTAAACAATGGAAACGACCACCCAACCGAATGTTGCGCACGAGGGCCATCATGACCACCATGATGACCACGATCACGGTAACCAGCATTTCCTGACCAAGTACGTCTTCTCGTCGGACCATAAGGTCATCGGCATTCAATACGGCGTCACCTCACTGCTATTTTTGCTGGTAGGATTTATGCTCATCATGGCCATGCGCTGGCAGATCGCCAAACCAGGCGAACCAATCCCCGTGATGGGCACCGTGCTGGAACATGTGTACGCCCATAACAACGCCGGGGAACCGGTGTTCAAGGACGGCGTCATGTCGTCGGACGCCTACAACCAGTTTGGCGCGATGCATGGCACCATCATGGTGTTTCTCGCAGTCGTTCCACTCGGTTTCGCCGCTTTTGGAAACTATGTTGTCCCACTCCAGATTGGAGCACCCGATATGTGTTTCCCGAGGGTGAACATGGCCAGTTTTTGGAGTTTCTTTCTCGGGTGCGTCGTGATGACGGCAAGTTTCTTTATCCCGGGCGGAGCGGCGCAGGCAGGGTGGACATCATATTCACCACTGGCTTCTGTCATCCCCACCGACGGCCAATCCTTCTGGCTGATCGGCATGATCCTGCTGATCACTTCATCGCTGTTGGGTGCCGTGAACTTTATCGCCACAATTATTCAGTTGCGAGCGCCGGGCATGACTTGGTTTCGCATGCCATTTTTTGTTTGGGCGCAGTTCATCACCGCGTTCCTTCTGTTGCTGGCCTTTCCACCACTGGAAGCGGCCGGTATCATGCAATTGATGGACCGTGTCTGTGACACCAGCTTCTTCCTCCCATCCGGCGTATTTGACACCGGCTCAACCCCGATGGCGGTTTCCGGCGGTGGCAGCCCGCTCCTCTGGCAGCATTTGTTTTGGTTCCTCGGCCACCCTGAGGTGTACGTACTGATTCTTCCGGCGATTGGCATGGTGGCTGAAATCCTATGCAACAACGCCCGCCGCCCCCTCTGGGGCTACAAGGTGATGGTGGCCGCCGTGTTCGTCCTCGGTTTCCTGTCATTCATTGTGTGGGCGCACCACATGTATCTCACAGGAATGAGCGCCAAAGTGGCGACATTCTTCCAGACCACCACCATGATCATTTCCATCCCGTCCGTGATCCTCCTGACTTGTTTGTTCATGACGCTTTGGAAAGGATCCATCCGATTTAATTCAGCCTCAATGTTCGCATTGGCCTTTCTGCCGATGTTCGGAATTGGCGGGCTCACCGGCTTGCCGCTGGGCTTCAGCTTTACGGATCTTCACCTGCACGATTCGTACTATGTGATTGCCCACTTCCATTATGTGGTGGCGCCGGGCACGATTTTCGCAATGTTCGCGGGCGTGTACTTCTGGTTCCCGAAAATGACCGGCCGCAAAATGAACGAGTACTGGGGCAAGGTCCATTTTTGGGGTTCGCTGATTTTCATGAACATCATTTTTATGCCGATGTTCATTCAGGGCTTCGCTGGATTAAGCCGCCGGATGAGTGACGGCGGAGCCACCTACTCGTTGGTGCAAAACCCGGATGTCACTTCGGGCGCGTTATCGGATTTAATTATTCGCCTGAACGAATACATCACGCTGGGAGCCTTTGGCATGTTCCTGATTCAGATCGTATTTATCGTGAACTTTTTCCATAGCATTCGCAATGGCGAGAAAGTGGAGAACGATAACCCGGTGGAGGCCACCACCCTGGATTGGCAAACCCCAACTCCACCGCCGCACGGCAACTTTACCCAAGAGCCCGAGGTGCATGGTGAACCCTATGCCTACAGCGTCCCGGGTGCCGACAAGGATTTCATTCCGCAAACAGAACCGAACCGTCCGGAAACCGACTAACTTTATCACCAAATGGAAATCCCGCATAACTCAACCGCCCGTCCGGACACCGGCCTTTACAATGGTAAAGTGGGCATCTGGTTGTTCCTGGCCTCGGAAGTCATGCTGTTCGGCGCGCTCTTTTCGGCGTATGTGCTTCTCCGTGTTGGCGCTGAGCCCGGCACTTGGAGCATGGGCCTGATGAACAAATGGGTCGGTGCCTTTAACACATTAATCCTCATCGCCTCATCGGCCACCGTGGTCCTCGCGTGGGTATCCTTGAAACTCAAGGACTGGGACGGATACCGGAAATGGAAAATTGCCACAGTGATCTTCGCCTGCATGTTCTTGATTGTGAAATGGGGCTACGAATGGCCTGCCAAATTCACGCATTACGATGTCACATTCGTTGACGACCAGGCGGCTGAATCCGTCTTCGCCGATGTGTTTGAAAAAGATTCTTACGCCGATTGCCTGAAAAACCACAAAGTCATCTGGGAAGAACGATATGACGTCTCACTCAAAAAGACATCTCCGACCCCACGACACAAAGGCCAAACAAGGATTCCGTGTAA
>JAYQQG010000076.1:0-16974 GCA_038145765.1 Verrucomicrobiales bacterium
CCGCCGCTATCGAGATAGGCGCGATCGGCGTCGATAAGGGTTTGCGAATCGGAAAGCATCTCATTGCGGCCCATGTAAAAGCGGAACGCATGGCGGATGATACTTTGGCGCACGCGATCGGATTCGGCGAGGCGGTTGATCAGGTCAATGGGATCGGTGACTTGGCCATCGAGCTTGGGATCGCCGGTGCCGATGAGTTCGCCAAGGGTGCTGACGGGCTTGGTTTTGTAAGTGGTCGCGCCATTTTTCTTTTTGGGGTTAGCAACGATATGCTCCTCGTATTCCAAGGGTTCGTCCAGACGATAGCGACCGAAATCATCAAAGACCTCGAACGGCAATCCCAGCGGGTTCATGTGCTGATGGCACTTCAGACATCCGGCCTTTTGGGTGACTGTTTCGACGCGTTCGCGAAACGTCTTGTGCGGGTCTTCCGGCACTTGGGCATCGACGGTGATGGGCACGTCCGGCACGCGGCCGGCCAGGAGTTTTTCGCGAATCCAGCGCCCGCGCTTGATGGGGTCGGTGTGGAAGTTGGAGGAGTGGGCAATCAGCCAGGCCGGGTGGGTGAGCAGACCTTTGCGGTTTTGAATCGCGAACGGTTGCTCGACCGGGTAGTCCCAAAACACTTCGTCATCCAAGCCCTTGTAGTTTTTGTTTTCCACACCGCCGTAGCGGAACGGATTCGGCGTGGGCGGCAGGCTGTAGAAGACCGAATGGTTGTAATGATAACCGTGCGCAAAGGAAGGCGTGGTGAACGGCGTGCGCCCTTTGCCGATGGTTTCCCCCCAGAAATACATGTGGCGCATAAACTCGCGTTTGGATTTGGCCCCCGAGACGCGAACGGTTTTCTTGGTCTTCAGAAAATCCAGATTATCCTCAATCACCTTCTCCGGATTGGCCTTCCAATCCTTGTCCTTGAAGTAGTGGTACACCTCGGTCCACTCCTTGATGACCTTGCGCCCGGTCTCGTTGTCTTTGTCGTGGTAAACGAAAAAATCCTCCGTAGTGAGCAACCGCCGGAAAACATCCTGATCCTGTTGCAAGTGCCGGTCGACAATCCGGTCGGCTTCCTTGACGAGAAAGCCCGGTGTTCCGGCCGTGCCGCGGGAAGGATTCTGCCAATAGCCGTCACTGCGCGGCACGTCTTTGAAGATTTTAATGGCGTTGGGGTACCCGAAAAACTCGCGAAAAAACCGGACCAGCTTGGGGTGCGTGCTCTCATGCGTGCGCATGTTTTTCCCGTTGAGGCTGGTATCCACCGGGCCGGCAAACAAAGTTTCATCCTTCAACAAACGCGTCACCTCACGCCGGAAATCTTCCTTGGTGGCCAGCTTCCCGTCAGCCGCCGCCTGCCGAAGAATCGGATCGGGGCCACGATCCCCAAGCGCATAGGCGATGGCGCGGCCTGCTTCGCGTGGAGTCAATTTCGCCCGCCCAAATTTATCGACCTTTCCATCGCCGAACTCCATCCGGTACAGGAATTCCGATTCCAACAGCACCGTCGTGAGCATCTGCTGTAGCCCGGCAATGTTGCCGCCCAACTCGATCGATGAACGCAGCAGCGTTAAATATTTTTTGACCTCGGCCGCCGTGGCCTCGCGGCTCAGCACGCAGTCGAACTGTTGCTGGATGGCCGCCACCATCTCCGCCTCGGTTGGTGGCCCGTCCTTGAGTACGATCGCCTCAAACACCGGCGGCGTTTCCCGTGGATACCAGCGATCCTGCGTATTCAACCCCGCCAACAGCGCGTCCTTTTTCGGCGTCTTAAGTTGTGCCGCAAAAATCTGTTTACCGGCAATCCACTTGGCGTTGCTGAGCATCACCAGCAAATGCCCGCCATCCAGCGTGGTGATGTCGTAATCGCGCACACCGGAATGATCGGGCAGCATGAAGGGATTGGTGACCCCAAAGAACTTCCGCGTGACAAAACCCTGACGCTCGCGGCCTTCCAGCCCGAACACATCCATCACGCGCTCATGAAAAATCTGCGGACTCACCAACCACCGCCGCGCCGGCGACCACGCCTTGGCCTTCACCTCTCCGCTAAACAGCTTTTTGTGATCTACATAATTGCCGTAGCTCGGATAGCGCAGCTTCTCCTCCAGCTTCGAGGCCTTGTGCTTGCGCAATTCGCCACGCACCCAGCCGGCCAGTGCAGCCCTCTCCGCCTCACTTGGCTGCGCCTTTTTTTTCGGCGGCATTTCCTTGAGGAACAACTGTTCCTGCACCCGGTTCAGCAAATCCAGCCGCGCCTCCAACGCCACCTCCCCCAGCGCATCCAACCGCACCTCGCCCTTTTGCGTTTCCGCATCATGGCAATCCAGACAATGCGCCTCCAGCACAGCGGCCGCTTTGTTCGAGACGGCGAATGGCACCGGCTCGGCCGCCGCCAACACGACTGCGCTTCCGAGTGCAGCCAAGGTAAATTTAAAATAGGTCATTGTGCGTTCCCGTCCGCTCCAAGCGAAGCTCGTCTTCGGTCTTGCAATAAATCAAAATCCAATCCGGCTCAATGTGACAATCCCGGTGATTCTTCCAAGTGCCCATCAACGCATGGTCGCGGTATATCTCCGGTAACGCATCGCCCTCGAGCAACAACCGCACAACGGCCTCCAGCTTGGTCAAGTCCTTCCCTCGCCTTGATTGTCTTTTGACATCCTTTTTGAATTGGGACGTCTGCGAGAGTTTCATTTTTCATCCCAACTGGAGAACAACGCCTCGGGCGAATCGAATTTCTCAATTCCTTCGCCGCGATCGCTCTGGTCCAGAGTCGCCGCAGTCAGTGAATTGGGCACCTTCAATTCCACGGGAAATTCACCGCGCAACGCGATCTGCCGATAAAGCAACCGCACCGCCTCGGTCGGAGTCATCCCCAATTTCTTTAGCACGGCTTCCGACCGAGACTTCGTCTCCGCATCAATCCGAGCATGAACTGTCGCTGTTTGACTCATGTGAAAAATGTAGCACGAATGCAACACACGTCAACCATCACATCTCACAATAATTCGAATTCTATTTCACCGGCGGCAATTTCAGTTCCTCAAGCTTCAGGCTGAGAAAGCCCATGGGCTTCTGAACGCCTTGGCGCGGGTGGTTGACGCGCAGAAAGCTCATGGCCGCCAGAGTGACCTGGCCACCCTTGAAGATTTCCTTGGCGTCATTGTAAATATAAGCCCCTCGCGGCTGGCCGCCTTGGCGGACGTGGACCCCGAGCTTCGATTCAGCGAGAAGTTTGCCGTTGGCCCACAGGGCAAATCCGTCGCCGGAATTAACGTGGGCGCTGCCGCCGATGAGGATCCGATAGCGGTGTCCGGGTTTCAGCGGCGGCACCTCGATGGTGGCGCGCATCAGCAAAACCTCCTTTTCCCAAAGCGTCTTTGGCGCATGGCCGCAACCACAGAATGAGGCCGTGCAGGATTCACTGAGCGGTGCCAATTTGCCGTTGAGCTGACCGAAGGGTTGCAGCCCGGTCTTCCACCCGGCGGCCTTGGCGTTGAAGCCAGGCGCAATCCACTGCGCCATGCCGGCGGGATAGGTCACCGGGCGGTAGCGCGGATATTTTTCCTTGGGCAGAGTCTCCTTGGGATCAAAGCTGTGGTACTCCCATTGCACCTTGTCGAGATCGGGGCCGAATGGTTTCCAGTCATAGCCCTCAACGCCGGCAGCACGATAGCAGTTCAATAGGCCGTACATCGAGCCGCGCAGGAATTGAGTGGCTCGCTTGGGCGGTTCGCCGGAGTGTTCCTGAAGCAATGTGGCGTTGTAGCGGGGGTTGGCGATATAGCCGGCAGCGATGCCATCAATGAGAATGGGCTGGAGTGCCTTTTGGACCGCGGCCTTTTCCGCATCTTTTAGCTCAGCAGCTTGCCCGGGAGCAGGTCGCTTGGGACGCGCAGGTTGCGGGAGCGGCTCCGCCTTGCCCCCCAGCAGGCGAACCATGGCTCGGCCGAGCGCGTCGCCGATGCGCAGGTACGTCTCGGCGTTGCGGTGATAGTGGTAGTCCTGGCTGGTGGGGGACTCATCGACCTCCCGCCAAAATGGGCGGGTGTCCACCGAGGCCACGTTGCCGGCATATTCGGGATGTCGTTTGGCGTCCCCCACTGCCATCTGGGCCTTGTGGATGCGCAGGAACTTGTCCTGCATCCGGTCTCCCCCAAAGCCCACCGTGGCCACGACCGCCGGCATCTTGGGTGCCTTGAATTCCTGGCGCACATCGTTGATGAGGTTCACCAAGTTTTTTTCGTAATCAACAATCAACTGCTCGGAGAAACTGTCTTTGTGCCCCTGAAACCAGACGAACCCAGCCAACTCATAGCCCTGCCCCTTGTAACCGGGCACGACCTTGTCGAGGTTGGCGAGCGTCTTGCGGACGCCCTCAACCATGAGCTTGTATTCGGCGGATTCAAATTCATTGCCCGGATCGATGCGCCCGCTCGATGGCGGTCGGAAATCAAAGCCCAGCGAGCGATTGCCCTGTGCCGTCTTGATCAGCAAAACCTGCTCGTCATGGAAGGTGCCGAGAACGTGGCCAAACCCAAGCTCCGGCCCAATGGACTTGCCGTTGGAGGTGGCGCTCAACAGCGAACCGCGTCCATCCTTGGCCAGACGAGCTTCCTGAAAGTACACATCTTGGCGCACGGACCATTCGCCGGCGGCATTTATCAGCCACGGAAAATTGCCCTCGCGCTTGGCGACCGCTTCGAGATCGCCGTTGCCGAGCAGGTCCGTCTTCCGCATCCAAAATCTCGGCGGCGCACCCTTAAAACCGGTCAGGGCAAACGAATAACGCTTGCCCGCCGCGAGTTTCACCTCCTGCCGAACAACCTTGCCATCGAGCGTCATTTCGGCGGAGCCACACTGCAGTTGATAGACGCCGGTTTGCGGCACCTCGAACAGCCCCTTCGCCACGGCCTTCTCCGTTGGCGTACCATCCGGCAGGAACATCGCCAGCGGCGCTGTCTTGAAGTTGCCCACCCGGTAAACGGGCAATGGCGCATTCGGCACAGCCGGATCTGAACTGAAGAAGACGCCGTCGTAAACATTCTTGGCCCCGCGCAGATCGCCCATTCCCACCATGTTGGACTGGCCGGCGAGGATGTAAACCTTCACCGGTTTGGCGGCATCACCCGGCTTGCCGTCCGGCACCGGCAGCATGGCCGGCACATCAGCCGATTGAATCGTCGGGGTGAAAAGCGCCAACGCCACCAAGGCGGTGCCAATTTTTGCGGAATGATTTTTCATCATGATCAATTCGTTACTTGGCCAACGCCGCCAGTGCCGCAGCCAATTCCTTCAGGCTCTTGGGCCATTGGTCAAAAGTGATGCTTTGAGCGCCGGGGATCTTCGGGGCGGTGATGCCCTCGACCACGGCGGCGGTCGGTTGGGCGTAAAGAAACTGGATTTCTTTTTGGCCGTAAGTCTGCGGGAGGCTCTTTGCGTAGACCTCCAACTCGGCGGCGTAGTCGGCGGGGTTTTCGCCGATGTTGCTGGCGGACGGAATCCAGATCACGCCGGCCACACTCATCGGCGTGAGCGGGCTGACATTCCAGTTGTAGGCGTAGGTGGGGATGGTGTCGCGCGCGACCGTTTCGCTCTGGCCGGGCTCGGGAAAGGCGGGGGCTTGCAGGGCGAAGGTGGCCGGATCCGTACCGCGTTGACTGGCCTGGATGATGTCCTGAACAAACGCCTTCACTTCCGTAACGTGCCCGGCGGCGGCCTTGCGGGCCACGACGGAGTTGGGGTACTGGAGAAACAGCTCGTCCAAACGCGCCTTGAACGCCGGATGCTTTGTCTCACGCACGCCGGCAAAGGAGGTCCATGAAAGCGGCGAGGCGAGCTGGCGGTTGCCCCCGCCCTGACCGGAGGACATGGTCATGAAACCCTGCGGAATGCCCTTGCGATTGAGCGCCTTGGCGAACTCGTAGGCGAACATCGTCACTCCGGTGGTTTCTTTCGTGAAATCCGCCGCGGACCAGTAAGTGCGATACCGACCGCCGCCGGTTTCGAAGCGCCGCTTGCGCGGGGTGGCGAAGGAGCTGGCGGCGGTACGCCGGCGATACTCACGCACCAACGGCAGCGTGGCGGGCGGCTTGGCCTCTTTGATGCGGCGGTCATAGGCCCATTCACTGGTGAGTTGAATGCTGCCGGTGAGGTACCAGACATCGCCGATCAAAATATCCTTCACTGTCCGGCTGTGATTGTGGGTGGTGGTGATGTTCAGCGTGATCGGTTGGGTCGAGGCTTTGCGCGCGGGGAAAGTGACGGACCATTGTTGCAGATCATCGGCCACCACGGTCTGAATCGCGCCGCCCAGATTGACCTTCACTGTCACGCCCTCATTCGCGTGGCCCCAAACGCGGATCGGCTGGCCGCGCTGCAGGATGACGCCGTCGCGATAATATTCGGCCACCTGCAAGATCGGATAATTCGGATCGGTGTAACGCGCATACCTCGCCTTGAGCGCGGCGGCCTTTTCGAGATCGTCCTCCTCGAAAATAAATTGCCCATCAATCATGGCAAACGGCGTAGCCGGCAGGCCGGCCCGATTGTAAAGGTTCGAGTTTTCCGGAACGGCGCTGTACGCGTACTGCACGCCGATGGGCGCGGGCACCTTATCCGATTGCACCACCACGGTGTCTCCCACGATCTTCGCCTCGGCGGCATGCCATTGTTTGTCGGCTCCGCACAGGCGGAAATGATTCAGCGCCGCGCCCGGCGTGGGCGCCGCCGGTTCGATGAATTTGCCGGGTTCCCGGTAATCCTTCGCCATACCCTTGCTGCCGACCATCAAGCTGCCGAAGAGACTGTCCTTCTCAAAGGAAACAAACACCACACGGCCTCTTACCTTGTAGCCGCTGAAGATCGGGCCGGTGTAGGCGATCGCCTTGCCATACTCCTTGGCCAACGCCCAGCGCGCCATGCGCATGCCGGGATGGAGCTTGTTAAAATAATGAATGCCCTGCGGCCGGGCAGAGTTTAGGTCCGACTGCACGACCATGCCGACATGCTCGCGGTTGTTTTTGAAAAACAAATGCTGTACCTGCCGGATATCGGCGAAGCCCACGTTGTCCGGATCCGGCGAGCCGTAGCATTGCATTTGAGTGAAATAAAACGGCATCGCCGGCATGCCCCACGCGTCGCGCCAGCCCTTCACCAACGCCTCCATGCGCGCGGCATAAATGCGGCCATCTCCACTATTGCTCGTGCCCTGACACCAGATCGCACCGCGGATGGCGTACGGGATCACCGGCGCAATTTTGCCATTAAAGAACTGCGACGGCCCGCGCCACATGCCGGCAATGCCCGGCAACTTGGGCCGTGCCGGCACGCGCCCGCCCTTTTCCATTGCCTCCCCGGCGGTGTCCTGCCACTGGCTCAGTTCCTCGTAATAGCGCGCGTACGCCTTGCGGCCCTGCTCGGTCAGGGGATCCGCATCGCGCATGAGATCGGCATCGCCCTTGAGCTTGGGATGCGCCTCGATCGCCTCGCGCTGGGTAAAGGCCTCAATGCGCGTGTTGCTGTGAGCGCTAAGGAGAATACCGATGGGCATGTTGAGTTCCTTGTAAAGCTCGTGCGCAAAGGAGAGGGACAACGCGGAAAACCCGCCCGCAGCACTGGCCTTTTTCCAGCCGTCATCCGAGGTGGCGCGTTTCTGCGGGTACAGCGCGGACACGGTGTTGATGTTGATCTCGCGGATCGGAATATCCTCCTTGGCCGAGGCCAGATCGCGCGCCAGTTGGTTGCACATGCTTTTGCCGGCCGTCCAAACCATGTTTGATTGGCCGGACGAAAACCACACCTCGCCGACCAAAACGCCCTTGAGCGTGATGGCTTGGCCACGATTATTCTTCACGGCAAAGGTGCGCTCCTCGCGCGAAACCTTCAGCGGTGCGAGCTTCACCATCCAGTCGCCGTTTTTATCGGCAACCGCTGTCTGGGTTTGTCCGGCGAACTGAACGGTCACCTTCGTGCCCGGCACATCCCAGCCCCAAACCGGCACGGCCGATTCGCGCTGGAGAATCATGTTGTCCGTAAACGGCACAGCCAACTCCAGCTTTTGCTCGGCCGCGGCCGGGCCTGAAGTCAGTGAGAAAACGAAGAGGATGGAGGCGATGAGGTTGCGCATATTTATTCCTGAGTTAACACCAAGAGTTTCGATTTCCAGCCGGGCTTGTGGCGCGTGCTGAAACCGCCGGCCTCGACGAAGAGGTACAGATTGCCGGCCAAGGTTTTGCGCGTGATCTTCAGCGCCTGATATTGGTTCAGGTCCATCAACATATCGGCCGACCAAATCAGGGTGGATTCCCCGGTGCTACCGTCCTGCTTGAACGTGATGCGCTCAAAGAGCGGGTTGCGCGCCCGCGCCTGCTTTTGGGTGGGATCGAAATCGCCCATCGCATCCACTTGCGTGAGCACCCGCCAGTTGCCGAGGATTTCCGGGTTGGCAATGAACTGGCCATCCCATTGGTACTTGCGCGCGAGGGCGGATTTCTCGCGATCCTCCGGGTCCTGCGCATCCTGCCATTCAGCGGACAGCATGGGCACGATGGCGGCGGACTTCAAAACGAGCGCATCGCCCATCGGCGGCAGCCGCTGTTCCTCCAGGTGCAAACTAATCTTGCCCTGCGGCGCCTTTGAACTGGGCTTCACCTTGTACTTGTCATTGAAGCGCAGGAACGTGATCACCGCTAGCGTCACTTCGCCGCTACGGAAATCATCGAGGAACTCCTTGGTGATGTACGCGCCCTTGGGCAGCCCGCCGGAGCCGCGCCCGTTGCAGGTCTTTGCCTCAATGAGCGGTTTGCCGTTCACGTAAACCAAATGCCCGCCGCCGGAACCCACATGGTTGCCGTCATTGATTCGCAGCCGATAACGATGCCCGGCCTTGAGCGGCGGCACCTTAAATGTGCCGCGCAACAGCAGCACTTCCTTTTCCCAAAACGAATTAATCTTCGTGCCACCAAAACAACCGGGACCCAGGCAGCCGGCGCCGCATTTGTGAACCGGCCCGGCCGGCAGTTTGCCCATGTGATGCCCAAACGGACTCTTGCCGCGCTGCCACAAGGCCGATTGATGCGCCGGCGCAAACCAATCCTCCATACCCTTGGGCAACGTCACCGGCCGGTAGCGCGTCACGAGTTGATCGTACGGCACCTGCTCGGCCGGGATGGGATCGAAACTGTGGTAGGACCACTCCGCATTGCGCAGGTCCAAAAACATGTTCCAGTCATACCGTTTATCCCCGGCGCGATCGTAGAGATTAGCCAGGCCATCAACGGAATCGCGGGATCCACCGGGATAACCGGACTGCACCTCGGCCGCGGCCAGTTGCCGGAGCTGCACGCGGTTGCGCCCAACGTATTCGGGGATCAGCTCATCGGTGATAATCGGGTTAATTGCCTCCTTCAAAGTGGCCCCGAACCGGCTGAAATCGGCGTTCAGGTAAAATTCCTTGTAGGGCAAAATCTCCAGCGGAAATTTCTCACGCGAAATCTCGTAGAGCACATCCAAACCGCCCGGCACATCGGCCAGCGACTCGGCGATGAACCCAAGATGCGCGTCATACGTGGAGGTCACATTCTGCCCGCCCGGCTCGGTTTTCACGCCGGCAAAACCGGTGTACGCCTCCTTGAGCGTCGCGGTGGCCAATGCCTGTACTTCCGGCCCGGCGGCCTTGATGTTGGCGCGAATGCCCGGCATGAGACCGCGGGTCAGTGCGCTGCGTTGATTGCTGCGGATGAGCTTGCCCATGGCCGGCAACACGCGCTGGTAACAGCGTTCATCGGCGGCCACGGGCGTAAGCGCCACGAGGGCCGCATTCTGCAGCCACCAATCGCTGTGGCTAAGGTACGGCAGAATCAAGTCCGTATGGGGCGCGATCCAATCGGCGCTGCCCTTGCCGATGATCTGCAGCGCGGCGTCTTTCACCCACCAGGCTTCCTTGGCATCTTTCACTACTTGAACCGCAAGATCGCAGACTTCCCGATTGATCACCTCAGGCCGTTTAATGATGGCGCCGAACATCGCGCGCCGCACGCGGGCATCCGAATGCCGCAGCAGTTCCATCATCAATTCCTTGCGTACCGCGCCCCCGGGCGAACGCCAGCCGATGTAGCCGCTGTTGACGCCCAGCACTTTGTTGGCCGCCACAAACCGAACATTGTGATCCTGATGCAGCACATATTTGCGGACCAACTCGTCGCTGACTTGTTTCGGCTGATGCAGCGCGATCAGGATCGCCTTGCTGGAATCAGCCGCAAGCGTCTCGGTGGAGAGATCCTGTTTTTTGCCGGTGGCATCTGCTGCCGCTTCAAGGGAAAGAAACGAGTTGTCGGCTGCAGTGCCCCACGGGAGTTTGGGGAGCGGGAAGCGCTTGGAAAACTTCGTGGGCGGCGCGCCGGTGATGCGCAGCGTTTTGCGTGGGATCGTGTAAGCCAACGGATACGCCACGCCCCACTGTTCCTTGTCGTACGCCGCCCCACCCAAAATTCCGAAGGAACCATCAAAGCGGCGGGACAAATCATAATGCCAACGGCGATGGTCCATGAACTCGCGGTACTGCCTCGGTTTCTTGTCGTGCAACAACCCCATCGAAGCGCTCCGCCAAATCTCGCCTATCCCGCCGCCGGTGTGGCCGTGCAGCATGAAACTCGTCGTGTAAAACCCCTGCATCGCACAGGCATCGCGGGCCTGTGCGTACACGCTCTTCTCGCCATCGGGCGTCAACGCCGCCGCGGCGGCCATGGCGAAGGCAAGTAGTCCGTTTTTGCCGTTGTCGACAAAGCCGTACTCGGGGCGGTTATCGCCGTAAGGATTCCCACCGCGCCCGGCGTAACGATAGAAATGAACCAGCGCATCCTGCAGCGCGTGGTCCGGCACCTTCGCGCCGCATTCCTTGGCCAGCAGCAAAAAGGTGAGGACATTTGTGCCGGCGGCATTGAGGTGCCCGTTGCCGTAACTCGGCGTCACGCCGCCCCTCCCCAGCCAGCCGCCCAGGTATTGCGTGGCAACCGCGTTTTCCACCCAGGCCTGGATGTTTTCGAGAATCTTGGGATCGCCCGTGCGCAGGTAGCACTCGGCCAATGGCAGGCCGCCGTAGCCGATGTACCACGGATACCGATGCGGCTTCACCGCACGCGCCCACTGGCGGGCGACTTCCAAATCCTTGGCTTCGCCCGTCGAAAGCAAAAACAAAACGCCAATGCCTGCCAGCCCCTTTTGCGCATCCGGCTGGGAAAGATAATCGGCGACCTGCCGCACGATTTTGTCGGACTTCGGGCAGTTCAGGGGCCAAGTTTTACTATAAGCACCGAGCACGGGCACTTTGACGGTGACCGGTGCCGCTTCCCCCTTGATGGCGAATTTCAGCAAACCATCCGTCGCCTCCGCCGCGGCCAGAATGTTGCCCAACTGAATCCGCGGATCGATATCGGCCAGCTTTTGCCCGTTGATGGACTCGATGATCTGTCCCTTTGCCAACTTGCCCGTGGCCGCCGCCGGCGATCCTTCCTCGATATTGGCAATCCGCATGACAAACGCTGGCTGCAAGAGATCGATCCCCATCCCCACCGGCCCAAAACGCTTGACGGTCTGCAGCGACTTGCCCGCATCCGGCCGCGTGGAAAAAATGCCGTGCGGTTGCTTATAGTAAGTATCGGCACCCGCGAGGGTAAATCCGCCAACTAGCGAGGCAGCCAGAGTGAGCATTATTTTGGCAGTCATGGCGTAATGAGTTTTCAACATTCTATTTCAGGGCTTTGAGCAGGTTTGAAACCTCTGTCCAGTCACTCGTGGGGATGGCCGTGCTCCGACCGGGAATGCCTTTGGGGCGGGTGAGCTTAGGGGCGAGGGACTTGTCGGGCAAGGTGTAGAGGAAGTGCGGGTCCCGGCCGCCGAAACGCGCCTTCCAGGAATTGGCGAGGGCGGTCATTTGCTCGCCGAATCGGGCGCCGCCGTCCTCGGCGAAGGTGGCGGGGCCGGCGAGGAAGACGATGCCCTTGAGCTGGGTGGGCGTGAAGGAGTGAACCATCGTGTTGTACACCTCGGAGGCTTGGCTGGTGACGCCGGCGGCGAGCGTCGGGTAGTTGCCCCAGGCGAGACCGTCCGGCACGGAGCGGTTGGCAACCATCTGCGGGACGTAATCACCCCAATAGCTCCGCCAGGCCCCGAGGTACTGGCGGACGTTGGCGGCGTAGTGCGGGTTGCCGGGGCGTACGGCCGCCAGGTCCTTGTAGTCGGCCGCGAGGCTGGGCGCGTCCTTGAGCGCGTTGACGGGAATCCAGCTCTTCAAGGTGCTCAAGTCCTTGGACGGGACGCCGCGGCCCATGGAGGTCAGGCCGCTCTTCATGAAGATGATGCCGACGGGGCGTCCGGTCTTGGCGGCGATGAAGTTGCCGAGGGCGGCGGGCAGGCCGGTGGCGTCCGTCCACTCGCTGGCGAACCGGTTCAGCGGCGTGCGGGACACGCAGACGGTGTAGCGCGAAGGCGTGGGATGGGAAAAGCGCTTGGCCTTGCGGGTCATCATGCGGACGGGCACCTTCACCTCATTGTCCGGCAGCTCTTCGACGTTGCCCGGGTGCGAGGCGACAAACCAGACGTCGCCCACCACGATGTTGCGGCAGATGCGTTCGTGGGCCAACTCGCCGTCGATGAGGAAGCGCACAGTGAGCGTTTTGGGTACGGCGCTGGCCTTCATGGCCGGCACGGTCACGCGCCACTCCTTGGCGGCGCCGGGGTAGCGGCTGTCGCCCGGCGCGATTTCGTAAATGTCCGGCGAGCCGGCCTTGACGGGAATCAGCTTCTTGATGCCCGCAAAGCTGAACTCGACGACCGCCTCGCCCTCGGCTTCCACCCCAAAGTCGTGCAGGACCGAGCCCCAGAAGGTAATCGGTTGGTCGGCCTGGAGGACGGCGTTCTCCCGGAACTGCGTGCTCAACAACGGCATCTTGCGCCATTCGTAGAGCAAACCTTCCGAACCTGCCTCCGGCACGACGCCCGCCACCTTCAGCTTTTCCTCGGGCCACGACTCGGCGGTGACGCGCTTTTGGTCGTAGTAGATGAACGGCGTCATGGGCAGGAGCGCCCGGTTGTAGAGGTTGGGTTGAAAACCGATGCCACCGGTGCCGTAGGAAACGCCGCGCGGCTGCTTCACGCCCGGCGCGTGGAGCACGACCGATTCCCCGTCCAGCTTCACCGTGGCCCGGCGCCAAACACGGTCGGTCCCGGCGAGGTAGAAGCACTGCACTTGGTTCTCGCCATCGGGGATGACCTTGGGGTCGGCGAAGCCCGTGGCGTCCTTGTTGCGGCGGTCGGTGTTGTAGGCGGTCGAACCGGCCACCAAGCCACCTTCGGCGTGGTCGAACTTCACGATGAGTCGGTCGCCCCGGACTTCGTAGAACTTGAAGGACGGGCCGTCGGCCACGAGTGTTTTTTGCCCGTACTGGTTCTTGAGCGCGTGCAAGGCCAGGCGTTGCCCGGGCACGGTCTTGCTGAAGTAGTGGATGCCGCCGGTGACGTCGATTTGGCTGGCCATGCCGGTGTGAGGAATGTCCCGGGCCAGCCAGGTGCCGAGCCGCATGTCCACGACTCCGCCGATGCGCGGGCTGTGGTTCCACTCCCCTTTCTGTCCCGGGCAATAGAACTGATGGAAGTACACGGGCAGCTCCGGCTTTTCCCACACCAGGCGCCAGCCCCGGACGAGGTTGTGCAGGTTGTGGTAATACGGCAGGCCCTCGCCCATGTTGGCGTAGCCCTGGTTCCAGATGCCGCCGCGGATGGCGAAGGGCACGACGGGATTGAGCCGGCCGTTGAAGAGCCAGGAAGCGTCGCGGTTGCCGCTGAGGTTGCCGGGCGTTCTGGTGGAAACCGGCTGGGGTGTCTTCCCGTCGGCGACCCGCTTGGCGTTCTCCCGAAGCGCGGCCTCGATGCCTTCGTAGAAACGCTCCCACGCCGCCTTGTGTTCGGGCGTGGTGGGGTCGGTCTCCAGAATCTTCCGGTAGATGGCCTGCGTGTAGGCGTCCTCGGCGTCACGAAACCCCTCGCGCGGCACCCAGGCCTGGATGGCCGTCTGGCTGAACGAGCAGTTCAGGATGCCGATGGGCACGCGCAGTTCCTTGTGGAGCTTGTGGGCGAAGGCGAAGGCAATGGCGCTGTATTCGGCGTAGTTGCCGTCCTTCCAAACGCCGTCGGCCTTCTCGATGGGATGCAGCATGGACACCACGCTGGTCACTTCAAACTCCCGGATGAGCGCGGGCTTGCCTTGGGTTTCCTCGGTGAATGCCTGAGCCAGCTTCATGGCCGAACTCTTCCCCACCTTCCACTGCATGTTGGACTGCCCCGAAGCCAGCCACACCTCGCCCACCAACACGTTCCGCAGCGTGACGCGCTTGCCCGTGCTCTCCGCCACCTTCAACTCGGCCGGCTCGGCGCCAGCCTTCAACGGGTCGAGGGCCAGCATCCACTTGCCGGTCTTGCCCGCCACCGCCGTCTTCGTCTGCCCCGCAAACTCCACCGAGACCTTCGTCCCCGGCTCGCTCCAGCCCCACACCGGCACCTTCATGCCGCGCTGAAGAACAGCGTTGTCCCGGAACGGCGCGCCGAGCTGAATGGCGGGGGCGCGTTGTTCCTCGGCCGCAAACAGGCCGATGCCGAGCGTCAGTAAAAGTAGAAGGCTGTTGAAATAAGAACTCATCGTTTAACGGGTTTCTTGACCGGGCGCAGGCGCAGAATTACCGGCTTGCCCACTGCGGGCAAGCCCTTGGGATTCACCTCCCAAAACAGCCCGTCGTCTTCATGGCCATGGATTTCCGGCAGGCAAAGTAATTCATCTCCAAAGGATGAAATGGAAATCACATTACCACTCTGTTCACAAAGATACTGCTTCGGGCCGGTGCCTTTTTTTATTAGATGCGAGCCGGCAAACAAATAGTCGACCGAAAATTTCCGAGGCTTGATTTTGGCCGGTGCCAGACCGCTGATTTTTTTGGGTTGGGCGAATGCGATAAATTTTTGAATGGGATGCTCCTGCATTTTTCCCCCGGCATTCGGAAACACCAGTGACACGTGCACTCGATCGCCAGCCGGTTTTACGGGAATCCATCGCCCCCCCTCCGCGCCCTGCACCATCCGCGAAGCCGGTGTTCCCGGCCGGGCTCCGAGTAATAACAGCGCCGTGTGGATGTGCACGGGCCGGGCGTCGAGGGCGACAATCGATTCGTGCTCTTTCGTCCCCTTGGTGCAGGCGACCAGTTCCAGCAGGCCCTTGTGCAGGCACACCGTCGCGTTCACGTCGATCGCCCGTTCGTCAATGTTGAGCCGGATGCCGGGAAGCTTGAGCTTGCGCAATGCCTCCACGGTGGCGGGGGACAGCTTCCAGTCAGCCGGGCTCCGCGCCTGATCCGCGGCGAATATCCCCACAGCCCCGAAGGTCATCAGAATCAGGGCGATCCGAATCCGGTTCATGGTTTATCTGGGCCTACTTCAACGGAGTCAGGGTAAACTTCTTGATCGCCACCCCTTTCTGCGGCGGGGCATCGCGCCAGAATCGAAGAGTGTTTTCCCCCTTTTGCAACGTGAGCTCCACGGGCTTTGAATCCTGCCAATCGCCTTCAGTAAATGGCATGGGCATGGCGACTTCCGATCCGTCATTCGCGGCGACCTTCAACCACTGGTCGTAATTCACCGTGACCACTTGAGCGCTCACCATGTACTTGCCTGCTTGCGGAGCCGAAATAGTGTATTCAAAGCGGGACTTGGTCGCCTGCTTGGGCCCGGTCGGATCTGTCTTGGGGCTGTTGGCGTAATAGTCCTTATGATACTTGTCGGAGATACGCTCGTTGACGTTGCCGTAAATGTCATGAAACCCCCACGGGTTCGGTTTCTTTTGGCCCACGGGATGCGACTTCGCGCCGGCGTTGTCCTTGAACCACGCGTAATCCCCGATCTTGGACGGATCATCGCCGAAGAACCATTTGGTGGAACGCCCCGCGCGGCTGGCGAATTCCCATTCCGCCTCAGTGGGCAGCCGGGCCTCCACGTTGGCGATCTCACTAAGCCGGATGCAAAACTGCCAGGCGTCGGGTTCAGAAACATTGTCGACCGGATAATTCGCCCCCTTGGTGGACCGGCTCGGGTTCGCTCCCATGGCCGCCTCAAATTGGGCCTGAGTCACCTCGTATTTGCCGAGATAAAATCCCTGGGTGAGTTCCACGCCATGTTTGGGCAATTCCACACAGGCGAAACGGCCCTCCTTGTCGTTCTCACCGCCCATCATAAACTTGCCCGGTTTCACGTAGATAAATTCCATGGTCACTCCGTCGCCAAGATCAACCCGGAGCTCCTTCGCCGGCACCTTGTCCGGGGCCGGTGTGATGGCCGCGCGCAGGCCCCAGTTTTCGTACCGGCCATACCCCGCGCTGAGCATGCGGCTGCCGGAAGTGCACGCATCCGGCGTTCCCTTCCACGTGCCGCCGCGCATAATCGTGAGCCCTTCCGGCGCGAAACGCGGCAGAAAAATCTGCATGCCGCCGCCAAAACTTTTCATGGCCAAAATTTCCCGCGGGCTGCCGGAAGTTTGTGTGTAAGCCGCGCCGGGAATCGAGATGACCCCGTTTTTGCTGTAAGTGATTTGCTTGTGTTTCGGATCAACCGGCGCAGCGATCACTTGTTGCGCGATGGTGGGTTTGTTGGATTCGCCGAGTTCCGCCCCCAAGGCATCGAGGGTGGCCACCTTCAACTTGGTGATAATTTCGCGCTGGGTCCGGAGGGCCATGCCATTCCAAAACTTGGGCTTCAATTGCACCAGACTGTTGAATCTCAGCGATGGATCGTGATCCCCATGAATCCGTTTCTCGCCGAACACATCGCCGATCCATTGCGCCCGCTTCACCATCAAAAACGCTTCCTCATCATTGCGCGCCTTGGAGCTGGCGAGAAAATCCACGTCCTTGTGATAACGCGTTGCCGTCCAGCCCGATC
>JAYQQG010000077.1:0-5807 GCA_038145765.1 Verrucomicrobiales bacterium
AATCTGGACTGTGACTGTGGGATTCTTGGATTCCGACCCACGCGTGCTTTGCGTGTAACGACATCGAACACCCCAAAATTGTGCAACTCCACTTTCCGTCCTTCGGCCAAAGCGTCGCTGATACAATCCAGCGTGTGATGCACCAACACCTGCAGATCGTGCTGACTAATGGGCCGCTCCGTGCCGCCTTGTTGGGCAACGTACTGAGCGATTCCTTTCTTCGTCAATGTATGTTGATCATCAATAGGAAACATGCCAAACCTTTCGTTTACTATGAATGATTTTGGACTTTATACAAACAGGGTCAATTGGTTTTTTAAAACCGTAAAATGTTCGGACCGAACAATATCTATATTCCCGCACCGCCATGGGAATAGACGCAAAAAAACGCCGCGAAACACGGCGTTTTTCATAAAAAAGATTGTTTACTTAAAAAATCATAGACTCAAATGATCCCACAAATCTTCGGGTTTCAGGCGAAGGTTGATGTAAAACTCGCCGAAGCCACCATAACGGGCGCTCACTTCATCAAAACGCATCTCATAAACGATCTGCTTAACTGAAGCCACTTCCTTGGCCATCAAGGTAACTCCCCATTCCCAGTCATCTAACCCCGTGCTCCCGGTGATCAGCTGACTAATCCGGCCCGCAAACTTTCGCCCGGTGGTGGCATGGCTCCGCATCAAGAGCTTGCGATCCCTGAAATCCAACCCATACCAGTTTGCATCGCCCTCGTTTTTGTGAAACTTGCGCTGAACCTTTTTCCGCAAACTGGTCCACCACGATTCCTCCGGCCAACCATCCCGTTTCTTTAACATCGGATAAAAACACATGACATCCCAGTCGGGCATTTCAGGATAAAGCCGGTAGTGTTTGTAATCTTTGTTCCAAGCCTGAAGCTCCTCCATCTTTTCATCGAACGCTTTGGTCCCCGGAGACAGTTTATGCTCAAACCTCGCCCGGGCAGCCAAATCCTTATCCGTCGGCATGTACTCCGTTAACTCCGTGACACTCAGGTAACTGTACACTGTCTCCAATGTGCCCGGGGGGAAACAAGCCTCCAGATCCCGATGTAACTGAGCCAAGCCCGTCAAATCCTCATGAAACAACATGAACGCCAGATCCGCCTTGCCCCCGACATTGGTGTAGGAACGAATAAGCGGGTGGGATGCATTGCTATTCGCCTCACACAATGCCTCCAGCTTTTCGCGTGCTTGAAGGCTTTCCCCCGCGTCCAGTTCCGCCCACGCCATCCGGTCCACGCGGTAAAACAAGTGCATCACATGGATGCCCTCTTTCATTGTCACAGTCGGCAAACTCATCGTAATAAAATGCAGCGCGGAGCCTGTTCAATCTACAGCCATTTGGCAAAGGAAAACCGAGCCACCCTTAGGTCCCAGCAATTTTTTGGTACAGTTGGAACAAGCCCACCCCGGACATTGCCAGCGCGGAAATCCAAAGAAAAATCGTCCACACCCGCCCGGGTTGGAGCGGTTCGTCCGTTTGTTTGTAGCGAAAGTACAGTGCCGCAATGGACAAGAAGGGCAACATCAGAGCCTGCGCCACCCCACCTACCAACACCAACGAAACCGGCGCGCCGATCAGGAAATAAACCACCGCACAGAACACAGGCACTGCAACACAACATTTAGAGAGCAACCTTGACCGCGCCGCATCATCCTTGGGTTTTGGGATCACTTTAAAGAGGATCAATCCATCGGCCAACAACCGTGCATTGGACCCAGAAGCGGTGACCATCGTGGAAAATAACACCACAAATGCACCCACCAAAAAAATCGTCAACCCCGCCTGCCCCAGCGGCCGATACATTTCAGATAAAGCCGCGATCATGTTACCATCCTCCACCTCTTTACCCGTGCCATGCAACAAAGCGGCCCCCAACAGAAAAAAGGCGACCGTTGCTCCCGTATACACCACCATCGACAACCACGCATCAATGCGCATGATCCGAAGCCAGCCCTTGGCCCGATCGTACCAAACAGAGGTTGGATTCGCCGTCCCAACATTTCGTGCGTATCCCTTTTCCAAACACCAGTAAGGATAATAAATCAGTTCAGACGCGCCCACACCAATAATGCCAAACGCCGCAAAGGCCGTTGAAAAATCATCCGGCAACTTGAATTTCAACCCTTCCCCAATATTCGCCATCGAGATCTTGAAATCCGCCATTTCCGGCGAGAACTGCAAACTGCCTAATGCAAACAACGTCGCCAACGTGAAGAACACCACCATGATCGTGGAAAATATTTCGACCGGCTTATACTTACCGGAGGCAAGGATAGCAACAGTGCCTGCACTGACGGCAATCGCAATCACCCGGTCGGTGTTCTCGCCTAATTGCGAAAACCACCCCAATTCAGCCACCACCTTTCCCACACCACCGACAATCCCACCCAACTGAAACAGAATCCCAACAAACATGAACAGCCAACACCATACCAGCCACGATACAATGAAGCGTGGCCCCGGCATGGTGTTCATCGCCTCCAAAGTCGTCATGCCCTTGGCGATGGCAAACCGGCCCAGCTCCACCTGTACCAGCACCTTGATCATGCATCCGGCAATGATGAACCAGAGCAGGCTGAAGCCGTACTCCGCCCCGACCTTGGGTGTGGCAATGAGTTCCCCCGATCCCACGATACACGCGGTGATGATCAGACCGGGACCGAGGTGCTTGAAAATGCCGCGCCAGTCCTGAGGCGCGTCTTGTGGGCCGTCCGAAGACATGGCGGGAGGCTAGGGATTCGCTAGAGTGATGACAAGCCCCACCTATTATTTCCAGCGCACGACATCCCCCGGTTGCAACGCCGTGGCCGTCCGTCCCACCAATGTTTTTCCCGCCCGTTCAATGGTAGCTTCCGCAGCGCTTCCGATGCCTGCAGAACGACGAGCACTGTAAAGCGTCAGGCCGGGCTTCCAGGGAATCTGCTGGCGTTTCTGGTTGTCGGGGTTCACCAAAAAAACGACCGGCTGTTCAGCCACTTTGGCCGGGGTTGATGCCGTACCCGGCCGTAAGGGCAGACCTTCCTCCGATGAACGCGGGCGATATTGCAGCTTTGCTTTGGGCATGAGCTTGTGGAGATTCGCAATCCGCTCTTGATCCAGCGGATGGGTGCGTAAAAACCATGGCACATTACCGCCCTGTTGTTTGTTATGCTCCGCAAACCGTTGCCAAAAAGCCACGGCTTCCTCCGGATCATAACCCGCTCGAGCCATGTAAACCAACCCAATGGAGTCCGCCTCACTTTCCTGCATGCGGCTATGCGGCAACTCGCTCCCCAACGTTGTACCCAGCCCGTAAGCGGCATAGAGTAGATTACGCGTATTTGAGTTCAACTGATTCATCTGCGAGATCACTGCGATCCCCAACCCCTGAATCGCCAGCACGCGACTAATCCGCTCCGAGCCATGATGCGCCACCGCATGGGCCACTTCATGCGCCAGCACCGTGGCCAGGCCCGCTTCAGATTGCGTAATGGGCAGTAACCCCGTGTACACACCTACCTTTCCCCCGGGCAGACAAAATGCATTGGCCTCACTGCTTTCAAACAACACAAACTCCCACTGCGCCTTCGGTAAATCCGCTACCGCCGCAATCCGCCGCCCCACCCGCTGCACCATGGCCGAAGCATTTTGGTCCTGACTCAAAGCATTGCTGGCCTTCATGCGCGTGAACGCATCTCGCCCCATCGCCCGCTCCATGGAAGGTGAGATGAGATTGAATTGAGACCGACCCGTCTCGGGAACCGTGGAGCAACCCAGTGCCCCCAGCGCCAAGAACCCCGCTATTAGTACATTGGCAAACCATCGCCGCATCACCGGCATACTGAAACAGATTTCCGCGCATTTCTCAAGCTTGCCCTAAACCAACACTCAGACCACATTGCCTCACAGAGAGACTGAGTATCCTCGATGTGAATAAGTTGGGATTTAATACAAACCCCAGTTGGCCTAGCTTGGTCCGCGTTGCAATCAGCAACTATTTGCAAGGGGGAGTCATCAATGAGAGAAACCAATCGGGGGTTATTGTTGTATCTTATCGCGGGCCTATTCAGCCTGTTTTTAAATCTAAATGCTCAACCGGCACCTGTTCCCGTGCCAGTTCCAGCAATTCAACCACAGACGGCGCCACAAAAACCAAAGCTGATTCCCCCCCCTAAGCCGGGCGAAAAACGCGGGCCCGACACCCCGAACATCATCCTGATTGTCGCGGATGACCTGGGCTGGGGCGACCTTGGCTCCTACGGGCAACAGCTCATCAAGACACCTTACCTCGATCAACTCGCATCTGAAGGCATGCGCTTCACTCAATTCTACGCGGGTGCCCCGCTGGGCAATGCTTCGCGCTGTGCCCTGCTGACCGGCAAGCATACTGGCCATACCTACATTCGAGGCAATCGTCCCGCCTCGCTGCGCACCATCGACACAGTGATCCCCATGTACCTTCAAGGCAACGCTCAGTACGAAACGATCGCCTTGGGCAAATGGAACCTAGGCAGCAAAGGCAGCCCGGGCGAACCGTTCAAAAAAGGGTTTCGCCATTGGCTCGGCTTTGTGGATCAAGCCCATGCCAACAATCATTATCCAACTTATGTTTGGCGTTATGAACCTGGAATTCGCGGTGTAAACAGCTGGAATGGCGATGTGCAAATCCAGGCCAATGCCCGTGGCCAACGCAATGCCTACTCCACAGATTTACTCACCAAGGCCGCTCTGAATGCGATTCGGATTTATAAACCTGACTGGTACAAACACTACCGGCCGTTCTTCCTATACCTCTCCTATACCGCACCACACGCCAACAACCAACTCGCACAAAAAACCGGTAACGGAATGGAAGTCCCCACCGATTTTCCTTACAGCGGCGAAAAATGGCCGCGCCCCGAACGCAACAAAGCAGCCATGATTTCCCGCCTTGACACGGCCATCGGGCAAATCATGGCCAAGCTTAAGGAATATAATTTGGATGAGGATACCTTGATTCTGTTTACCAGCGATAACGGCCCCCATCAGGAGGGGGGCAATAACCCCGCATTCTTCCGCAGCTCAGGCCCGTTCAAAGGAATCAAAGGTCACCTCTATGAAGGCGGGCTGCGTGTTCCTATGATTGCGCGTTGGACCGGCAAGATTAAACCCAACACGGTGAGCGAGGAGCCCTTCGCTCATTGGGATGTCTTGCCCACTTTGCTTTCTGCTGCCCGCGTTTCCAAACCACGTGAAATTGATGGCGTTTCCTTCATGCCCACTCTGATTGGCCAGGAACAATTCAAAAAACACGATTACCTCTACTGGGAAATGCACGAGTACGGTTCACAACAAGCCGCGCGCAAGGGCGACTGGAAAGTCATCCGGCCTGCTCCCGGAAAAGCGCTCGAGTTATACAATTTGAAGCGTGACCCGTCGGAAACACAAAATGTTGCCAGCTTGAATCCGAAGGTGATCGAAGAATTCGAAAACTTCTTGCGCACCGCCCGCACTCGAAGCGTCCTCTGGCCGATTACTCAGCCCAAAGAAACTGCTAGTCGGCGTTAATCTCCACAAGCTACTTTTTGGGAGCCGGCGCTTCGGCCACCACTCTGAACCCGGCATGGCTCATGCCGGTGTCCGGGGTGGTTTTCATTCGCCGACTGGGGCGAAATGAACCGCAATAGAGATCGGAGCACAAAAATGAGCCACCGCGCTGCACCCGCTTCCATTGATTGGGCTCATTGGGATCATAGCTTTCATTCGGACCTTTGGGATTGGAGATCGGGCTTTTCCCGTAATAATTTGGCATGTACCAATCA
>JAYQQG010000077.1:5817-16965 GCA_038145765.1 Verrucomicrobiales bacterium
AACCCATAACCATTGGGGGGATATTTCCCCACAGGCGCGGATGTATAGTACCCGTCTTTTTTGGTGTTTTCTTTTGGAAAACGGCCTTGCCAGATATTCGCCATGATCCTGCCCTCCGGCTCCTGTTCATCGCCCCATATGTATTCTTTGCCTTTCAACCCTCCACGGGCGGCATATTCCCACTCAGCCTCGGTTGGCAAACGGTGTTTGATCCCCGTCTTTTTGGTCTTCCACTCGCAGTATTTCATCGCGTCAAAGTATGAAATATGCACCACGGGGTGATCCATTTTATCCTGATAGCCCGGTTTACCCGGCCCTTCTGGCAGCCGCCAGCTTGCCTCGAAAACATAATCCCACCATGCACCAAACATATTGTGATTTTTCAACATCTCCACAGGAATATCTTCAGTGGGTTTGACAAACACGATCGATCCGGCTTTACGCTTCTCAGGCGGGATATCTGGATAATCCTCAACATTCGGCACGCGTTCAGCAATGGTCTTGTAACCGCTCTCTTTGGTGAACGCCTCAAATTCGGCATTGGTCACCTCGTATTTCCCAATCCAAAACCCATCCAACTTCACCGTGTGCACGGGCTGCTCATCTTGTTGGCCCGTGGCAAATCCCATTTGATAACTCCCTCCATCGATCCATACCATTGTTTCTGATTCAAATGGTTCTGTGCCCACAACCTCGGAATCCCCTGGAACTTTAGGACCGCCACCTTCCGTAGTGTCTTGAGGCTTGCAGGCCAACCCCAAACCAAGCATCACGACGATGCCGGTGATCGGATAAACATTATTCATGGTTCAACTGATTGATTGAATTGGTTTTCTCATTCCCAAACGCATCAAGCCGTTCTCGCATTTCCCGTTCGGCTTTAGTTTGTTTCACGCCCCACAGCATCCAGACCACGGTCAATACCACCCAAAGGATCACAAACCCGCCTACAAAATAGGGCCATCGGTAGGTGGGCGGCAGCGTTGTGTTCTCCTCTGGCGCCAGCATGCGGCCAGCGAACATAACTCCGCACTATAAAAACGCAATGCGAATCTGGTGGACGCCACCCTCCTTGCGGTGTTTCATCCCGCATGCCTCCGGCACCGCTCCAACCCGGCACGCTTTACCTCGTCGCCACACCCATCGGCAACCTGGAGGATATCACCTTGCGCGCGCTACGCACCTTGCGTGAATGCTCGATAGTGGCGGCCGAAGATACTCGGCATGCGCGCCAGCTTCTCAGGGCGCACGAAATCGAGGCGCCATTGCTCAGTTGCCATAAGTTTAACGAGGCCAAACGATCCGGTGATTTATTAGCCCGTCTTTCTCGGGGAGAAACCATTGCCTTAATCAGTGACGCCGGCACTCCCGGTATTAGTGACCCCGGTGAGCGCATCGTTCGGACCGTGCTGGAGGCAGGTCATCGAGTGGAAAGTGTGCCGGGCGCGTGCGCCCTCGCGGCGGCCCTGCCGGCCAGCGGCTTACCCACAGAAGCATTTCATTTTGCCGGCTTTCTCCCTCACAAAAGTGGGGCACGCGCGCGCAAATTAAAGGCTTTGGATGGGGTGCCCGGCACATTATGTCTTTATGAATCGCCTCACCGGATCGCCAAGCTTATGGGCGAATTGCAAGCTCAATGGCCGGAGGCGCAGGTGGTTTTGGCCCGGGAATTAACGAAGAAATTTGAGGAATTCCTGCGCGGCACACCGGCCGAATTAGGCGAATACTATGCCGAACGGAAACCCAAAGGGGAATTCGTCGTGCTCGTGCATCGGGCTTGAACCGGCCGAGCCGACATGGTTTCCTCCGCCCATGGCCAATACGTTGTACGTCGGCAACCTGCCCTTCAAGATTTCGGACGAAGATCTCGCTGCACATTTTGCGTCAGCCGGTGAAGTTCTGGAAGTTTCGCATATCCGTGAACGCGCCAGCAACCGTTCGAATGGGTGTGGGTTCATTGAAATGGCCCATGCTGACGGCGCTCAACAGGCCATCGCGACGTTGAATGACTCAGAACTGGCCGGTCGCACCCTTACGGTGGCCTTGGCTCGACCCTAAAGAAACTTGCCGGGGTTCATGATCCCCTTGGGATCAATGGCAGTCTTCACCGATTGATGCAGCGCCCGCACCTCAGGCCCGGCGGCCAGCGGCCACCAGCGTTTCTTCGCAACCCCGATCCCGTGTTCACCGGTGATGACGCCATCATGCCGGACAACCCAGCGAAACAATTCATCCAATGCCGCGTCCCGCCGCTTTTCATGGCCAGACTGCTTGTCGTCGACCATCACATTGACATGAATGTTTCCATCTCCGGCATGCCCGAAACACGCCACCGGCATTCCGTGCCGTTTTTGCAGGCGACCGGTAAAGGCCAGGAGCTTTTCCAGACAACCACGGGGCACGACGATGTCTTCGTTCAACTTCACCAATCCCGTGTCGCGTAATGAATAAGAAAATTCCCGGCGCAATTGCCAAATGGCTTCCACGGCTTCCATCCCGAGTGCCTGATCCACAAACTTAGGTTTCAGCGGTTGCAGAAGCCGTTTCACGGTGCGTAATTCGCCCCGAACACTGTTTTCCTGCCCGTCCAGTTCCACAATCAAATGCCCACGGCAACCGGATAAACGCCGACTGCCGGTACGTTTTGTAGCCGCCTTGAGGGTGAATTCATCCGCAATCTCCAAAGCGCTCGGAAGAAAACCGGCCTTGAAGATTGCCCGCAACCCTCTGGCCGCCGCGGCGATGGAAGGCATCCCCACCGATAAGGCCGCCCGATACGGCGGCAGCGGCAAAAGTTTTAAGGTGATCTCTGTGACCACACAAAGCAGACCTTCGTTGCCGGTGAAAAATCGCGGAAAATCAAAGCCGGTTTTGTTTTTGTGAGTGCGACTGCCCACCCGCGTGATGGTGCCATCCGGCAACACCACTTCGAGTCCCAGCACGTAATCGGAGGTGACACCATATTTCAGGCAGCGCGGGCCGCCAGCATTGGTTGCCACATTGCCACCGAGGCTGCAATCGGCCCGGCTGGCCGGATCTGGGGGGTAATACAACCCTTTGGCCTCGGCCTTGGCCTGCAGATCGGCCGTGATGACACCCGGCTGCACCACGGCCACAAAATCGTTTTCATGGATCTCCTTAATCCGCCGCATGCGCGCCACCGAAAGAGCGATGCCGCCCTGCAACGGCACACAGCCGCCAACATAGCCATGACCAGCCCCACGCGGGGTCACCGGAATCTGGTGCCGATGGGCGAACTTGAGAATAGTGCTGACGGCCTTAGCCGAACGCGGGAGTGCCACGGCCTCGGGCCGGCCGGTGGCGAACCATTTGTCACCGCTGTGCGACTGGAGAGCCGCTGCATCCATCTTCAATTCTCCGGGTGCCAGTTGAGTCTGGAGCTTTTTCCAAAGATTAGGATTGGTCTTCTTCATCCGCCTCAATCAACCGGCGCGCCTCGGCTTCCTGTGGTGACGGAACCTGCACGCGAATACCGCCCGTGGCAAGCGAGTAACCCTCCATGCTCAAGGCGGCCGCTTCCCCTTCCACCGTGGCATCCAGTCCGGCAGTCTGGAGTCGGGTGCAAATAATCTGGGCCTGCACGGGATTGAACGCCGTGAACACGGTCACACGGTCCATATTATTTGGGCTTGATACTGCGAGGCAGATCAATGAGCCGCTCGGGTTTGGGTTTGTAGAAAATCCCGCGCGCGTTGAGGTTGCTCGCCAGATTAGAGAAATGGATGGCCGTCCCGTTGAGATTGGTGAGTACGGCCTGAAACTGGAGACGCATTTCCTCGTTCTTCAACAACCCGCCTGCCAATCCTTGGCCGGATTCAATTTCATCCAGGATCCGGTTGGCACTTTGGGTGATACCCTTGATGTTCTCGGTAGCGGTGGCCAGATTCTCCACCACGGCGGTGATATTGGTTCGGTTGTTGGCGAGGGTGGATTGCAGATCTGCGGTGGTCTTGTCCAATTTCACGGAAAAGGCTTCGATATTGCTGAGTGCGCTCTGCACGGTGGGCGCATTGGTGGCAATCAAAACCTCCAATTCCCCAGCCGAGGTATGTAGACGCCGTGTGAAGGCGGCGAAATTGGTCACGCTCGTATGAATTGCCGGCGCATTGGTGGCCATGGCATTACGCAACTGTTCGGTGAAGCCTGTGAAATTGGCCATACTGTGGTTAAAGTTGGTAATACTGGCCTGTACCACCGGCGCATTGGTTTGCACCAACCCCCGCAATTCACGGGCAAACGCACTCAACTCTGACATCCCCTCGGTCAAGGCAGGTCCGTTGGTGGTGATCAAGCCATCCACTTTCGTGGAAATCCGGTTCAGCTTTTCTGAAGTCGCGCGGAATTCCGCAATGGCTGTGTTGATGTTCTGTACGGATTCCGGTCCTAACAAGTTCGTGTTCACGTTGCCGACCAGTGAATCGATCTTGGCTACCGCACCATTCACGCGCTCAATCAGACCGCTGACCTTTTGGCCAACCTGCTCCACGTCGAATGGCGGTTCACAGGAATGCTCAGTCCCAGCGACCAGAGGCTTGCCCAGTTTTTGCCCGGGAAATACGCCGATGTATTGATCCCCCAGAAAGCCACTGGACTTAATTCGGAACGTAACCCCTTCGCGGACAACCTTGCTGTATTCACGATACAACTCGACGTTGATCAACACCTCCGTCCCATCCTCGGTAAGATCAAACCCATCGACATAACCGATTTTCACGCCGGACATTAACACGGGCGAATCCCGGATGATCGTCCCGGCATCCGATGTGCGCAGTGTTAGGGAATAGGTCTTTCGCAGGCCGAAGCCTGATTCGCTGAACTTAATGCTCATCACGGCCGCCAAAGCCAGCAGCACGATGACAAACAGTCCCACCTTGAATTCCAAGCGTCCGCCGCTCATGAGAAATCCACCTCCTTCAAATCCGCCTCGCCCCGAATAAACCGACCGACCTGCGGATCTTCTGAATTGAAGACCTCCTCTGCTGGGGCGTCCAGATAAACTTGTCCTTCCTGGAGGTAAATAATTCGTTGTCCCATCCGCCGGGCACAGCGCATGTCATGGGTGATCACGATGGAGGTCACGCTATACTGGTCGCGCACGCGCATCATGAGCTGGTCGATGCTGTCGGCCACTACCGGGTCCAGTCCCGTGGTCGGCTCGTCATAGAGGATGATCTGTGGCCGATGCACAATCGCCCGGGCCAATCCGACGCGTTTCTGCATGCCACCGGACAGCTCGGCCGGCATTTTTCCGCCCACTCCGGGCAACTCCACCAAACCAAGCACCTCATCCACGCGCCGGTTGATCTCGTCCGGTTCAGTCACACCAGATCGGTGCAGGGGAAAGGCGATGTTATCATGGACATTCATGGAATCGAACAGGGCTGCGCCCTGAAACAACATGCCGAATTTTTGCCTCACACCCAGCAATTCCCGCTCAGTCATGCCCACCAAATCCTGACCTTCCACTCGGACGGCACCTGCGTCCGGCGACAAGAGGCCCAGCAAATGCTTGATGAGAACACTTTTCCCCGTGCCGCTCCGGCCAATGATCGCCACACTTTCCCCAGCCTTCACTGTGAATGAAATCGAATTCAATACGATCTGTTCACCGAAGCTTTTGCGGATTTGTGAAACCTCAATCATCACCTAATAGAGCAAACCCCGCAAAAAGAGGGTCAGGAAAAAGTTTGAGACCAATATAGCGATGCAGGAATGCACCACCGCCTCGTTCGTGGCGCGGCCCACACCTTCGGCCCCGTTGCGACAATTCAAGCCGCGGTAACAGCTGATCAGCGAAATCAATAAGCCGAAGAAAAGCGCCTTAATCACGCCCATGAAGATATCCTCTTCATCCGAGTAAAAATACATGTGCTTCAGGGAAAACGCCGATTCAATCCCAAGTAGCGAACTGGCCAGTATCATCGCCGCAAAGATTCCCACGGCCCAAGCCAGCACGGTGAGCAGTGGCATGGAGATCACGGTGGCCAACACCCGCGGCACCACAAGATGATCCACCGGGTGAGTCGCCATGGTACGCAGCGCATCGATTTGTTCCGTAACCTTCATGGTCCCCAACTCGGCCGTCATCGCCGCCCCCACACGCCCGGCCACCATCAGCCCGGCCAACACCGGCCCCAGTTCACTGGTCATCGCCACCCCCACCACACTGAGCGTGGCAGTGTCCATTTTAACCTTGTGAAATTGGTAGAAGGTTTGCGCGCAAAAAACCATGCCCGTGGAAGCGCCGGTGGTGAGAACCACAAATTGCGACTTTAGGCCAATGAAGTGCATTTGCTTCATGAACTCGGCCCAGTTCAGGCGCACGGTGAACAGCGAACGGAACACCTCGCACGCCAACAGCGCCACGCGGCCCATGCCTTCCACAAAGCTGGATATTTCCCCCTTGGCGGCGCTCATGCCACCTCACTCCTTTGGTTACGTCCCGCCGGACGCGAATTAGTCGCCGGCCACCGCGGTCTCGGCGGCCGATTTCTGCGTAAAGGTGAGCTTATCTTCGTCCGCCGATACTTGAATCGGTTGCCCCTCAATTAGCTTACCCCGCAAAATTTCCTCGGCAAGCGGGTCCTCCATGAACCGCTCCACCGCACGCCGCATTGGCCGCGCTCCGTACTCGGGGTCGTGCCCCTTTTCCACAAGAAAATCGCGGGCCTTCGCGTCGAGGACCAAATTAATGTCCTTTTTCTCCAATCGCTTCACTACCTTGCCAATCTCGAGGTCGAGAATCTTCATCAAGGCTTCCTTGTCGAGCGCATGGAATACGATCACATCGTCGAGCCGGTTCAGGAACTCCGGACGAAACGCCTTCTTGGCCTCATCCATAATCAGCTCCCTCATCTTCTCGTAATCGACTTCGTCATCCGAATTGTTGAACCCGATCGATTTGCTTTTCTTGGCGCTTTCGGCCCCGACATTGGAGGTCAGTAAAATGATCGTGTTCCGAAAATCCACTGATCGCCCCTGACTGTCGGTCAGCTTGCCTTCTTCCAGAATCTGCAGGAGCATGTTGGAGACATCCGGATGCGCCTTTTCGATTTCATCAAATAACACCACCGAATACGGTCGGCGACGCACCTGTTCGGTCAATTGCCCCCCCTCTTCGAAGCCGACGTAGCCCGGGGGGGATCCAACCAAACGCGAGCTGGCGAATTTCTCCATATACTCGCTCATATCGATCTGAATGAGCGCCTTGGGATCGCCAAACAATTCCTTGGCAATGGTTTTGGCCAAAAGCGTTTTACCCACGCCCGTGGGGCCCAGTAACGCAAATGCACCAATGGGCCGGATCGGATCTTTCAGATCCGCACGCGAACGACGCAATGCCTTGCTCAAGGCCTCCACCGCATCGCTCTGGCCGATGATCGTCTCCTCCAGTGTCTTCTCCATACTGAGGAGTTTCTTGATCTCGTCTTTTTCCATGCGCTGCAGTGGAATTCCTGTCCATTTGGAAATCACCTGCATGATGTCTTCATCAGAAATCACCACACGATTGTCCGCACTGGCGGCCTTCCATTCCTCCATGGAGTTTTCAAGGGTTTCCTTGGCCTGCTTTTCTTCGTCGCGCATGGCCGCCGCACGCTCAAAATCCTGCTCCTTGATCGCCTCTTCCTTCTTCTCCTTGATCTCCTCGATCTTCTGCTCGAGTTCCTTGATCTCAGGCGGGCGGGTCATGGTCTTGATGCGGGCGCGGGAGCCGGCCTCGTCCATCACATCAATCGCCTTGTCCGGCAAATACCGCGCGGTGATGTAGCGATCGGAAAGCTTTACGGAAGCCTCCACTGCTTCGTCAGAGATCTCGGCGTTGTGATGATCCTCATACCTGCCACGTAGGCCTTTGAGAATTTCCACTGCTTCACCAATCGACGGAGCCTCGACTTTGACGGTCTGGAACCGGCGCTCTAGTGCCGCGTCTTTCTCGATGTATTTGCGATATTCATTGAGTGTCGTGGCGCCCACGCATTGAAGCTCTGCCCGACTCAAGGCGGGTTTGATGATGTTGCTGGCATCCATCGTGCCCTCGGCGGAACCCGCCCCCACAATGGTGTGTAACTCGTCGATGAAGAGAATCACATTCTTGGCCCGGCGAATTTCGTCCATCACCGCCTTAATGCGCTCCTCGAACTGTCCCCGATACTTGGTGCCGGCCACCATCAGGGCCAGGTCCAGCGTCACCACGCGTCGATCGCGCAAAATCTCCGGCACATTGCCGGCCACAATTTCCTGAGCGAGCCCTTCGACAATGGCCGTCTTGCCCACACCGGCTTCCCCGAGCAGCACCGGATTGTTTTTCGTGCGGCGGCACAGAATTTGAATCACTCGCTCGATCTCGTCCGCGCGGCCGATCACCGGATCCATTTCCCCCTTGCGGGCAATCTCCGTAAGATCGCGACCGAAGGCACGCAGGGCGGGTGTCTTGTTGCCCTTTTTGCCGCCCTTGGTGGGCGCCGTCTCTTCGCCTTCCTCTTCCTCTTCGATCTCCTCGTCGCTCATGGCGAAGTTGGGATCGAGTTCCTTGAGAATTTCCTGTCGGGTTTGTTCGATATCGATATCAAGATTCTTGAGCACCCGCGCGGCGACGCCATCGCCTTCACGCAACAGGCCGAGCAGAATATGCTCCGTGCCAACGTAGGTATGCTGGAGTTGCTTGGCTTCTTTGGAGGCGAGGTTGAGGACTTTTTTGACACGCGGGGTGTAGGGAATATTGCCGACCTGCTTTTGGTCCGGGCCCGTGCCCACCTGTTTCTCGACCTCCAGCCGCACCGTTTCTAGGTCGAGCCCCATTTTCTGCAGCACATTGACCGCCACGCCCTGCCCCAGCTTGATGAGACCAAGCAGTAAATGCTCGGTGCCCACAAAGTTGTGGTTGAACCGGTCCGCTTCCTTGCGCGCCAGCGCCAGCACCTGCTGGGCTCGCGGCGTGAAATTGCTCATGCCCTCGTCACTCATCGCTCAAAATTTAAATTAACTGAAATCCCCCGTTTCGTCCAGCAATCCGGATGCCAACTTATGCCCATCAAGCCGCATATTCCTCGGGAATTAGACGGATTGACGGCGTTTCCCCCTCCTATTGGGAAACCTGTGGCCCGCGTACGCCACTCAGCCGGCTGCGCAGCAAATCAGCCCGGTGCACATCGCGCTCTTCACCGGACAATTTTTCCCCCACTAACTGCTGTAAATGCGCCGGTTGTGTCACCAAAAAGAGCTCATCCACTACCGAGGTCTCCAGATCCTCAAACATCCCCAGCTTCACACCGAGCCGTATGAGCGACAGTTGATTCATCGATTCCTTGCTGCTCACGATGTGCGCATTAGCCAATACGCCGTAGGCGCGCCCGATATGATTGAATAATTCCTTCGGTTTACCTTGTTGCAACGTGGCCCGCGCGTTGGTCTCGTGTTCGATGATCTGGAGCACCACCTTGTGGATGCGCTCGATAATATCAGCCTCACTTTCACCCAGGGTCATCTGGTTGCTGACCTGGAAAATATGCCCGAGCGCCTCGGTGCCTTCACCGTACAATCCCCGCACCGCATGCCCTAACTTGGTCACCGCCTGCACAATCTGGTTCACCTGATCGGTCAACACCAACCCCGGTAAATGCAGCATCGCACTCACGCGAATCCCTGTCCCCAGATTCGTGGGGCAGGCCGTCAGATAGCCGTAGCTCGCGTCGTAGGCATACTCGAGCTTCTTTTCCAAACTCGTGTCAAACCGGTCGATCTTCTGCCAGACCTGCTTGATCTGCATCCCCGGCAACAACGCCTGCATCCGGAGATGATCCTCCTCATTGACCATTACGCTGAGCGTCTCGTTCTTGTTCAACACCAACGCACTTCCGCTTCCCTTGGCGGCATGTTCGCGGCTGATCAAATGCCGTTCCACCAGCAATTGCTTATCGAGCACCTTCAGATCGCCCATCCCACTGTTAAAGCCGCCCCGCATGGCGGAGGCACCGGATACGGCCGGCCGGATCAAGCCACAGCATTCCTCGCGACTAGCCTTTTTGGCTCGGCCCGGAAACGGCACCCCGGCAATGTTGCGCGCCAAACGCACCCGGCTGGACAACACTACGTGATCCTCCGGGCCACCATGGGCCGAGAGCTCATCCGAAGGAGTGAGGAAATCAAGCAATTCCATCAGGATTCCTCCTCCGTCGAGCCGACTGATTCCAGTTCCTTTAATTGATCCCTCAACCGCGCGGCCTCCTCGTAATTCTCCGTTTCAATCGCTTTCTGCAATTGCTCGGTCAGGGTGTCGCGCTGCTTGGTGACATCCAGTTGTGCCCGTAGCGCCTTCGGCACCTTGCCCACATGCTGGGTGCCTTTATGCATTTGCTTGAGCATTCCCTCCAACGGCTCGGCAAAAATGGTGTAGCACGTGGAACAACCCAGTCGACCGGTCTTCTTGAAATCTGCCTGTGCAAACCCGCAGGTCGGACACTCCAACTCCGCGCTCACCGACTCCATCTCGGATGAGGCCCCTAAGCCCAACAATAAATCGGCCAGCGCGAATCCTTGCGGATCGGTCACCCCCTTGTCCTTGGCGCATTCCTCACACAGGTCGATTTTCTTCATCTGACCATTGACGATCTCGGTCAGGTGCACCGTGGCCTCGTTCTCACAATCTGGCTGGCAACACTTCATCGTTTCTCTATATCGCCTCGCCGGTGGAGTTCGTCAAATTCTGATAAGCTTTAATCAATTTTTTGGTCAACTTGCCGGGCTTACCTGTGCCGATCTGCCGCCCATCAATCTTCACCACCGGAACGACTTCCGCCGCAGTGCCTGTAATGAATACCTCGTCGGCATTATAGAGGTCGTACCGTGTTAAATTCGGTTCGCTGACCTCCATCCCCAGTGATTCAGCCAACTCAATGGCCACCCCGCGCGTGATTCCGTACAGTGCCCCGGCGGCTAACGGCGGTGTGAGCAACTGTCCGTCCTTTAGCATAAACACATTATCCCCGGTGCATTCGGCGACAAACCCCTGACTGTTGAGCATGATCGCTTCCACGCATCCGGCATTGATCGCCTCGATCTTGGCGAGAATGTTGTTCAGATAGTTCAAAGATTTGATAGCCGGATTGACCGCGTTGGTGTGATTACGGG
>JAYQQG010000078.1:0-16339 GCA_038145765.1 Verrucomicrobiales bacterium
TTTCATCCGCCTATATTAACTGCGTGCGATTCCCCTAAGCTCGTGCAATGGCTACCCGTTGTCGTGCCGCGCCGGATAATTGTTGGGGTCGGTGATCTCCTCGGTGGCCGAGTCCCACCAGTTCAATTAACTCCCGGGCCCGCTCCTGGCGCCCCACCCGATCCACACCGGCTAACTTTAACGGCACCTCCACGTTTTCTTCAGCAGTCAAGTGACTGAGTAAAAAGAAATCCTGAAATACAAACCCCACCGCATCGCGCCGGTATGCCGCCAACTCCTCTGGTGCCAACCGTTCCAACGCCTGCCCATGCACACTGACCCGCCCCCCACTCGGTGTGTCCAATCCGCCCAATAGCGCCATTAACGTACTCTTTCCTGAACCGCTGGGGCCCGTCACGGCCACCAATTCATGGTCCGGCACGGAAATGGATAAGCCATCCAAAGCCCTCACCTCTTCGCTGCCCACGTGAAATACGCGCGTCAATTTTTCTGCCTGAATGGCGGACATGTGTAAGGAATACGCTGCCTCAATCCGATACGTTACGTTAGTTCACAAACACAAATTCCTTCACGTTGAACAACGCGTGGCAGAAATCAGCCCAGGCTTTTTCGCCGGGCTGGGCTTCGCCGTGGGCCTTGGCTTGGGCGGTGAGGAAAGCGGCTGCCGTGGCTTGTTCATCCGCGCTAGGCTCGCGGCTGAAGGCCAGAGCGTAGGCGGCCCGCACGCGGGCGGCATCATCGGGATCAGCAGCGAGGAGGCGCTTGGCCCAGAGCTTGGATTGTTCCACCACGAAGGGGTCGTTCATCATGATGAGCGCCTGCGCGGGCACATTGGAGGTGGTGCGGCGGCCGAAGGTGGAGAGCGGCTGCGGCATGTCGAAGGCGAGCATCATGGGTGACAGGAAATTACGGCGCACTTCCTGATACACGGTGCGGCGGCCCGCGCCGTCCACCGGGCCGGATCGCGGCCGGCCGCGGCCTTCCATGAACGAGGTGAGGTGCACGGCCACGGGGGGGCCAAACATATTTTTATCCAGCCGCCCGCTGACCGCGAGGATGGCATCGCGGATGGCCTCGCCCTGCAGGCGCCGCACACGCATGCGGTGTAACAATGCGTTGGTGGGATCTTTTTCCTCGGCGGCGGCATCCGTTGGCCGACTGCTCATGCGATAGGTTTGTGAGAGCATGACGGTGCGGATGATTTCCTTGGTGGACCAGCCTTTCTGCACGAGATGATTGGCGAGCCAATCGAGCAGGGCGGGATGGGTGGGGGCCTCGCCGAGCACGCCGAAGTTGTCCGTGCTGGGCACAATGCCGCGACCCAGCAGGTGATGCCAGATGCGGTTGGCGTACACGCGGGCGGTCAGCGGATTGGCGGGATCGGCGATGTGTTTGGCGAGCTCGAACCGGCCGGTCTGGTCGGCGGCGGGCGCGACATCCAGCGCCTCGAGAAAACGCCGCGGCACTTCGGTGCCGAGATTCTTGTGGCTGCCGCGGATGAACACTTTTTCATTTCGCGCCGTGCCCTCGAGCATCACGGGCACCACGGTTGGGCGTGCCACGGAATCGGCAAGTTTTTGGTAAGCGGCTCCATGCGGCAGGGCCTCCACGGCGAGTGGCACCTCGGCCGGCCGCTTGGTCAACGCCCCGGCGGGCGGGCGGCCCTCGGCGGAGATCCACAGCTGCTGCACCGCGGCCCAGCCATCGGCTCCGGAGCCGCGGCCGGCGGGATCGCTATTGGTGAGGTCCGCAATCTCGATGTAACACTGGTGGCCTTTCCACATGGACACGTTGAACACTTCCCAGTGCGGTTCCTCGTTGTTCATGTTGCGCGTGAGACCGCCGTAGATGGGATTGCGGATGATCTTGAAATTGTCCACCACCAGATTGATGCGCACATCGCGGCCCATGGTGAGTAGGTGCACGTGGTTTTCGGACAGCGTGAAGGTGGGCGACCGCAGCGTGCCCTGCAGTTTGCGGCTGAGCTTGGCGCTGTGCAGCCAGTTGGGCAACGTGCGGCGCGCGGCCTTGGCGTTCACGGTGAAATCGCCGGGCTTGGTGAGCGCATCGGCCCAGGCCTCGCCGTCGGTAAACCAGTCACGGCCCTGGGTTTTGCGGATATCTGAAATGAGTTGGTATTTTGAGTTGGCCGCAGCCGGTGCGGGTGGATCGACATCAATCTTGGGCAGGGACGGCCGGATTTTTTGTTTCAAATCCGCCAAGCCCTTTTGCAGGGCAGTGAATTTCTCCGGGCCATCCACCGCGCCATGCGAGAAACTGCCGCTTTCGATCAGGCCGTAGAGCGCGTAGTAATCGGCCGTGCTGATGGCGTCAAACTTGTGATCATGACAGCGGGCGCAGGCGATGGTCATGCCTTGGAAGGCCTTGCCGATGACGTCGATTTGGTTGTCGATCACCTCGGCCTGATAGGCGCGCACATCCACCGGCGAGTGGCAATGCTGGCCGAGCCACCACCAGGCAGTGGCGAGCCGGCTTTCGTTCCAGCCGCCGTTCTTGGCGTAGCGCGGCTTGAGCAAATCGCCCGCGATGTGTTCCTTCACAAAGCGATCGTAGGGCACATCCTCGTTATAGGCGCGGATGACATAGTCGCGATAGCGCCACACTTCCTGGTTCATGAAATCGAATTCATGCCCGAACGTCTCCGCGTAACGCATCAGGTCCAGCCAATGGCGACCCCAGCGTTCACCGAAGTGCGGCGAGGCGAGCAATCCGTCCACGACCTTCTCAAAGGCCTTGGGCGACTTGTCGGCCACGAAGGCCTGCACCTGTTCCGGTGTGGGCGGCAGGCCGATCAGGTCAAAGTACGCACGACGAATCAGCGCGCGCTTGTCGGTGGGACCGGCGGGCTTGAGGCCGGCTGCTTCCAGCTTGGCGAGGATGAATCGGTCAATTGGCGAAGCGGGCCAATCGGCCTGTTTCACCTTGGGCGGTTGCGTTGCTTTCACCGGTTGCCAGGCCCAGTGATCGGCCTTGCGTTCGGCGAGGTTGAAATGATCCTGTGCACCAGGACCTTTGGCGGCCTCCTTGGGCCACGGTGCGCCGCGTTTCACCCACTCGGTGAGGTCGGCGATCTGCTGGTCGCTCAGCCGACCGCGCGGCGGCATCTCCAGATCCACATTGTCGTAGCCGATCGCCTCGATGAGCAGGCTGTCCGCCGGCTTGCCGCTGACGATGGACGGCCCGGAATCGCCGCCCTTCAGCACACCGGCGCGGTGGTCGAGCAACAGGCCGCCCTTCAGCTTTTTGGCGTCCGCGCTGTGGCACTTGAAACAATGCTCCGCCAGCACGGGCCGGATTTTTTTCTCAAAGAATTCCAGGTCCGCCGCCGCAAATTCCGCGGCCAACGCCGGCATGGAACTGAGCAGGAGGGCTATCAACAATCGGTTCATGATCATGTTATGGATTGGTTTGGGGTATGGCCCCGTGTTGGCGGAGAAAATCTGCAACAGACGGGTGCGCTTCGGCCAGCTTCAAAGGTGTATCGCCGGCGCGATCGGCCCGGTTTACATCCGCGCCATGGGCCACCAGCAGTTTCACGGAGTCCAGATGTCCCTCACGCGTAGCCATGTGCAACGGCGTCCAGGCCGGTCCGTAGGCGGTGGCGTCCACCTTGGTCCCATCAGCCAGCAACTGCCGGACGGCGGCGGTGTCACCGGACTGCGCGGCCAAATGCAGGGGTTTCGGGTCATTAATGAACGGCCGGATGATGGCGTACTGGACGGCCGTGGACACGGAGGCACAGCCGGTCAGCAATAACAAGGCCGGCAGCATCCATGTGAAACGGGCGCACATCGGCGGCCATTGTAGCGGGCCTCCCGGGCATTTCAATGCACCGTTTGCTTGGCTTGCCCGCGTTTTTTTTCCATGTTGTCGGCCCTTTCATGAGTAGTGGTCAACATATTGAGGATCCGGATGTCATCCTGATCGGTAGCGGCATCATGAGCGCCACGCTCGGTGCGGTGCTCAAAAACCTGCAGCCGAACCTGAAGATTCAGCTCTACGAGGTGACCGCCGAGCTGGCACAGGAGAGCTCCAACGGCTGGAACAATGCCGGCACCGGCCACGCGGGCATTTGCGAGCTGAGCTACACCCCCAACCGCAGCGCGGACGGCGAAGTGGATGTGGCCAAGGCGATTGAGATCTTCGATCAATTCGAGCAGTCCAAATATTTTTGGGGCTACGCCGTGCGCAGCGGGATGATTGCGGACCCGAAACAATTCGTGAACGCCGTGCCGCACATCGCCTTTGTATACGGCCAGGAACAGGTGGACTTCCTCCGCTCACGCCACAAGGGCATGAGTGCCCATCATTTTTTCAGCAGCATGGAGTACACCGAGGATCGCGACACCATCCGCGAATGGGCGCCGCTGCTATTGGCCGGCCGCGATGATACGCCCATCGCCGCCACCAAGATGGATCGCGGCACGGACGTCAACTTCGGTGCATTGTCCGATCTGCTCGTGCAATGGCTCGGCGAACAGGACGGCTGCGGCTACGCCACCGAACATCGTGTGACCAATCTCGCCCGCACGAAGGCCGGCTGGGACGTGGAGGTGAAAGATCTGCAAACCGGCCGCAGGTTTACCAACTCGGCGAAGTTTGTGTTCATCGGCGCGGGCGGCGGCAGCCTGCCGTTGCTGCAAAAATCCGGCATCGCCGAGAGCAAAGGCTTCGGCGGGTTCCCCATCGGCGGCCAATGGCTCCGGTGCGACAAGCCGGAGGTGGTCGAGCAACACGTTGCCAAGGTGTACGGTATGTCGCCCGGCGCGGCGCCAACCATGGCCGTGCCGCATTTGGACACGCGCATCATCGATGGCAAGAAATCCCTGCTCTTCGGCCCGTACGCCGCGTGGACCACGAAGTTTCTGCACGGCGGCGGCAGCTTCTGGGATCTACCCGGCTCCATTCGCATGGACAACATCGCCTCGCTCATCAAAGTGGGCCTGCACAACATCCCTCTGGTCGGCTACCTCGTTCAACAGGGTTTGCAAAGCATGAACACTCGCATGAAAGAGCTGCGCAATTTTTATCCCGACGCCCGCACCGAGGATTGGGACCTCATCGACGCCGGCATCCGCGTGCAGGCGATCAAAAAGGAAGACGGCGACGCCGGCATCGTACACTTCGGCACGGAGGTGTTGTCGGACGAAGACAAAACCCTCGCCGCCCTCCTCGGCGCTTCACCCGGTGCGTCCGTTTCCACCAACATCATTTTGGAGATTGTGCACGACTGCTTTAGTGACCTCCTCAAAACCGACGAAGGCCACGCGCGCATGAAAGCCATGATCCCTTCCTACGACGAAAACCTCATCGAGGCGAACATGGCCGACCGCCAAGCCGAATGGAGCGCGGAGGCGGAGAAGTCGTTGCAGTTGATTTAACAACGCGCTTGGGCTAGACTTTTCGCATGACGGGAATCTCTTACATGATCGACGAGGGCGGCAAGAAAACTGCCGCCGTAATCGACCTGCGCCGGCATGGCCGGGCATGGGAGGATTTCTATGACAGCCTCGTGGCCGAAGATCGCGCCAAGGAGCCACGCGAAAGCCTCGCTTCCATAAAACGCCGCCACGCCCGCCGCAAGGCCAATGGGTGAATTTGAAATCAGCTTTGCGCGTTCCGCCCGCAAGGAGTTGGAAGATTTGCCGGTTGAACTTGCCGACCGCGTACTGACTCGAATCGAAAAACTCATGGATAACCCCCGCCCTCGCGGCGCCACCAAATTGCGCGGCCGAAAAAATCTATGGCGCATTCGGGTGGGCGATTATCGGGTTGTGTATTCCATTGATGATGAAGCCGAGCTCATCGACATCACCCATATTCGTCACCGGCGAGACGTATATCGCGATCTCTGATGAGCACCCGTATCGGCATCGAGATTGGCGGGACCAAGCAGCAAATCGTGGTGGGCGATGCTGAGGGGCGTATCATTGATCGCTGCCGGTTTAGCGTGGACCCCACTGGCGGTGGGCCGGTGATCCGAGACCGTCTGGCTGAAGAACTTCCGCCGATACTCGCCGAGCATCAACCCGAGCGCATTGGCGTCGGCTTTGGCGGTCCGGTGGATATTGCTGCGGGCACGGTCGCCGTCTCCCATCAGATCGAAGGCTGGAGCGGCTTCCCGCTGCGCGATTGGTTGCACGAACTCACCGGTTTGCCGGTCATCATCGAAAACGACGCCAACACTGCCGCCTTGGGTGAGGCACTGCGCGGCGCCGGGCGCGGGTTCAATCCCGCCTTTTACATGAACATGGGCAGCGGCGTCGGCGGTGGCCTCGTGATTGAGGGGAAAATTTATCACGGCGATAAACCCGGCGAAGTCGAAGTCGGTCATCTGCGACTGGATCCCGATGGCACCACCGTGGAGGACCGCTGCTCCGGCTGGGCCGTCGATCGCGCCATCCGCGCCGCCCTCGGCTCACATCCCGAGAGCCTGCTTGCCGCCCTGTGCGGCGACACCTCCGGCGGCGAAGCCAAGCACCTCACCGAAGCCCTTGCCCAAGGTGATCCCCTAGCTCAGGAGATTCTCCAAACCACCTCCCGCAACCTCGCCTTTGCCCTGTCGCACGTCACCCACCTGTTCCATCCCCAAGTCATCACCCTCGGCGGCGGCCTCTCCCTGATTGGCGTTCCCCTCCGCAAAAGCATCGAGCAACACCTGCCCGAGTTCCTAATGGAAATTTACAGCACCGGCCCCCAAATCAAACTCGCCGAATTCGGCGAAGACACCGTGCCGGTGGGGGCGTTGTTGCTGTGACTTGATTCATTGGCTCATCACCGTTATTTTTCAAGACATGACAACGGTTGAACAGTTGCGGGAATTGCCGGTGGAAGATCGGCTGCAGCTTGTGGGTGAGCTTTGGGATTCCATCGCCGATGATGCGGCGGCGTTGAAACTTTCTCCGGCACAAATCGCAGAACTGAACCGTCGGATGGATGAACTGGAAGCCGATCCCAAGGCCGGTCGTTCTTGGGATGAAGTTCGGGCGGATATTGAGAAAAAGTTGTGAACCGGACGCTCATCATCCGTTCCGATGCTCAGGCGGACATGACCGAGGCAGTATTGTGGTACGAAGAGCAAGGCCACGGCTTGGGGCATGATTTTTAGCGAAGCTGGACGCACTGTTTAAACTCATCGGTAATCAGCCTGAGATATTTCCCATCGTCCACCGGGAAGGAAGGCTGGGTCCATTGAAGCGCTTTCCTTATCTCGTCATTTACCGTGTGTTTCCAGAACACATCTCGGTCGTTGCCGTGATGCACGGTGCGCCGATCCCGCCAGCTGGCAGGCCCGGTTTGGCTGTTGAAGCTATCGCGAATGCGTTGGGGGTGTATTTCCTTTTGCTGCTGTTGACGGCCTTGATTCTTGATGGCGGTGCCGTATTCCAAATTTGCCTCGTGATAACCGAGCTGCACTTGGCCATATCCAGTTGGATTCTGGCCAGACGCATCCGCACCATGACGCGAGCAGACTATATGATGGTGTCGTGCGGATTGATGAAATTCTCGAAGACGCCTTCGTTTCGACTGGTGGGCAGTGACGCCAAACAAGACTAATCCACGTCGGCCTTGCCGTAGAACTTCACGCCGCGTTCGATTTTTTCGCGGTTGTTTTGTTGGCGCCAGTCGTTGGTGTCGCGGAGGCTGTAGACGCAGCCGCAGTATTCCTGCTGGTAAAATTCCTCGCGCTTGGAGAGCTCGATCATGCGGGCGGCGCCGCCTTGTTTGCGCCAGTTGAAGGTCCAGTAGGTCATGTCATCCCAGCGCGCGGCGGCGCGGGTGCCGCTGGCGTTGATTTGATCCATGTTTTTCCAGCGGGAAATACCGAGGGTGCTGCTGATTAAATTGTAGCCGTTTTCGGCGGCGTACAGCGCGGTACGTTCAAAACGCATGTCGAAACACACCGTGCAGCGCGCGCCGCGCTCGGGCTCTTGCTCCAACCCGCGCACGCGTTCGAACCAGTTGTCCGTGTCGTAATCGGCATCCACAAACTCCATGCCCAGCTTCTCGGCGTAGCGGATGTTTTCCTCCTTGCGCAGCTCGTACTCGGTGCGCGGGTGGATGTTGGGGTTGTAAAAGAAAATCGTCGTCTCAATTCCGCTTGCCGCCATCGCGTCCATCACCTCACCCGAACACGGCGCGCAACACGAGTGCATGAGAATGCGCTTCTCGCCATTGGGCGTCTCCAGCTTCGGCCGATCGTAGCTTTCGAGTGAGTAGTCCATTATTGGGAGGGAGTGGGGAGTTGGGAATGGGGAGTAGGGTAAAACCACTACTCCCTACTGCCTATTCCCTATTCACTTGTGTTCTCTCGTCTTAAAGGTGCGCTGGTGACCGTTACGGGGGTTGCTGAGTGTGTAGCTTTGGCCGTCGGCAGCCACGGACATCTTCAGGGCAAAAGCCTTGCACTCCTTGGGTTCACCTAGGTTGGCAATAAATTCCTCGCCGGTGTTGTTCTGTTTGCCGTCGGCCCGAAGATTTTTGTGCACCTGATACATGGCTTTGATGGACTTGGTGGTCGTCAACGCGGCAAAAGCGGTGGGTGAACAGCCTTTAGTGTGGCCGTTATTCATCACACTCACGGTGGGAGCCACGCTCTTGATCAGCACCGGGTTGTTGCTGGTCGCGAGCCCGTGATGATTGACCTGATAGACATCCACCGTGCCCACGCGGTTGACCGGTTCCACCAGCTTGGCCTCCATGTTCCAGGTCAGATCACCGCAGTCGAGAAACCGGAACCCGCCCAGCGTGATCAGTGAAGCCACGCTGTTGGCATTGTCCGAGAGATCCTCGGATTTGGCAGGCACAGAACCGGTCAGTGGATTTTTCTTCGCCCCTTTCGGTGCCTCTATGAATTTGCGTGCCGCCGCCACAAAGGTCAGGTCCACTTTGGCTGCGTTGGCCACCTGTTTCAGTGGCAGCGTGGCACCGGGCTGCACCACTTCGCGACCATCCACCTTCATAGTTTTGTACGGCCGCACCTTGAGAATAAAGGCCGGGTCCTGTCGATTGCGGTCAGGGTTACGGACCGGGATACCGTTGTCGTACACCATACCGATGGGCATCAACTGGCTGAGCGGCGCAGCACCGCCAAAATGGTCTCCATGGAAATGTGTGGTGATCAGGAAATCGATCTTCTCCAGCTTCGCCTGCTTCGTCGCCACCTGATGGATGCGTTCGGCATCGCGCGTGCCGGGGTTGCCGGTATCAATCAGGATCGATTGACCGGCCGGCGTCACAATCAATGTCGCCGCACCACCCTCCACATCTACCCAGTAGACATCCAGCGTCTTTTCCGCCTGCGCGGCAAGGGCCAGCCAACAGGAAACCGCAACCGCAACGAATTGGCGTGTCATCCGTGCGTTGAACCATACGCCCGCCGAAAAAGCAATTATCGAACCCTTAAAAATAACTGGCGTTCCTCAGTTTGATCCGGCAAACTAGGCTCATGAAAATGAAGACCCTGTTCCAACTGATTCCTGTGACCTTTATCGCCGGCGGCTTGTTCCTCGGCTGCGGCGAAGCCCATGACCATCATGACCATGATCACGACGGCGACGGCAAGCCGGACCACGGCCCGGGTGAGCACAAAGAAAACACCGGTGCCAAGGCGGACGATTATCCCCTCAAGACGTGCCTCGTATCCGATGAAGATCTCGCGAGCATGGGCGGCGCACACGTGCACAAGCATGAGGGTGTGACGGTTAAATTCTGCTGCGAAGGTTGCGTGGAGGATTTCGAGAAAGATCCCAAAAAATTCCTCGCCAAGCTCGAGGCCGCCAAGAAGGGCGAACTGCCCAAGCCGGCCCCGGAACAGCCCAAGGAAGGTGGCAAAAAAACCCCTGCGGTTAAGGAAGGCGGCGACGCCAAACCGACCGAGACCGAAGACACGCCTGAGTAATCTCAATGCCCGTTGAACACGGGTGTTTGGGGTGACGTCTCACTTGAGCTGATGCGTGCCCTGCTCATCATTTGCCTTTGGCTGTCCGTCCACCCCGGGCAGGCGGCGGAGCCGTTGCACAAGGCCATTGACCGGTTGATCGCCGCCCAAGCCGGCACCCAACCCCTCGCCGGGCCGGCAACGGATGCGGAGTTTTTACGGCGCGCCACGCTGGATTTTACCGGGCGCATTCCCACAGCGACGGCCGTTCAAGAATTTCTAGCTGATCCCGCCAAGGACAAGCGCGCCCGCCTCATCGATCGGCTCTTTGCCGAACCTTTGTGGGCCGAGACCATGGCCGAGCGGTTTCATGTGATGCTCATGGAACGCCGCGGCAACGACGAGCATTGGAACGGCTGGTTAAAGAAAGCATTTCTAGAAAACAAACCGTGGGACGTGATGGTGCGCGAAATGATTGCACCTGACTTCAAGGATGAAGCCAAACGCGGTGCCGGTTATTTCCTCACCAAACGACTGGAGAAATACGGCCAGAACCCCACCGACCATCCCGGGCTCACGCGGGATGTCGGCCGGATGTTCATGGGAGTGGATCTCCAATGCGCCCAGTGTCACAGACATCTCTCGGTGAAAAGCTACAAGCAGCTCGATTTTCAAGGACTGTTTGCCGCCTACCAAAACCTGAAGCTGCAGCGCGCCAACGACACGATCAAGGTGGCCTGGGTCAGCGAAGGCTTGATGAAGAAAGGGCTCGAATACAGCTCAGTTTTTAGCGAGACCCAAAAATCCACCGGACCGCGCGTTCCATTCGGTGAAGAGATCGTCATCCCGGAATTCCCGAAGGGCGAAGAATGGCTGGAGGCACCTGATCGAACCAAGCGATTTTTGGGAACACCCAAATTCAGCCCGATACGTGAGATCGCCACGCGCATGACAGTTGGGAGCAACCCTTATTTCACACGTAATATTGCCAACCGCGCATGGTTTCTGATGATGGGTCGCGGCTTGGTGGAACCGTTGGATCTGGCTCACATCCAAAACCCCGCCAGCCATCCGGAATTACTCGATCTCTTGGCCAAGGAACTGGCCGCCCGCCAATTCGATCTCAAGTGGCTCCTGCGGGAACTGGCCCTCACCCAAACCTACCAACGCAGCAGCGTTCTTCCCGACGGTAAACCGGCCGAAAACCTCTTTGCCGCCGCCAAAGAACGCCCCATCGCCGCTGAAGCCCTCCTACGCAACGTCCTGTTGGCCACCGGCGAAACCGAGCGTGTCACCAAACTACCCGACGAAGACGCCCACTCACTGGCCAAGTTTGAGGAACTGTTTCAATCCACCTTTGCCAATGCCCCACGCGAACCGGAGCTGGCCGTCAACGCCACGCTGAAAGCCGCCCTGTTCCTGCGCAATAACGAAACCTTGCTGGGGCTACTCAAGCGCCGGGACGGCAATCTCGTGGATCAGCTCACCAAGCTGAAGGAAGCCAAAGCCATTGCTGATACTGTTTTTCTCAACATTCTTTCCCGACCGGCCAGCAAAGCAGAACAGGCAATGGTCCAAGCATTTTTGGAGAACTCATCTCACCACGAACAGGCACTCGGCGACCTCGCCTGGGCACTCCTGACTTCCGCCGAATTCTTCGTGAACCACTAATGAAACCGCTCTGCTCCCCTGCTGAACATGGATTTTCCCGCCGCCAATGGCTGGGCGGTGTGGGTAGTGCCGCGCTGGGTGGATTGATTTCCTCTGCAGCCGGTGAAGTGCTGAAAGATAAGGAAAAACAGGTGTTGTTCATTTGGCTCGATGGTGGCATGAGCCAACTGGAGAGTTGGGACCCAAAACCAAACACCCAGTTTGGCGGGCCATTCCGCAGTATTCCCACGGTGATTCCCGGAGTGCACGTGAGCGAGTTGATGCCACGCATGGCCAAGAAGCTCGACAAGATTTGCCTCGTGCGCGGCATGCACACCAAGGATAACTCGCACTCAGCCGGCGTCCCGCGCATCCAACGCGGCGATCCAGTCAACCGCGGCGTGATTTATCCCTATTTTGGCAGTGCCATCGCCAAACTCATGGGGCCCACTTCCAGCGGGCTCCCGCCGTATGTGTGGGTGAAACCCGGCAGCGGAGGCTTCAAGCCCACCGACGCCGGCTTTTTGGGACCCAAGTACGGCTCCTTGGCCTTTGGTGATGGCCAACCGCCGCCCAATTTTATTCGGCCAGATTCAGTGTCCGCCGAGCAAGACGCCGCCCGCAACGAACTGCGCAACGCATTAAACCTCAATTACGCCGGCCCACGCCGGGCAACCAATACCGAGGCAAATTCGTATGTGTTCGACACGGCCGAGGTCTTGCTTCGCAAGCGCGACATTTTTGACACCAGCAAATATCCGCAAAAGGAAAAAGACCGCTACGGCGATCACCTGCTCGGCCAGCACATGCTTATCGGCCGCAAGCTGCTCGAGGCCGGGTGCCGGTTTGTGAAAGTGAACAGCTACGGCTGGGATACGCACGGAGATCATTTTAACGGCACGATCAGTTTGGTGAACCGTTTCGATCAGGCCTTTGCTGCCGTGCTTGAGGATCTTGAGGCAACGGGGCAACTCGATCACACCCTGGTCATCGCCATGAGCGAATTCGGCCGCACCCCGCGCATCAACGGCCATGCCGGACGCGATCATTGGCCCGAAGCCTGGAGCATTGCCCTGGCCGGCTGCGGCATCAACCGGGGTGCCATCATTGGCGAGACCAACGACAAGGGTACTTTTGTTAAAGGTGAAGCATGGGACATTGGCCACATGTTTCACACTTGGTACCACGCGCTCGGCATCAACTCGGCTGACGTCGAATTTGAAAACGGCGATCAACCCTTGCCCATCGCGCACGACGACATGGGCGTTATTCCCGGAGTACTCAGCTGATGGCCGATTCGAACCCACACCCTGAGCCAAAGCAGGTGCAGGAACTCAACACCGTGCGCCAGTTGCTGTGCGCCCGGTTCAGCCCCGATGGCACTCACCTGCTGGCCGGAGGCATGGATGCGCAGTTGTATCGCTGGCAGCAAACTACAGTGGAGGTTGAACGGAAGGAAAAAACCAAAAACGGCGAACAGATCCTCCAAGAGACAAAAACCGAATGGCAGCCGCTGCCGCCCGTGAAAGGCCACCACGGTTGGCTCGGCACGCTTGCGCTGCATCCGGATCCCACGACCCCACGCATCTATACCGCCGATAGCTGGGGCCAACTACGCTGCAGCGATATTGCCGGCGACACCCCGAAGATCCATTGGAGCAAACCGGAGGCTCATGACGGTTGGGTGCGGCAAATCGCCGTGCATGGAAATCAGATTGCTACCGCCGGACGCGATGGGGCCGTACGGTTGTGGGATGCGAACGGCAAACGCCTCGCCGAATGGCGCGGTACGGAAGAAATATATGCACTGACCTTTCACCCCGACGGCAAGCGAGTGGTGTTCGGCGACCTTAAGGGCATTGTGCGCATTTGGGATTTTGCCACTCAAACAATTGAACGCGAATTTCAACTCAACGAATTTTACAAGCTCGCACGATTACAGGATGTCTGCGGCCTCACGCGTTTAATGTTTCTCAACGGCGGCAAAACACTCCTAGCCGCCGGCTGCGCCCCCACGGACGGTGGCACGATGCAGGGAATTCCAACGCTCGACTGGATCGATTACGCCACCGGCAAATCCAAGTCGCGTTATCAATTTGGCGTGGAGAACGATGCTTTTATCACGGATGTTGCCGAGCATCCGGAGGGGTACCTCATCTGTGCCAGCAGCGGCGTGACGGGGCGCGGCACGCATTTCTTCATCCATCCCGGTGAGGAACAGCCGTTTTACAATCACACCAAAATTGCCAATATCCACGCCGTAGCGCTGCATCCAGAAGGCAAACACTTTGCCCTCACCGGCACCAACCGCGGCAGCAACGGCAACGGCCGCCGCCTCGACAAGGAAGGCAACTACGTCGGGAACTATTCCCCCATCCACATTTTCGCGTTGCCCGCCTAAGTGCAGCCACAAAAAAAAGCGGGCCATTCGGCCCGCTCGTGGGAGTGTAGAAAGCCTACTTTTTGGTCGGCGCCTGTTCTTTCTTTTCACATTTCTTCTTTTCATCGGCCTTGGCGCGTTCAGCAGCCCGACGCTTGGCTTCTTCGGCCAGAACAGCACGGGTTTCGTCCTTGGTCACTTCACCGTCACGATTGCGATCAAAGCGCTTGAGGAATTCAGCGCGGGATTTGGCCGCCTTTTGGCGGATTGCTTCACGGCGCTGATTGGCTTTGGCCTCAGCCTCCGCTTTGGCTTTGGCGTGGCGGGCATCCTGCTCTTTCTTTTTGGCAGCCTGTTCGGCGCGCCATTTGGCTGCGGCAGCTTCACGTTCCTTTTTTTGGGCGGCTTCCTCCGCCTCCCACTGTTTGGCCCGGGCCGCTTGCTCGCGCTTTTTCACCTCACCGAGTTGTTTGTACAAGGCGTTGCGTTTCTCGGTCAGTTCCGATTGTTGCTTCCGTAATTCGGCCAATGCTTTTTCAGCGTTTTGAAGTTGCGAGGTCAGGGTTGCCACCGCTTTGCTCGGCACCGGGCGTTGCGGTTTTTTGGTCTGCTGCTTGGCTTGAGCCGCTCGACGTTTGGCGGCTTCGGACGCCCGGCGCTTGGCAGCGGCAGCGTCTTGTGCATGTTTCTTGATGGCTTCCTCGCGGGCCCGTTTCTTGGCGGCATCTTCTGGGGCTCGCTTCTTGGCGACATCTTCGCGCTGCCGTTTTTCAGCGGCCTCGTCCCGGGCGCGTTTCTCGGCAGCGGCCTTCTTGTTCGCGAGGTCTGTTTGGTATTGCTTCAGGTTTTTGGCAGCGCTTTCCTGCTGCTTGGTAAGGGATTCGAGCGCCTTTTTGGCGGCGCTGATTTTCTGCGCCGTTTCGGCCAAACGCTTTTGAGCGTCCTGTACGCGGCGTTCTTCATGGGACGGCGCAGGTTTTTTATGATCACCAGCCTGAGCGGCCGGAGCCATCACGAAAACAAAGGCAAACGTGAGGGTTGTTAGGAGTGTTTTCATTACGGAAAATAGACGGCGCCGGATCGAAGCCCATTCAGGGGTGAGCTTACTTTTTACCGCGCGGCACATTCATACTCATGATGCTAGGACCGTGGAATACGACCCCACAGCCACCGGTGATGACCCGCTCGACGGGTTCGCCGGTTTCCGGGTGTTTCTTAAGCGGTTTGTCCTTCATCGATTGCACCACTTCAAAGCGCTTGGGTTTCTGGCCCTTCTTCTTGGGAATGGTCTGGTAAATGTAGGTCGGCATGGGCGCGATTGTGGCGGAAAAGGCCGACACAAGGCAAGAACGCGACGTCCAAGCCCCCGGAACGGTCCGTTGAAAAGGGCTTGATGAGGCGGATATTTTGGGCATAGTAGCCCGCCCGTTGCTCCGGCGGCGGATGTGGCTGGATAGCTCAGTTGGTAGAGCAACGGACTGAAAATCCGTGTGTCCCCGGTTCGAACCCGGGTCCAGCCACCATTTCTTTTCCCTGCTCGCCGAACCTCCCAACGTGACACCGCCTTGCTGTTCACTTAGATTAGGCGGCGAGGTCCTACGCCGCCCGTCATGAAAACACTCCATCGCTACTTGCTCTCTGAAGTGTTGGCCACGCTAGTGCTCACGGTGGGAATTTTCACGGCCGTGCTCATGATGGGCAACGCCATGAAGGAGGTGCTGGCGCTGGTGGTCAAGGGGCAAGCCTCGCTTTGGGGTGTCACCAAGGCCTTTGCGCTGCTGGTGCCGTTTGTCATTTCGTTTTCACTGCCGATGGGGTTGCTTACGGCCATGTTGCTGGTCTTTGGCCGGTTTAGCGCGGATCAGGAACTCACCGCGGCCCGAGCCGGAGGTGTAAGCTTGGTGAGTCTGGTGACCCCGGTGATTCTCTTCAGTATGTTGATGAGCGGGTTATGTGCTTGGATCAACCTTGAAATTGCTCCGCGCTGCCGCACCGCCTACAAGGAATTGGTCTATGATCTCGCCAAAACCAACCCCACTGCATTGTTGTCCGCTAATACGTTTGTCACCGAGGTGCCCGATCATGTGATTTACATTGGGCAATTGCAGCGTGACGAAGCAAACCCGCACCAGTGGTCCATGCAAAATATCATGCTCAACCGCATGGACCAAGGCGAACTCATCCAGCGGACGCGTGCCGAACGCGGTGAGGTGGAATATGATGAGGACACCAAACAATTTATGTTCCGCCTGATTGAAGCCCAAGTAAACGTTCGGGCGGACAAGCTCTCAGTGATCTTTGGCGGCTCGGAGGAATCAGAAGATGAAACATCGCCACCAGAAACACCCGCAACCAACGGAGTCAACTCTGAGACCCATGCGCCAACAGAACCGGAAGCGAATCCATTT
>JAYQQG010000079.1:0-15821 GCA_038145765.1 Verrucomicrobiales bacterium
CACAGCTCGCCGGCAGACCCAAGTCGTGCGTCGCAGATTCTGCCGGCGAGGCGCCGGCAGCACGAGGGCGCGCATGTGAAGAAGATGAAATCAGATTTACACATCGACCGGCGACAATTCTTTGGGCAACTGAGCCTGGGCGGGTTGGCGTTGAATGAGATGTTGGCGTTGGAGGCGCAGGGGGCGTTGCCGCCGCGGCCGACGCATCATCGGGCGCGCGCGAAGAATGTAATCATGGTTTTCATGTGCGGCGGGGTGAGTCATCTCGAGACGTTTGATCACAAACCCAAGCTCAAGGAATGGGCGGGCAAAAAGGCCTCGGAAATTTTCAGCAAGGACGATCTGACCGGGTTCAATCCCGAGAAGACGGTGGAGAAATGCCAGATCCTGCCGCCGGTGTTTGAGTTTGCACAGCACGGCCAATGCGGCGCGTGGGTGAGCGAGATTTATCCGCGACTGGCGACGGTGGTGGACGAGATTACTTTCCTCAAGGGCGTGCACACCGATTCGGCGATTCATTCCGTGGGCGAAATCATCTGGCACACCGGCCACCAACGCGCCGGCTTCCCGAGCATGGGCTCGTGGGTGACGTATGGCCTCGGCAGCGAACGCGCCGATCTGCCGGCGTACGTGGTGATGAAAGACGGCGTGAGCACCGCGGGCGATCAGGTCTTTCAACAAGGCATGTTGCCAGGCCGGCATCAGGCGGCGGTGGCGCGCGTGGCCCCGGGCAAGACGCCCTTTCCCAATCTCAAACCGCGCCCCGGCCTCAGCCTCGAGCAGCGCCGCAAATATCTCGACACGTTGAATCACCTCAACCGCCTGCACCGCGATCGGCATCCCACGCAGCCCGATCTCACCGGCCGCATCGAGGCCTACGAGATGGCCTTCCGCATGCAGAAAAGTGCGACGGAGGTGTTCGATCTTTCCCGCGAACCGCAGAGCATGCACGCGCTCTACGGTGACAATCAGTTTTCCAAACACTGCCTCACCGCCCGCCGCCTTGTGGAAAATGGCGTGCGGTTCGTGGAGATTTTGGACGGCGCCACCGGCCGCAAGTGGGACGCCCACGGTAACCGCGGCGGTTTGATCGGCAACCACCGCTCCAACGCCGCCCGCACCGATCAGGGCCTAACGGCACTCATCACCGACCTCAAAGCCCGCGGCATGCTGGATGAGACGCTGATCGTGTGGGCCACCGAATTCGGCCGCACCCCATTCGAGGAAGCCAATCGTGAGGTGAAGATCGGCCGCGGTCATCATCACCGCGGCTTCACCCTCTGGCTGGCCGGCGGCGGTCTCAAGGGCGGTTTGACCTACGGCGGCACCGACGACCTCGGCATGAACGCCATCCACAACGCCGTGCACGTCCACGACATCCACGCGACCATTCTGCATTTGCTCGGTCTGGACCACCTCAAACTCACCTATCGCCACAACGGCCGCGATGTACGGTTGACCGATGTGTTTGGCAAGGTGATTCACGACATCGTGGCGTAAGAGGGATGACGTGGAATTGGCTTGTGTGAGTTGAAGTGCGCAATTAAGCACGCACACAGCAATTGGAATTGCGGGTGGAAAACTATCCATGGCCGAGATCTGTAACACAAACGTTCTGGTACTGGGCGGCGGTCCGGCCGGTTATTCGGCGGCCTTTCGCGCGGCGGATCTTGGGCTGGACGTGGTGCTTGTGGAGCGCGAATCCACATTGGGTGGTGTCTGTTTGAATGTTGGCTGCATCCCCTCCAAGGCATTATTGCATGTGGCCAAGGGGATCAAAGACGCGCAGGCCTTGTCCGCGCAGGGGGTGGATTTTGGCGAGCCCGCTGTGGATCTGGGACAAGTGCGTTTTTGGAAGGAGAAGATGACCCGTCAACTTACCAAAGGCCTTGATGGCTTGGCCAAGAAACGGGACGTGCGCGTGGTGAATGGATTGGGTCAATTCACTGGCCCCAATGAACTTTGCGTACAACGTGCGGAAGGGGAGACTTCCATTCGTTTTCAACACGCTGTGATTGCCGTGGGGTCGCGGCCCATTCGATTGCCATTCATTCCCCATGGTGATCCGCGCGTGTGGGATTCTTCGGATGCATTGGAATTAAAGGCCGTTCCGCCCCGCCTGCTCCTGATGGGGGGCGGCATCATTGGTCTGGAAATGGGTATGGTGTATCAGGCGCTGGGTTCGCACGTGGAGGTGGTGGAAATGCTCGATCAAGTCATCCCTGCTGCTGATTCCGATGTGGTTAAGCTGTTTACGCGAGCCACGCGCAAGGTATACCAATTTCGGTTGGAAACCAAAGTCACCGCAATGGAAGCTCGACCTGAGGGGGTGGTTGTGTCCTTTGAAGCCAAGGACGGCACGGTTTCGACCGAAGCCTACGATGCAATTTTAGTCGCGATCGGCCGCACTCCGAACGGGGCATTGATTGGGGCGGAACGTGCCGGGATCAATGTGACCGATGAGGGATTCATCGAAGTAGACGCTCAATTGCGAACCAATGTGCCGCATATCTTTGCGGTTGGCGATGTCACCGGCCACCCGATGCTGGCGCACAAAGGCACACACGCGGGGCGCGTGGCGGCGGAGATGATCGCCAAGGGGAAGAGTTCGTTCCGGCCACGGTCCATTCCGTCCATTGCTTACACAGATCCGGAAGTGGCTTGGGTTGGGATCACTGAAAAGGAAGCACAGGCCGCCGGTCTTGATTATGAAGTGACCTCGATTCCATGGGGGGCATCAGGTCGGGCTGTCGCTGCGGCAGTGCCGTTGGGGATGACCAAGTTGATTTGGGACAAAGCCAGCGGCCGCGTTCTCGGCGGTGCATTGGTTGGCAGTAACGCCGGTGAGTTGTTGGGTGAAATCGGGTTGGCGATCGAACTGAACGCAACGGCGGCGGATCTGGCCCGCACCATTCACGCACATCCAACCTTGAATGAGACGATTGGATTGGCGGCCGAATTGTTTGAAGGCACGATCACGGATTTACCCAATCCCAAGGCTTCCGATTCGTGTTAGGCGGTGAACCCCACCCGCTTTTTGCTTTTGCGCCTGCGCGCGTTGGTGTTCACTCTGGCCGCACTTTTTAGCCATGGCAGGACATAGTAAATGGGCCAATATTAAGCACACCAAGGCGCGCATGGATGCCAAGCGCAGCAAGGTGTTTGCAAAGATCGCGCGTGAAATCACCATTGCCGCCCGGCTGGGTGGCGGGGATGCGGATATGAACCCGCGCCTGCGGTTGGCGCTGCTCAAAGCGCGTAGCGCCAATATGCCCGCGGATAACATCACACGCGCGATCCAGCGTGGCACCGGCGAAGGCGAAGCGGCGAGTTTCGAAGAACTCACTTACGAGGTGTACGGCCCACATGGCGCAGCGATACTCGCAGAGATTTCAACGGACAACCGGAACCGGACCGCGGCGGACATTCGGGCGATCCTCACCCGAAACGATGGCAAGATGGCGACGGCCGGATCCGTTTCGCGCCTGTTTCGTCGCCAAGGGCAAATCATGATCGCGCGCGATGCGGCCAATGAAGATGAGTTGATGGAGTTGGCGCTGGAAGCCGGGGCGGAAGATTTCAAGGCCGAGGAGGAAGGCTACGAGATTTTGACGGCTCCGGAAGATTTTGAGGCTGTTCATCAGGCTATCGAAGGCAGGGAAATCACCATGGAAACCGCCGAGATTACCCAGTTGCCCGAAATGACCGCACCCGTGGGCAGTGAAACCGAATTGGAGAAAGTTCATAAACTGGTGGATCTTTTGGAAGACCACGATGACGTGCAGAGTGTTTATACCAACGCCGAATTGACGTAGTTGAGCCGTCAGTGGGTTTCCCTTTAAGCCACCATGCGTTCGATGGCATCGGGGAGTCGGGCTTGGGATCGGGCCAACAGTTGGTTGCGGTCGGTTTGGGTGAGCTGAAGGGTTCCGGCGGCGGTGGCGACTACGGCTTCTAGGGCGTACTGGGCGTATTCGGCAAGGCCTTGACGCTGGGCAATGGAAAACACGGCCATGGTGAGGCCAAACACAGTGAGGTGATGGCCGGGGGTGCGGCCGAACCGGACGGCTTCGATCAGGCGTTGCACGGCGCGCTCATCCTGCAACGGGCGCAACCGGTTCAAATAATCACGCCCCACTCGCGTGCTGGCCGGGGTGAGCAGCAACCATTCGGGATGTTTTCCGGAAAATGTCCGGTCCAGCTCGATCAATTCCACGGCCCGCCCTTGAGCCGCTTCGCGGTGAGCCAGCAGGATGGCGGGTAACTCAATGGGTTCCAGAACAGTAGTCCGGTACCGTTCCAGGAGCAGGCCGAGGTCGGTGACCGATCGCAGGGGCGCGGCACCGAGCGATTGTGTGAGAGTATCGGCACACAGAACTGCCTCGAGCGCATCGAGTTGCGCTTCGTAGGGATGCTGGCGACTGCGGGGGAGTGCGCCGGGGTCCGGGGCAGTAAGCACGGGGTGATTTTGGGAGTTTTCGCTGATTTTGTAAACCTTGGGTCGTGCGCGGCCTTGGATGGGAATTGGATTGCCAGAAAACCGTGTGATCGCTAGATTCGGCGCCCGCGAAAGCGTTTTGCACAATGCATAGGCATCGACTGCTCCGATTTTATTGTCGATAATCACCCAACGGGTGCGTTTTTGCTTTCTGGCCGACCCCCGAGAAAACAACCAGTCCAAGCGAATTTATAATCATGGCAAATCAGACCGCAGAACAGGAAACGGCCCCCGTGTCCGCTGAAGGCAGCAAGCCCAAATATCCGGGCATCCCGGTGACGTGTAACGGCAACCAGCTGGTGACCCAATGGGTCGAGACCCGCATTACCGAGGGCGGCGTGTTTTATCCGATCACCCCGTCTACGGAAGGTGGCGAGATCTATCAGCAAGCCTTCGCCCAAGGCGCGCTGGATGTTTGGGGTAATCAGAAACTGGCGGTTGAAACGGAAGGCGAACACGCGGCGCAAGGCGGTGCAACCGCGGTGGCCATGACCGGCAAGCGCACGGTGAACTTCACTTCCGGTCAAGGGATTGTCTATGCCATGGAGCAGTACTATCACGCCCCCGGCAAGCTCAGTACGATGGTGTTGGAAGTGGGTGCGCGGGCGCTGACCAAGCATGCGTTGAACGTGCACTGCGGGCACGATGATTTTTATGCCGCCATGGATACCGGCTGGACCATGCTGATGGGCCGTGATGCCCAGCAGGCTGCGGATCAGGCAGTGATTCTGCGCAAAGCCAATGAGCTTTCGCTGAACCCGGGCATGAACATCCAGGACGGCATGCTCACCACGCACTCGGAGCGGACGTATCGCGCTCCGGAAGCCGATTTGCTGCGCGAATATCTGGGCGCGCCGAATGATCAGATCGATTGCCCCACCGAGGCCCAACGCGAACTCTTTGGCCCCCAGCGTCGGCGAGTGCCGGAGATGATGGACCTGAAAAATCCCGTGCTGCTCGGGCCGGTGCAGAATCAGGAGCACCACATGAACGGGGCCATTGCGCGCCGGGATAATTTCAATGAACACATCCTCGGCACGCTGGAGCAATGCTATGAGGAATTTGCCCAGCTCACCGGCCGCCGGTACGGGCTGATTCAGGAATATAAGACTGAGGATGCGGATACGGTGTTTGTGTCGCTCGGTTGCGCGGCGGAAAATGTCGAGGCGGCCTGCGATTACCTGCGCGAGCAACGCAATGCCAAGGTGGGTTCCATTCACATCAACGTCATTCGCCCCTTCCCCGAGGCAGCGGTGATCAATGCCCTGCGCGGCAAGAAAAATGTGATCGTGATTGAACGAACGGACGAAGGCATGGCGGGAGACAACCCGCTGGGCCGCGACATCCGCACCGCGTTGAGCAAAGGCCAGGAAGCCGCAAAGTACGGTGGGGAGCTGCCCGCGATTACCCCGGAAGAAACGCCCCGAATTTTCCGCGGCAGCTACGGAATGGGTTCGCGTGATTTCCGGCCAGAACACACCATGGGCGCATACGAATTCGCCACCGGTAGCACGGCCCGGAAGGACGGCAAGACCGCGGCCGATGGGGAGACGCTCTTCACGCTCGGCATTGATCACCCCTACAGTGTGATTTCCAAGGACACCCCGTCACTGCTGCCCGAGGGAGCCATTGCCGTGCGGTTCCATTCCATTGGCGGCTGGGGCATGATTACAACGGGTAAAAACCTCGGTGAGATCATTGGCAAATTTGGCCAAATCATTTCCGAGCGGAACCCGAGCTACGATGATTTGGGCCAGCTGGAGGATAAGCTCTTCATCATGGCGAACCCCAAATACGGTTCGGAAAAGAAAGGGGCCCCGACCAATTACTTCCTCACCGTGGCGCCCGAGCGCATTCAGGTGAACTGCGAGCTGAACCATGTGGACGTGGTGCTTTGCTGCGATCCCAAGGCATTTACCCACTGTAATCCGCTTGCGGGTCTGAACAAGGGCGGCTGTCTCGTTTGGGAATCGAGCGAAACGCCCGAGACCGCCTGGCAACGCATTCCCGCCAAGCACCGGCAGTTTATCAAGGACAACAACATCCGCGTGTTCATCCTGCCCGGCTTCGACATCGCCCGGGAAGCGACCAAGCGCGCTGACCTTCAGTTGCGGATGCAGGGCAACACCTTTCTGGGCGCCTTCTTCAAGGTTTCCTCCTTCCTGAAGGACCACAACATCGGTGACGAAGAATATGCCGAGATCGTGCGCAACCAGTACGAGAAAAAGTTTGGCCGCTTCGGCGAAGCGGTCGTGGAGTCCAACATGAAGGTGATGGTGGGCGGTTTTGAGCGCGTGCAGGAAATTCAAATCGGCGCGATTGAAGACGCCGACACCTCGAGCATGCGGAACCCGTTGCTGTCGCCAAACACGGCCGCCGAGACAGAAATGCCTGCAACGGCCGGGTGCAATGCCAGTGGCTGCCCTTCGTGCGCCATGCCCGAAGGGCAAACGCGTGCGCCGTTCCAGACGATTGAGAAATTTGATTCCGAGTTCCGTAATGACCTCGGCTACCATCAGCCGGCCGGCGCATTCGCGAGTTTGGCGGTCATGGGCGCGGCCAGTGGCGCCACGCAAAGCAAATATGTGGCCCGCCGGGAAACGCCCGTTTACATCGCCGAAAACTGCACCCAATGCATGGAGTGCATCACGGCGTGTCCGGACACGGCCCTGCCGAATACCGCGCAAGACATCAGCACCGTGTTGGTTACCGCGATCCGCAATTACGTGAGCGACAAGGAAGCAGCCAAGGCGTTACTCAATGAAGTGGCAGGCTTAGACGAACGTTGTCGGGCGAAGATGAACGAGAACGTGGCCTCCAAAACCAAGGAGCCGTTCAAAGATATTCTGCGTGCGGAGGTGGATCAGCTGACCGCCATTGATGAGGCCGCTCGCGGTGAGTTCCTCAATATCGTCGATAAACTGCCGCTGGCGTACAACGATGTCACGGCCATCTGGCGCAGCGTGGAGAAAAAGAACCCCGGAAACGGCGGTTTGTTCTCCATTTTCGTGAGCGACCTTTGCAAAGGCTGCGGCGAGTGTGTGCAGGTGTGCGGCGATCATGATGCCCTGCGCATGACCGCCGAGACGCCGGATCTCAACGCCGAGTTGACCACCGCACAGGTGTTCAGCCGGTTGCTGCCGGACACCAATCAGAAATTCTTGGGTCTGTACAATGACGAAAACCCCGAGGCCAGCCGTGAGGCGGCGCTGCGCAATCACCTGATGGTGCGCCGCAATTACGAGGCGCTCGTCTCTGGTGATGGCGCCTGTGCCGGGTGTGGTGAAAAGAGCGTGTTGCGCGCTGCGGCGTCGGTGACCGAGGCTTACATGCGGCCGATGTACCACCGCAAGGCAGCTCGTCTGCGCGAGAAGGCGACTGAACTGGAATCGAACGGCGTGGCCAAGCTCGAGCTGCTGAAAGCCCGCAGTGAAGACGAGTACAAATGGTTTGCCCGTTCCGTTGCCCACGTGGTGATGGGGCTCGGCGGTGAGAATGATGCCGATACCGATCATCGTCTGGAACAACACGGCGAGATTACCGATCAAGAGATGATTGATGCGCTGGTGACGGTGATGCGCCAGGACGCGTTTAATCACCGCGATTTGCAGGCGGTCGATGGTCGCATGGCCAATGGCATGAGCACCATGTACATGGGCGCCCATACCGGCTGTAACACGGTGTATGGTTCCACCCCGCCGAGCAATCCGCATCCGTATCCGTGGATGAATTCCCTCTTCCAAGACGGCGCGACCATAAGTTGGTTGATCGGTGAGTCGGCTGTGCTCAATCACGCACGCCGTTCGGTGACTCCGGAGCGATTGGCGACGGCCCTGATTGATCGTGATGAAAACGTGAGCAGCGAGCGCGAGTATTTTGAACTGACGCACCTGGATGATTCACTGATGACCGATCAGGAAATCCGTGAGTTGCCCAAGGTGTGGGCGATTGGCGGAGATGGCGCCATGGGCGACATTGGTTTCCAAAACGTTTCCAAGGTCATTCTGCAAAACCGCCCGAACGTGAAGCTGCTCATGCTCGACACGCAGGTGTACTCCAACACCGGCGGCCAAAACTCAGACAGCTCCAACATGTTGGGGGGCTACGATATGAATCAGTTTGGGGTGGCCTCACAAGGCAAGCTCATCGAAAAGAAGAGTGTGGCCGAGACCTTAACTGCCGGACACGGATCGCCGTTCATTGCGCAGGTATCCATGGCGAACAGCGCCAAGATGTACAAGGCCCTGCTCGACGGCATTGAGTATCGCGGCACGGCTTTTTACCAATGCTACACCACCTGTCAGCCCGAGCACGGTGTGCCGGACAACATGAGCGCCGATCAGGCCCGCATGGTGCGCGACAGCCGTGGCATGCCGGAATTTATCTACAATCCGCGCAATGGCGAGACCATGCAGGAAGGGTTTGAGCTCAAGGGGAATCCCAGCCTCAAGCGCGATTGGTGGGAGACCAAGTATCCTTCCAGCGGCGAAAAGTACAACATGACCGTGGCCCACTGGGCCACCACCGAGGCACGGTTCCGCCGTCACCTTCAGGAAATCCCCGAAGCACAGGCGGGTGAGTTTATTCACTTAGACAACATCCTCACACTGATCACGCAGCAGGATGTGACTTATCGCCGCGTATTTGACGAGGCGCATCACGCGTACGTGCCCGACTGGGGCGTGTATTTCAAGGCCGAGATCAACGGCAAATTCAAGTACTACACCGTGAGCCGTCAAATGGTGCTCTTCCATGTGGAACGCCGCAAAGCATGGCGCATGATGCAAAGCCGGGCCGGCATTGCCAGCGAAGATTACGCTGCGCAAAAGGTGCTGCTGGCAAAGCTCGAAAAGGGCGAAGTGACCCGCGACGAATTACTCGAGCGCGGTGCGGAACTCATCAACGAGGAGATTGCGGCTGCCAAGGCGTAAGGACCCGGCTCTACTCATTCATCGCCCCGCATCTGCGGGGCTTTTTTTATGCCAACGCCGCGCGGAGGGCGGGCGATGCAAACACTTCCGGGTTCAACACCAGTTCCGGGCGTTGGCCATTTTTCAGGTCGAGAATGGCTTGGGCGCAGATACGGCTGACTTGTTGGCCGGTCTCGTCGGCGAAGGATGCCTGGTGGGGGCTCATCAATAGGTTGGTAGCAGAGCGCAGCGGATGCCCCGTGGGCAGAGGTTCAATCTGATAGGTATCCACGGCAGCTCCGGCAATACGGCCGGCATTGAGGCAGCCGGCTAGATCGGTTTCGTTCACCAACGCGCCCCGACCCGCGTTGATCAGGTAACTGTCCGGCCGCATGCGCTCCAATTGCGTTGCGCTGATGAGCCCTTCGGTTTCGGGCGTCACTGCGGCGTGTAGTGAGATGAAATGGCTTTGTTCGAGTAAAGTTTCCAAGGAGACATATTCCACGCCCAGAGCGCGGGCATCTTCATTCGGGTGGGGATCGAACGCGAGCAGGCGCATGTTGAAGCCGGCGGCCCGTCGGGCTACGGCCAAACCAATGCGGCCGCAGCCGACCAAGCCGAGGGTTTTACGGTGAACATCATGTCCCCATTGCTGCGTCCAGCCGCCTTCCGCCATGGACAGGTGGCCGGTATGAATGCGTCGGGCCACGCCGAGCAGCAGGGCAAAGGTATAATCCGCCACGGCTTCATCAAGCAGCCCCGGCGTGTAGGCGATGACGATGCCCAGTTCGGTGGCAGCAGCGACATCAATGCGGTCATATCCGACACCCCAACGGGAAATAATTTGGAGGTCGCATGCCTCTTCACTGGATAATACGTCGGCCGAGAATTCATCCACGCCGGCATACACGGCCTGAACTCCGGACAAGAGGGGTTGGAGTTTCGCGGCCGGATGAGCCTGGAATGTGTCCGGCAGGCGAATCTCACACCCGGCGGCAAGGAGCGATTCAGCCGAAGCCTGCCCCACACCCTCAATCGTGGAAGCCGTGGCCAATACGGTCCAATCAGATGGCATGCCCCGGAGGATAAGCGGATGGTGACGAGAATACCATCCTGCACACGATAAAATGAGACTGAAAATTAGAATTGTTCTAATTCAGTTTGACAGTCTCAATTAATTACGCGAGCTTGTGCGGCCCCATGAAGGATGTGAAGGCGCGCACGGTATTTGTGCCGCCGCACCGTGAGCGCGGTGCGGCTGATGCCCGTATTGCCGAGGCCGGGTTGCGGCCGACGGCGCAGCGGCGCGTGGTGTATGGGGTGTTGCTCGATCACGCCAAGGAGCATCCGACGGCCGATGAGATTTTCATGCAGGCCAAGGCGGAGAAGCCGGAGATCTCGATGGCCACGGTCTATAACTGCCTCGACGCGCTGGTGAAGCATCACCTGGTGAAGCAGGTGCATCTGGACCGTGCCGCGACGCGGTACTGCCCGAACATGGATGAGCACGCGCATTTTCTGTGTGAGATGTGCGGTGAGGTGACGGATTTTGATGGGTCGGCCAAGCCGCGCACGAGCGGGTTTCGCGTGCCGCGAGGATTTCAAGTGACGCAAACCGAGATGAACATGCGCGGCGTTTGCCCGGCGTGTGCGGAACAGGAGGTGGCCCGATGAGCAGCGAGAGCGAGGTCATTGATCAGTTTGTTGAGCAGGAATACAAGTGGGGTTTCTACACGGACGTGGAAACGGACACGCTGCCGCCGGGGCTGAACGAGGATGTGATTCGGCACATCTCGGCCAAGAAAGAGGAGCCGGAGTGGCTGCTCGACTGGCGGCTGAAGGCGTTCCGCCATTGGCAAACGATGGAGGAGCCGCGCTGGCCGCATGTGAATTACGAGCCGGTGGATTATCAGGCCATCAGCTACTATTCCGCGCCGGGAGCGAAGGACAAGGATCGGCCGAAGAGTTTGGATGAGGTGGATCCGAAGCTGCTGGAAACTTACGACAAGCTCGGTGTGCCGTTGCACGAGCGCGAGCGCTTGGCGGGTGTGGCGGTGGATGCGGTGTTTGACAGTGTGTCGGTCGGCACCACGCATCAGGAGGAGCTGGCCAAGCACGGGGTGATTTTCTGTTCGTTCTCCGAGGCGGTGCGCGAACATCCCGAACTGATCCAGAAATACCTCGGCACGGTGGTGCCGTACACGGACAACTTTTTTGCCACGCTCAACTCGGCGGTGTTCAGTGACGGCTCGTTTGTTTACATCCCGAAAGGAGTGCGCTGCCCGCTGGAGTTGAGCACTTACTTTCGAATCAACGCCGCGGAGACGGGGCAGTTTGAGCGCACGCTGATTGTCGCCGATGAAGGCAGTCACGTGAGTTATCTGGAGGGCTGCACGGCGCCGATGCGTGATGAGAATCAGCTGCACGCGGCGGTGGTAGAGCTCGTGGCGTTGGGCGATGCGGAGATCAAGTATTCCACCGTGCAAAACTGGTATCCCGGCGATGAGGACGGGCACGGCGGCATCTATAACTTCGTCACCAAGCGTGGCATCTGCAAAGGCGATCGCTCGAAGATTTGCTGGACGCAGGTGGAGACCGGTTCGGCGATCACGTGGAAGTATCCAAGCGTGATTTTGCGTGGCGATGATTCGGTGGGTGAATTTTATTCCGTGGCCCTCGCCAACCTCGCGCAACAGGCCGACACCGGCACCAAGATGATTCATCTCGGCAAAAACACGCGCAGCACAATCATCAGTAAGGGCATCTCCGCCGGCAAAGGTCAGAACAGTTATCGTGGTCTTGTGCAGGTGGGTAAGAACGCCACCAAAGCGCGCAACTTTACCCAGTGCGATTCGCTGCTAATCGGCAGCCGCTGCGGCGCGCACACGTTTCCGTATATTGAGGTGAAGAATCCCTCGGCCAAGGTGGAGCACGAAGCCACCACTTCGAAGATCGGGGAGGACCAGATTTTTTACTGCAACGCGCGCGGCATTGAGACGCAGGATGCGGTGAACATGATCGTGAACGGTTTCTGCAAGGAAGTCTTTCGTGAGCTGCCGATGGAGTTCGCGATGGAAGCGCAGGCGCTCATGGACGTGAGCCTCGAGGGGAGTGTGGGATAATTTAGCATGTTAGAGATCAAAAATTTGCAGGCTGGCGTGGAGGGCAAGATGATCCTCAACGGGATTGATTTGTCGATCAACGCCGGCGAAGTGCACGCCATCATGGGGCCCAACGGCAGCGGCAAGAGCACGCTGGCGCAGTTGTTGGCCGGCCGCGAGGGCTACGAAATCAGTGCCGGTTCGGTCAGCTACAAGGGCCAGGATCTGCTCGACCTCGGGCCCGAGGAGCGCGTGCGCGAAGGCTTCTTTCTGGCGTTCCAGTATCCCGTCGAAATCCCCGGCGTGAACACCACTTACTTCCTGCGCGCTGCGGTAAACGCCCTGCGCGAGCATCGGGGGGAACCGGAGCTTAACGCAGTGGATTTCCTCAAGCTCATGCGCGAAAAGATTCAGTTGCTGGAGTTGGATGAATCGCTGCTCAAGCGTTCGGTGAATGAGGGCTTTTCCGGCGGCGAGAAAAAGCGGGCGGAGATTTTGCAGATGGCCCTGCTCGACCCGACGTTTGCCGTGCTGGACGAAACCGACTCGGGCCTCGACATCGACGCGCTCAAGGTCGTGGCCGGCGGCGTGAATCATCTCAAGCGCGCCGATAACGCGCAGCTGGTCATCACGCACTACCAGCGTTTGCTCGATTATATTGTGCCCGATTACGTGCACGTGCTGGTGGACGGCCGCATTGTGAAATCCGGGCCGAAGGAACTCGCCCTCGAACTGGAAGAGCGCGGGTACGATTGGATCATCGAGGAACAGGCCGCCTAAACCATGGTTGCCCCCGCCCAAAACTGCGATGCCGTTGATCGGCTGCTGGCCGCCCTGCCCGAGGGCGACGCGGCCGGCCGCGCGCAGTTTGCCGAGCTGGGCTTCCCCACCCCGCGCGATGAAGACTGGCGCTTCACACCGGTCAAACCCATCACCGAGCTCAACTTCACGGCCCCCGCGGCCGATACGAATGCAACGCTGGATGGCTGTGTGTTCGCCGGGATCACCGGACCGCAACTGGTGTTTGTAAACGGCCATTACGCTGCTGACCTGTCACAGATTGGTGAACTGCCGGCCGGCGTGGAGGTGCGCAATCTGACCGCAGGTGACTGCCCGGCCCCGCCTACGGCGGAGGATGCGTTTGCGGCGTTGAACGCCGCTGCGGCCACGGACGGCCCGTACATTTGCGTGGCGAACGATGTGAATTTTGAAACGCCGGTGCGCGTGTATTACCTCAGCACCGGCCGCGCCGGCGCCACCGCCAATGTGCGCGGTTACATCCGTGCCGGGGCCAACAGCAAGCTGACCGTGCTGGAAAGCTGGGCCGGCACTCAGGCCGGTTATTTCAACAACGCCTTAACCGAATTGCACGCCGCGGACAACGCGCAGGTGGAGCACGTGAAATTTCAGGATGAACACACCGGCGCATTTCATGTGGGCGCGCTGCACACCACGATGGGGCGCGATGCCCGGGTGGCGCATCATTCGCTCGCGCTCGGTGGCCGCATTGCCCGCAACAATCTCCGGGCGCATCTCAACGGCACCGGCATTGAGGCCGTGCTTAACGGCCTGTACCTGCCGCGGGCCGGGCAATTGATCGATCATCACATGGTGGTAAATCACGCCCAGCCGCATTGCGACAGCCATGAGTATTTTAACGGTATCCTTGATGCCGATGCGCGCGCGGTATTTCACGGGCGCATCCATGTGCACAAGGGCGCGGACAAAACGGACGCCAAGCAGACCAACAAAAACCTGCTGCTCTCCGACAGCGCCACGATTGATACCAAGCCGCAGCTGGAGATTTATGCCGATGACGTGAAGTGCACGCACGGCGCGACGATCGGCCAGATGAATGCCGAGCAGATTTTTTACCTGCGCGCCCGAGGGTTGGACGAGGAAGCGGCGCGCCGGATGATCATGCACGCCTTTGCCGGCGAGATCGTGGAGCGCATCCAACACGAAGCGGCCCGCGAGGAATTGGACCGGCTGGTATGGGATCGCTTGGAGCAGATGAAGGGGGTCGGTGCCGCATGAGCACGGCCGTCCACAGCATCGACGAGTTGGTCGACAATTTTGAACTGCTTGGCGACTGGGAATCGCGTTTTGCCTACCTGATCGATCTCGGCAAGGAACTGCCGCCGATGGAGCCGGCCGATCAATGCGAAGCCAATCGTGTGCACGGTTGCCAGGCGCAGGTGTGGTTGAAACTCGTGCCGGAAGCGGATGGCCGCATCCACATTATCGCCGACAGCGACGCCTTCATCGTCAAGGGCCTCATCTCAGTATTGCTCGCCGTGTATTCCGGCAAGACGGCCAGTGAAATTTTGGCCATTGATGGCGAGGCGGAACTGGCCCGGCTGGATCTTGCCTCGCATCTCAGTCCCACCCGCAAGAACGGCTTGTTTGCCATGGTGCAACGCGTGCGCGAGTTGGCTGCAGGCACGGAGGACACGCCATGATGGGCAGCGAACAAGTGGCCATTGAGCGCGATGTGGAGGCATCGGTCGTTCCCTCCGGCACGCGCGTGACATTGGAGAAAGGTGAGACCGCCACGATCACGCAATCGCTGGGCGGCACATTTACCGTAGTGGTGAACGGCAACATGTTTCGCATCGATGGCAAGGACGCGGACGCCATCGGTCAGGAAGTGCAGCTCACCCCCGCCGAACAGATCGGCAAGGCGGAGAACGCCGAGGATCTCGAAAAGCAGGTGTGGGATCAGATGAAAACCTGCTATGATCCGGAGATCCCGGTGAACATCGTGGATCTCGGTTTGATTTACGATTGTCACCTCGAGAAACTGGAGGCCGGCAGTCACAAGGCCAGCGTGAAGATGACGCTGACCGCGCCCGGCTGCGGCATGGGGCCGACCATCCAGGCCGATGTGGAAAATAAAATTCTCTGCGTGGAAACCGTCGATGAGGTGGACGTCGAACTGGTTTGGGAACCGCAATGGAGCCGCGAGATGATGACCGAGGCCGCGCGGCTGGAGTTGGGCATGATGTGATGAGCGAGCCGGTTGCCATTGCGCGCGTGGACGAGATCGCCGAAGGCAAAGGCAAAGCATTTGAGGTCGGCGACAAGCGCATCGCGATTTTTCAGGTGGACGGCCGGTTTCACGCCATCGATGACGCCTGCCCGCACGCCGGTGCGTCGTTGGCTGAGGGCTACATCGAGAACGGCCACGTCGGGTGTCCGTGGCATTACGCGGAATTCGACCTCACCACCGGCGAGCATCGGCACGCCCCGGCGACCTGCGGTGTGGGGGTGTATCCCGTTACCGTCGAGGAAGGCCAAGTGAAAGTGGAG
>JAYQQG010000080.1:0-15733 GCA_038145765.1 Verrucomicrobiales bacterium
ATCTTCGACTTCGTAGTCGCCGCCCTTCACATATACATCGGGTTGAGCTAGTTCCAAGAATGTGGTGGCCCGGAGATCATCAAAAATATAAACAGCATCCACGGCTTCCAACGCTGCCATCACGGCGGCGCGATCGGTCTCGGTATGAATCGGGCGGTAGGGGCCCTTGAGTTCGCTGACAGATCGATCACTGTTGAGACCCACAATCAGGGCATCGGCTTCGTTGCGGGCAGCCTGCAGATAGTTGACGTGGCCGGCATGGAGAATATCGAAGCAGCCGTTGGTGGCGGCAAGCTGTTGGCCCCGTTGACGGAGGGAGTCCCGCCAGGCGGGCAGGGTGTCCGGGGTAAGGATTTTTTCCTGAAAATTCAACAGGCGAATCCTGCCGCAGCGGGCAAGGGCTTGTCAATCGGGCGGGTGCAGCGTAGATTCGGCTCGTGAACGCGGAGGTCACGCTGGTTCAAATTCGCGGCATCCTGCCGGCGCACAGCGGTGCAGCGATTTTTCTCGGTAACGAGGAGAAGGTGTTCATCATTCAGGTAGAGGCCGCGATGGCGCAGGTCATCGGCAATTTTCTCAGCGATATCCCCAAGGAACGCCCGTTAACCCATGACCTGATGTCGCATGTCTTTCAAGGGTTCGGTATCGAAGTGGAACGTGTGGTGGTGACTGAGCTAAAGAATTCCACCTACTTCGCCCGGATGATTCTAAAAATGGAGAATGAATTGGGCACCAAGATAGTGGAGCTCGATGCGCGTCCCAGTGATTGCCTGGCGATTGCTGCGTCCCAGAAAATTCCCGTGTACGTCAGTAAAACACTGTTTGCCGAGGTGGAGGATATGAGCGAGGTGCTCGAGCAGATCAATCAAAGCCGGGAAGAGGAGGCCGACTCCGAGGATGAGTAGGGCGCTGCCGGAAGGGCCGCTGGCGTTGGTTCATGGCGATGACGATTTTGCGGTCTCGCAGCGTGCCCGGCAAATTTATCAGGGTTGGTGTGAAGCCGAGGGGGATGAGGATCACGAAATCATCGAGGCACATTCCGCCAATGCCGGAGATGCCGTCAAGGCGCTCGGCCGGCTTCACGAAGCCATCGATACCCTGCCGTTCTTCGGCGGAGGCAAAGTGGTTTGGTTCAAGGACTGCAATTTCTTGGGGGACGACCGCACGGCCAAGGCGAATGACGTGAGTACCGGTTTGGCGGATCTGTCCGCCAAGCTCAAGACATTTGACTGGAACGGCGTGCGCCTAATGATCAGCGGGGGCAAGGCGGATAAGCGGAAGACTTTTTATAAGACCATATCCAAGCTTGGGGCTGCTGAAGAGTTTGCGGCCTTGAGTGTGGACGACCGGGAATGGCAGGCCAAAGCCGAACAACTCGTCGGGGCAAAGCTCAAGGCACTTAAGAAAAAGCCGGACTACCACGCAGTCACCGAATTGGCGCAAATGGTCGGACCGGATACCCGTGCGCTGGTGAGTGAAACGGAAAAGCTGGCCATCTACGTTGGCGACCGGGAGGAAATCACCGCGGACGATGTGCGGTCCATTGTGACCCATGGCAAACACGCAAAGGCATTCGCGTTGGGCGATGCGCTGGGCAATCGCGATTTGCCCAAAGCATTACGGCGATTGGATGAGGATTTGTGGGCGACAAAAACCGACCGTAAAAAATCGGTGATCGGCTTGGTCGCCGGATTGGTGAGTAAAGTGCGGTCGTTGCTATTCGCCCGTGAACTAATGGATGCGGGTTGGATTAAGCCGGCTCGAAATTTCCCCCAATTTAAGGCGCAGTTGGATGGTTTGCCGGGCGATGCCTTTCCAGAGGATCGGCGCATCAGCCCATTGGGTTTGCATCCGTATGTGCTGTTCAACGCCACCGGCCAGGCACGTAATTATTCGAGGGGAGAACTGGTTCGCGCCATGGGATTGCTGATGCAATGCAACCGGAGACTGGTGTCCAGCTCACTGGATGAATCGTTTGTTTTGCAACAAACCCTGACTCAAATCCTGATCCCGAAGGCGGAGACAGCCTAATGCAAACGCAGATTCAAGTGGCAATGACCGACACGGTGGCCTGTCTGCGCGTGGAAGGACCGGCGAATATTGCCGTCAGTGTGAATTTTAAAACCGTGGTTCTGCGATGCTGCGAGGGGGGCAACAGAATACTGCTGTTGGACCTCAAGGCGTGTCCGAATATGGACAGTACATTCCTTGGAATTCTTCTAGGGCTGGCTGGTAAATTGGAACGGATTGAATTGCTCAATCCCTGTGAACGGGTGACGGATTTGTTGGACAATCTGGGTGTCCTGGATTTGGTCACCGTGGGGCAGGGAGAAAACCCGTTCGACGGACAATTGGCATCCACTGAATCCGGCGGGGCCGATAAACGCGCCCTAACGGAGGCAAGTTTGGAAGCACACCGGTTGCTGATGGAACTGAATCCGGACAATGTTCCGAAGTTTCAGGATGTGGCCCAGTTTCTGGAGGAAGATTTGGAACGACAAGGTTAATGCCTTGTGACTAATTTCCCATTGGAACAGGCGGGCGACTTCGCTTAACTCCCCCGCCCATGGCCAACCTGAGTCGGCTCAATCCAGAACAACGCAAGGCTGCAGAGACCATCCGCGGTCCGGTCTTGATTCTGGCAGGGGCCGGTACAGGCAAAACCAATACGGTGACCCATCGGGTTGCCCATATGGTGGCCCAAGGCATTTCGCCGGAAAACATTCTGGCGGTCACATTTACCAACAAGGCTGCGCGCGAAATGTTGCAACGCGTCAACAAGCTGATCCCCAAGGGCCCCACGCGTGATGATGGTAAGCCCCTAAAACCCACTGTGTGCACCTTTCACTCGCTCTGCGTGCGTATCCTACGCCGCCATATCACCAAGCTGGGGTATAAGCGCAACTTCGTGATTTACAACGAGAGCGAACAGCTCGGTGTGGTAAAAAAAATTCTGAGCGCGATTTCAGGCAAGGATGTGAAGGCGGATCCGCGCGAGTTGCACGGTTTGTTGAGTCGATTGAAAAATGCCGGTTCACAAGGTGCGGGGAAAATATTTGGCAGCGAAGAAGCCGTGTCCATGGCTGACCATATCCGGGGTCGATACGACACCGCCCTCAAGGCCGCCAATGCGGTTGATTTTGACGATCTCTTGGTGCTGACCCTGAAATTGTTCCGCGAACACCCGGAAGCCTTGGAGGAATGCCGGCAGCGTTACCAGTTCGTGACGGTGGATGAGTATCAGGATACCAATGCGGCCCAGTACGAATTGATGCATCTGCTGGCTCAGGAGCATCGCAATGTGTGCGTGGTGGGCGACGACGACCAGAGTATATACGGGTGGCGGGGCGCTGAGATATCCAACATTCTTGATCTGGAGAAAGACTATCCGGAGATCAAGGTCATCAAGCTCGAGCAAAATTACCGTTCCACCCGTGTGATTCTGGACGCGGCTAATGCGGTGATTAAGAATAACCCGCAACGCCGCCCCAAGCAGCTGTGGAGTGCCAAGGGACAGGGGGAATTGATCCGGTTGCAATCTTTCGAGGACGAGGAACAGGAAGCCGAGGCGATTGTGGGCGAGATCGAGTTTAATCGCATGGCCAAACGTATCCCCTGGAAGGATCACGCCATTCTTTTCCGCACGAATATTCAGGCACGCCCGCTGGAAACCGCGCTGCGCAAGGCTCAGGTCCGGTATAATTTGATTGGCGGTCAGAGTTTTTTCGACCGACGCGAGATTCGGGATTTTCTCGCCTACATGAAAACCATGGTGAACCCCAATGACGACGCCAGCCTGTTGCGCATTGCCAATGTGCCGGCGCGCGGGTTGAGCGACGTCACCATGGAGCGATTGCTGGCGGCGAGCCAGGATCGGGAATGTTCGGTTTGGCAGGCCATGAACAATGATCTGGTGATTCACGAGTTTCAGCCCCGTACCCGCAAGGCGATCGAGGGATTCGTGGCTTTGGTGGAGGAATTTCGTGAACCGCTCAAAGCAGAGAATCTACAGCTCTCAACTTGGGCGGACAAATTGTTGGATGACATTGATTATGGAAGAGAGTTAAAGAAGAGTGAGAAAAATCCCGAGAACGCCGAGAACCGGCTGCGGAATTTGCGCGAGCTGACGCATACGATGGATAATCGCGGCGAAACCCTGATCCCTTCCAGCCGGTTAGTGAAATTTCTGGACGACATCACGCTGGACGCCGAGCGAGAGGAAGATCGGGAGGAAAAAGGGGATTTGGTAACGTTGATCACCACGCACAGTTGCAAAGGACTCGAATACCCGCATGTCTTTCTCGTCGGGGTGGAGGAAGGGTTGCTGCCGCATTCACGTTCAGCGGTGGAAGGCACACTGGATGAGGAGCGCCGCCTGTTTTATGTGGCCATCACCCGAGCCATGCAAACATTGGCCATTACGCATTGCAGGAACCGGATGAAATACGGCAGTAAAGTCATCTGTCATCCATCGAGTTTCCTTAAAGAAGTGCCGGAGGAATTGTGCGATGAACTAATCGACAGTGAACCGGTGAGTGTCGATGAAGGTCGTGATATGTTCGCGGCCATGCGCGAAATGTTGGATTAAAAAAGGGCCGGCGTTGCCGCCGGCCCATGGGATTCAAAGAATATTAAGCCGTAACCCTAGCGGCTGATGTCGTAGACAAACAGGTTGTCCTGATCGCGCAGATAGAGCTTGCCCTCCAACACGACCGGATGCGCCCACGCGCGGGCCCGGCTGCGCTCGGGTTGCTCAAACCGGCTGACTTCCTCGTAGGCATTGGGGGTCAGTTTTACTAATGATACCGGACCGCGCTCGGTACGGAGGATAATCTTGTTATCCGCCACAATGATGGCGCCCTTGCCGGCGCTGCGTTCATTCCACATCACCTTGCCATCGGACAGGCGGAGGCAGGAGAGCATGTTGCCGTTGGAACCGTACACATACTCACCCACACGAATGGCTCCGCCATGGTGGTTGGCCATGCCGGCGGCTCCGGCGTGTTTATAGATTTCCGTGGCGACGAATTTGTTGTCCTTATACTCCACCTTGAATCCGTTGCAGCCGACGCTGTACGCGCTGGTGACGAAGAGGGTGCCCTTGTCGTAGATGGGCGTGGAAATCACCGCCGTACGACCGGCCCGGTTGGCCCGCCAAAGGAGTTTGCCGTTGCCGGCATCGATTCCCGCCACACTTTGGCCGGTGAGTTGAATGTACTGCTTGATGCCACCGATTTCGCGGATGATCAGTGAGGAATACCCGGCGGGGTCCGTGAGGCCTTCGCAGCGCCAGGCTTGTTTGCCAGTCTTGGCGTCCAGCGCCAGCACGGCACCTTTGGCACCGCCGGGGGTGACGACCACTTTGCCGTCGTCCACCAGCGGGGATTCACTCCAGCGCCAGCCGCTCATCATGCGGCCCTGATAATCGTTCTGGATATTGACGCGCCAGATTTCCTTGCCTTCGGCACTCACACAGACGAGATCACCCTGCTGGCCGAGGGCATATACATGGCCGTTGGCCACGGTGGGCGTGGAGCGGGGACCGGGGTAACCGCGGTGCCCTTGAGGTTCGCCAATCCGGCTCTTCCATTTGTGTTTTCCCTTAAGATCGAGGGCGAACAGATAGCAGGCATCCTCAAGATCGCCCATGGTGTAGAGGATGTCTCCGGCGATCACGACACTGGAGAATCCGCCGCCCACACCGGTGGCCTTGTAGAGGAGTTTGGGGCCGTCTTCAGGCCACTCGGCTGCGAGGCCTTTTTCGAGGTTTACACCGTCACGATTGGGGCCGCGCCATTGGGGCCAGTCGCCGGCAAACACGCTGAACGTCAGGCCCAGCACGAGAGAGGAGGTCAGGATACGCATGTTTAGTGTTCTGTTCACTGTTGATTAAATGGGATGAGGTTATTTGTCGAATCGAACTTGTTGCACCACGCCGTTGGCAATGCCGAACCAGACGGTGGTGTAGGGCTCGCCCTTGGGTCCCTTGACGTTCATGCCGGTGTAACCGAGCCAGCCGCCCTGGGTGCGGTCAGCCTTGCCGAACACCTGTTCCACCACGGCCTGGGTTTTGCCCTTGTAAATGGCGTCAATTGAAGTGTTGTTTACGCTGGCCGTCCAGGCGCGGGTTTTGCCCACGGGGCCGGTGGGCTTGGGAGGACCCGAGGAAACGCCCACGCCACCAAGGCCGTTGCTTCCCACGATGTAGCAGTAGATATACTCTTGATCGCGGAGATACAGGCGACCATTGGCCACTACCGGATGGGTCCATACTTTGCCGCTGCGGCTGCGGATCTTGGACTGCGGTTGAAGGCGGAATTTGCCGGCCATCTTGAAGCCGGTGGGACTGGCTGGGGCGAGGGCTACCGAGCCGTCACTTTCGTTGACAGCGATAATCATGCCGTCGGCGATGGTGATGGCACCCTTGCGTAGGGAGCGATCGCCGGTCCAGATTTCTTCGCCGTCCGCCAGTTTCTGGCAGACCAGTCCGCGACCGTCCCCAAAGCCGTATACGTGCTGGCCGTATTGGATGACGCCGCCATGATGATTTTGCATCACCTTGTTTTGCCAGACATCGCTCACGTGGTTGCCGGCCCCGACATTGATGACCTTGCAGCCAACACCATAGCCGCTGCTGATATAAACATTGCCGTTGCTAAAGATCGGGGTGGGGACCACGGCGGTGCGACCGGGCCAGGAGGATTTCCACAGGACATTGCCGTTGCGGGCATCGAGGCCCACGACGTTTTGTTGGGTCAATTGAATGTACTGGCGTGCCCCGTTGTGATTCACGGCAATCACTGAAGCGTACTGGGCGCCGTCGGTAAATTGGCGGCTGCGCCAGACGACCTGGCCGCTTTGTTTGTTGAATGCAGCCACGGCACCTTGGCCGCCGCCCGGGGTGGCAATGACGAGGTTGCCATCCACCAGCACACTTTCGGTGTAACCCCAACCCGGGGTTTTGCCGCCGAGTTGATTCATGCTGGCCTGCCACTGAATGCGCCCGTTGAGATCGGTGCAGATCAGGTTGCCTTGGCCTCCCATGGCGTACACGCGGGAGCCATCCACGGTCGGGGTGCCGCGCGGGCCGCCGCCCCAGTTGTTTTTGAGTTCGGGACCGATGTTGGCGGCCCATTGTTCCCGGCCGGTGCGGGCATCGAGGCAGATGAGTTGCTCCGTGCCACGGCGGGAGCCCATGGTGTAGAGCCGACCGTTGGCGATGGCAAAACTGGAATAACCGAGGCCGGCGTTTTCAAAGAGAAAAGCCCTTGGCGGTCCGGCGGCCGGCCAGTTTTTCATGAGACCCTTTTCTTTGCTGACGCCATCACGGTCAGGCCCGCGCCATTGGGGCCAGTCGAGGGCGGAAAGGGTTTGCAGCCCAAAGGCCCATACAAGGAGAATGAGGGGAGTGCGCATGGTGGATGGATTGGTGATTGGATACGTGGTATCCTGTTTGGATTCAATCAAATTACGCCCATTACAGCCCTAACCGCAAGGCTCGGTCGTTCAATTGGGCCTGCCATTTTTGGAGGTAGCAGTATTGGTGAAAGAGTTTCTCCAGTGCCGCCTCGTTCCATTGGTCGTTCAGGGCTTGGCAGGTGGTGTCGAGTGATTGCAGTTCCTGATTGATGCGGCCAAGGAGCGTGTTGGTTTTTTCCAGCCACTCGAGCGCTTGGGGATAGCGCTGGGCTTTGAGCAGGGGTGAGGTCTCGGATTCTTTTTCGCCGAGAAAGGTGTCGACTGGTTTGAGGAGTTGGCCCACTTCCAAAAAAAGATCGGCGGTCTCTGGGAGTATGTCATGGACCTCGCCTGGTTTCTGGCCGCGTTCAAGAGTGAGCAGGTGCTGTAAGCGGCGCTTGGGGTCGCGCAGGGTATCGTGGGCTTGGTTCAGTTCTGTGAATTGCTTCTGGGCTGTTTCCTTTTCAACGGGATCAGTGAATCGATCAGGATGGGTTGCGGTGGATTGGTTGAGGAAGGCGGCCTTAAGGGCTTCCGGATCCAGCCAGGGTTGGCGCGGGAATTGCAGCAGCGCGTAGGCGTCAATCATGTTTGGCATCCGCCTTGGATTTTAATGCGGCCACTTCGAGTTCGAGTGTTTTGACCCGGTCAGCCAATCGTTGTTCGGAAGCGGCCGTGCCGGGATTCCGTTTCATGAGATAAATAACCAATGCCGTGATGATGCCTACCGTAACGGCAATGGCACCGAGAGCGATCAATAGGATCAGGATCAGGCTCATCAGGCACTGAAACTCTCGCCACAGGAACAAGTGGTGGCGGCGTTGGGATTGTTCACTTTGAAGCCGGAATCCTCCAAACCGCTCTGGTAATCCAGTTCGCTCCCGGTGACGTACAGGGCGCTTTTGGGGTCGACCACCACGCGGACGCCCTGACTTTCCACCAAAATATCCCGATTGGCGGGCGTATCCTGAAGGTCCATCTTGTATTGCAGCCCGCTACAGCCTCCGCCCAAAACGGCCACGCGAAGGACCCCCTCGGGTCGGCCCTGGCGTTGGAGTAGAGCGGTGACTTTGTCGGCGGCACTGGCGGTTAGCTTCACCAACCGTTCGTCGCCCGTGCGATACTTGATTTCGCCACTGGATTCGGTTTTGCGTTTGCCGGCAAGCACGGGAGGATTTTATGTCAGGTCGGCCCATGAATAAAGCATTTCAAAGGGCGTCTTTTTTTGGAAAACTTCCTCCGCCGATGAAACGCCTACTGCTTTCATGCCTATTTCTGTCTGTCAGCCTGCTTCAAGGGCAGGTCGGGATCCGATTGCTGAACGACCCCGGCGAGGATGAGTTTGGCGGTAAAACGAAGGTGGATTTGCTGGTGGAGCCGGCGGTGGCCACACCCGGATCCACAGTGTCCGTTGGATTGCACATGCGGATTCCGGAGAAGTGGCATACTTATTGGCTGAACCCGGGTGACAGCGGTGACGCCACAAAAATCACATGGAAAGCGCTGCCGAAAGGGATCACGGCCGGTGACATCCAATGGCCCGTGCCGGAGAAATACGAGACGAAATTCGGTGATTCTTTTGAATATACTTACGTCTATCACGATGATCTTTTGCTGATTATTCCACTGAACCTTTCACCGGACTTGGCAGCAGGAGAGTATGAATTGAAAGGGTTCGTAGAATGGCTCGAGTGCGAAAAGAGCTGTGTGCCGGGCGACAAGGAGGTGACCGCCAAATTGGTTGTGGGAGAATCCTCCAAAGATGGGCCGGAGAAGGCTTTGTTTGATACGTGGCGAGCCAAGTTGCCGGACGAACAGGCTCTGCCCGCCTTGGAAGCCTATTGGGCGGGGACTGCGGCCGATAAGGAACGCCAAGTCACGATCGTTGTTCCTTTCGGGAAAGGGGCGAACGTGGCCTTTTTGCCCGATGCCCTCAGTCCTGATGAATGGAAGATTTCGAATGATTCCGTCCAAGTTGTTGAAGCGGAACGGACGTTGATCCGAAAGACAATTACCAGTGAGCAGGGGGTATGGCCGGAGACGTTCACAGGAGTCGTTCGGGTAGAACTGGATGGAGCCGTTCAAGGTTACCGAACGGAAGTCGAAGTGAAAGCCGGTAAGGGGCCCGTTGCAGGGATGATCCCGAAACAGCCGGTTCAATCGATCTGGTGGATTTTGGGCGGCGCTTTTCTGGGCGGGTTGATTTTGAATATCATGCCGTGTGTCCTGCCGGTGGTTTCCATGAAAATCCTGGGTTACGTTCAGCAAAGTCAGGAATCTCCTGAGCGGGTGGGGAAACTGGGGCTGACCTATGCATTGGGTGTATGGGCGTCATTCTTGGCTTTGGCCGGAATGTTGATCTCGGTGAAGAACAGCTCCGCAGGCATGGCCTCTTGGGGAATGCAGATGCAGAACCCCATTTTCAATCTTGTTTTGTTGCTGGTGGTTTTGTTGGTGGCACTGAATCTCTTCGGGGTATTTGAGGTGACACTGGGTGGCGGCACGATGAACAAGGCCAATGAACTTTCCAGCCGCGAAGGGTTCATGGGCGCCTTCTTTAATGGCGTGCTGGCGACCGCGCTGGCAACGCCTTGCACGGCACCGTTTCTTGCGGGCGCAATGGGGGTCGCTCTAACACAGGGAGAAGGGACAATTATTGCCGCCATGAGTGCGGTGGCATTGGGATTGGCCTCCCCGTATGTGATCCTGAGTTTCCGACCTGATTGGCTGAAGTTTCTGCCCAAGCCAGGTGCCTGGATGGTGCAGTTCAAGATGCTCATGGGTTTTCCCATGTTGGCGGCGGCCATTTGGATTCTGGACTTTACCGGTCCGATGTTTGGGGATGGCGGTGTGTTATGGCTGGGTGTGTTGCTGGTGTTTGTGGCCTTGGCGGCATGGGTGTTCGGTGAATTCAAGCAACGCATGGCTTCGGCCAGTGCCAAGCCGCTGGTGATCTGCGGGGTGTTGTTGCTGGCCGGATACGGGGTGGCCATGGAGTGGGGGCTGGATTGGAGAAATGATAAGGATAACGCCATTAACTGGGTGGCCTGGTCGCCGGAATCGGAACAGGAAGCGCGTGAATCCGGACGGCCCGTGCTGATCGATTTTACAGCCGACTGGTGTATAACATGTAAGGCAAATAAACGGACCTCGATCGAAATTGAAAGAGTTCGATCCGCGCTGAAAAGGATTGAGGCGGTTACATTAATTGGCGATTACACAGACAAGGATCCGCGGATCACGAAGATTTTGCAGCAATACCGCCGAGCCGGCGTTCCGTTGGTGTTGGTGTACGGAGCCGGCCAATCGGAACCGCAGGTGCTCCCTACGATTCTGACGCCGCAAATTGTCTTGGATGCCTTGGAGAAAGCTGGTAAGCCTTCATCCTGATTTCCTCAGGGAGGGCGAACCCGTTATGATCCAGATTAAATCCGTTCTTTTGGCGGTACTATTGTGCGCGAGCCTGGGCTGCCGCACGGTGGGGCCGGCATCACTGCAGCAAACGCATCCGCAATATAACCACGCTATTTCGCGCAGTCTCGACGAGCAATTCCTGCTGAATCTTGTGCGGTTAAAGTACCGGGATAATCCGTACTTCCTCGGTGTATCGAGTGTCACTACGCAGCAGTCGGTGCAGAGCGATGTGAGCGCGAGTGTGAAACTCATTCGCGGCGGTGATACCCTGACGCCTTCAGCTGGGATCACCTATAAGGAAACACCGACCATCTCGTACTCACCATTGAGTGGAGACCAGTTTCTGAAACAAATCCTTTCGCCGGTCCCTTTGGAGGCCGTGCTTATTTTGACCCAAAGCGGTTGGAGCGTGCAGCGGGTGGTGAGTGTCTGTGTCGAGCGTGCCAATGGTTTGGATAATGCCAGCAATGCATCCGGACCGACTCCAACACGCGAGCCACGCTTTGAAGCCTTTGCAGAAATGACCGAGATTTTGCGTGAACTGCAGGTGGCCGATGCACTGGAGCTCGGTGCGGCTCCATGCGAGCCGGATGCCGACGGTCACATGAAAGAAGGGCACGACTTGGTGCTGCAGCTCAAGCCCGGGGCGCCGGCCGATCGCGTGGCGCGTCTCAAGGAATTGCTCGGGGTGCAAAACGCGGGGGCTCAACTGCGGTTGACCAATGATTTTTTGAACCGGCCGGAAAACGGACTGGCCGTTCGGACGCGTTCGATGATGGGCATTCTTTTTTATCTCTCCCATAACGCCGAAGTGCCAGCCGGGCATCAAGAGGCTGGGCTGGTCACACGGACCCAGACGACTGAAGGCAGCGTCTTCGATTGGAATGAAGTGACCGGTGGACTATTTCGGGTGCGCTCCTCCACCGATCGTCCGGCCAATGCCTTCGTGGCCGTGCCGTACCGCGGTGCTTGGTTTTACGTTGCAGACAATGATTTGGAGAGCAAAAGCACCTTCATGCTGCTCACGCAGCTGTTCAATCTTCAAGCCGGCCAGATCAAAACCGTAGCTCCCGCGTTGACAATCGGGGTGGGTGGATAAGCTGTTGATGACTGGGGGTTGAAGCCTTCCGGCTCCTTCGCTAGTTTCCCGCCCGAATCATGAGCGAGGAAACTAAACCCTTGGTTGGCGTGATCATGGGCAGTCACTCAGACTGGTCCGTGATGGAGAACTGTGCAAAACAACTGAAAGACCTCGGCGTGCCGTACGAGGCCAAGGTCATTTCGGCCCATCGCACTCCGGATCTGTTACATCGCTGGGTGAATGCATCCACCGAAAACGGGATGGAGGTCATTATCGCGGCGGCCGGCGGCGCGGCACACCTGGCCGGGGTTACGGCGGCCATCACTTCGGTGCCGGTATTGGCGGTCCCCATGAAGGCTTGGAGCACGGAAGGGCTCGATTCATTGCTGTCCATGGTGCAAATGCCCGGCGGCGTGCCGGTGGGCACTCTGGCGGTCGGTAAGCCCGGCGCCAAGAACGCGGCCCTGCTGGCCACGGCCATTCTCGGCAATAAGTATCCCGAGTACAAAACGGCCTACGAAGATTTCCGCACGAAGCAGACGGCAGACGGCGAAGCCAATCAGGATTTGCCGGCGGTCTAAGTTTTTTGTGTAGAACAGTTTTTTTGCTGGCGACTGCCATGCGGGAGGGCTAGGAAAGGTCCGTTCCTATGCGCAGGCGATAACGGGTATATTTTTTGACGGTGAAAATCTTTGCGGGTAGATCCAACCGGGCATTGGCCGAGGCCATATGTAAATCTATTGATGTGCCTCTCGGCAAGGTGCTCCTGCGCGACTTTCCCAACGGCGAGACATTCGCGCGCATTGAAGAGAATGTCCGCGGCGAAGATACCTATATCGTCCAGAGCACCTGCCCGCCGGTGAACCAGAACATGATGGAGCTGTTCATCATGATCGATGCGTTGCGCCGGGCGAGTTCCAGCCGGATCACCGCAGTGTTGCCGTTCTACGGCTACGCCCGGCAGGATCGCAAGGATCAGCCTCGCGTACCGATCAGCGCCAAGTTGGTGGCCAACCTGTTGGTCAGTGCCGGCGCCAACCGCGTGCTGACGGTGGACCTGCATGCCCAGCAGATTCAGGGTTTCTTTGATATTCCTGTGGATCACCTCTATGCGGCTCCGGTGATGTTTGAGTATTTGAAGAACATGGATCTGGGCGAACAGGTGGCCGTGGTGAGCCCGGATGTCGGCGGGATCAAGATGGCGCACGCCTATTCCCAGCTGCTCCACGCAGATCTGGCGATTGTGGCCAAACGGCGCATGAGCGATACGGAAATCGAAACGGTCTCGGTGATCGGCAAAGTTCGCGATAAAACCGTAGTTTTGGTGGATGACCTCACCGAAACGGCCGGTACTTTGGTTTCCGCGGCAAAAATTCTCCGGCGCCGGGGCGCCAAACGCATCATTGCGGTCGTTTCCCACGCGGTTTTGAATGATTTGGGCATCAAAAGATTGCGCAAATCTAACATTGACGAACTAATTACGACTGATACTGTTCCCCGCCCCCCAATCGAAGGGGTGAAACTCACCACCTGTTCGGTGGCGGGTTTATTGGGTGAGGCGATCAAGCGGATTCATACGAATTCCTCGGTGACCTCGCTATTTGAGTTTGACGGGATACGAATAGGATAATGAACGCAGTCGAATTAGAAGTACAATCGCGCGAAACCAAGAAACGCAACCGGAACAAAGCCTCCCGCGAGGCGGGCCGGGTGCCGGGCGTTGTGTATGGTGGCGGTAACGACACAAATTCCCTAGTGGAAGTGGATGAAAAGGTGTTCGACAAGGTCATGGGAAGCGCCTCGTCCGATACCGTGTTGCTGGACTTGAAACTGGGGGACAGCACTCGCTTGGCCTTGGTGCAGGAGGTGCAACACCACCCCGTGAGCCGCAAGGCGCTCCATATTGATTTTCGGGAAGTAAAGCCAGACCAAAGCGTGGTGGTGACCCTGCCGACCGTGCCCGTGGGCGAATCCGTGGGCGTGAAAACGGGTGGCGGCACCCTGGAGCATGTCCTTCGCTATATTAAAGTGAAAGGCACGCCAACTAATTTGCCTGAATCCATTGAGGTGGATGTGACGACGCTGGACATTGGCCAAACCCTCCACGTCGGCGATGTGCAAACCGCCGAGGGGGTGGAACTGCTGGGTAATGCCAGTAACCCGGTGATCTCCATCTCCAAGCCCCGGGTTTCCGGCAAGGGCAAGGCGGCCGCGGATACAGCTGCCGGGGGCGACGAAGCGGCTGAGGCCGAGGAGTAATCTGGAAAGGATGAGCCATGAACGAGGCTCATCTGATAGCCGGGCTAGGCAATCCAGGGGACAAGTTCGATCGTACCCGACACAATATTGGGTTTTGCATCGTGGAAGAACTGGTCCGGTCTTGGGGCACTGCTTGGTCGGATGAAAAGAAATTTAAGGCTCGTATGAGCCGGGTGACGGTGGCGGGCAAAACCCTCCATCTTTGCCAGCCGCAGACGTACATGAACCTCAGCGGTGAAGCGGTGGGGGCGGTGTGTGATTTTTACAAAATCACCTCCCCCCGATTGCTAGTAGTCGTGGATGACACGGAACAACCATTCGGCCAAATTCGCCTGCGCGCAGGCGGAGGCAGCGGAGGGCATAATGGCTTGAACTCGGTGCAGCAACATTTGGCCACGCCGGATTATCCACGGTTGCGGGTTGGGGTCGGGCGCCCAAAAGACGGGCGTGACATGAGTGCCCACGTCTTGGGGCGGTTTACAGAGGCCGAGGCAGAGCAGCTGGGACAAGTGCTGCGACGTGTGCGCCAACAGGTTGAATGTTGGTTGGAGCAGGGAATCGCCAAGGCGATGAACGAATTTAACGGGAAAATTGATTTTCCGGGTGAGATAACTGAGAAAGAAACAACGTGAATAAGAACGAAAAAACTTGTTACGAAGGCTTGTTCATCCTTGATACAGACACCAGTGGAGACACGGTCGACGACATCATCAAAACTATTGGCGAGCTGATCAAGGAATCGGGCGGCGAGGTTACCAGCGAGCAAAAGCTCGACCGCCGCGGCTTTGCTCGTGTGGCGGACAAGAAACACAGCGGAGGATTTTATGTGAGCCTTCACTTCGCGCTGGCCCCGGGTTCGATGGAATCGCTCCAAATTGGACTTAAGAAGCACGCCGGTGTGTTTCGCAGCCAAATTACCCTGTCCGCGCCGGTCGAAGCATAACCCCCAATTGCGTCCGACATGCCGAACTACAATAAAGTGATTTTGATGGGCAACCTGACCCGCGACCCTGAAGTGCGTTACACTTCCAGCGGGACCGCTATCGCAAAGCTTGGCATGGCCATTAACCGTTATTGGCGCAACCAAGACGGGCAACAGCAGGAAGAAACCACATTTGTGGATGTGGATGCTTTCGGGCGGCAGGCCGAGACCATCGGTCAATACCTGAAAAAAGGGCGTCCGATTATGGTGGAAGGCCGCCTCAAGCTGGACCAGTGGGATGACAAGCAAACCGGCCAGAAGCGAAGTAAGCTGGGGGTGACACTGGAGAATTTTCAATTTCTCGATTCCCGCGGTGAAGGGGGTGGCGGAGAGGGCGGCAATTTTGGTGGGGGAGGCAGTGCTCCGTCGGCTGGCGGGGCGGCTCCGGCAGCGGGAGGCGGCGGAGGTTTTGCCGAGGACGACGATGTCCCCTTTTAGTGTAAACATTTAACTGAACAGAATCATGTCTAAGAAAGAGATTGAGGTAATCCTGACACAGCCAGTGGTGAGCTTGAATGCTAATGAAGGGGATCAGGTGA
>JAYQQG010000081.1:0-15638 GCA_038145765.1 Verrucomicrobiales bacterium
CCTGTTTACCAAATTGGTTACAAGGAAACCCGCACACGGCAAAACCCTTGGCCCCGTACTTTTCATGCACCGCCTGCAAGGCTCGATATTGTGGGGTTAATCCGCACTCGGAAGCGACATTCACCACGAGCAGCACCTTGCCTTTGTGCGGCTTCAGGCTGGTGGCCTTGTTCTCGATGGATTTCAGAGGGATTTCGTAGAGAGATTTCTCCGCCACCGTGTTTAGGGAAAGAGCCAATAGAACTGTCAGGATGGTTAAACGCATGGGCTAAACCTTCCAGCCTGCACCTCAACCGGTCAAGCCCGCAAACCAGAGGTGAAAGCGGAGCCTGATTTATCTTCGCATCAACGAGGCATCTCCGTAGCATCGCGCCGTGAGATATTATTGGCCACTGATCCTCGTCCTCCTATTATCACCCCATCCCGCCTTGGCCCACAAAGGCCCCGACCCGCTCGGTCATTGGATCGGCCAACCGGATGCACTCAAAGACGGACAATGGCGGGCTCGACTGGGACCGGACGGCCACCTTTCGTTTCCCGGACGATTTGTTCAGGATCAAACCGGTGCTTCGCTGGTTTTCGAAGGACCGAAAGCTCAATGCCGGTTGGCGGATGATTTCAACGATGTCCGGAAGCAACTCCCCACCCGTGCCCTGACCGCAACCGCCTGGTTCAGTGTCGACACATTAAGCGAATGGGGCGGCATCATCGGCATCGTTCAGGATAACGGTGATTCGGAACAAGGTTGGGTACTTGGATACAATGCCAAGACCTTCTATTTCGCACTAGCCAGCAAGGGGGCCAATGACGGCAACGGCATGATGACCTATCTGCATGCGAAGACCGCCTATGTACCGGGCAAGCTCTATCACGTCGCCGCGGTTTATGACGGCAAAACCATGGAAATTTTTGTAAACGGGAAACGTGAAAATACCAGTGCCGTCCAACACGGCGATATCTTGTACCCCAAGAAGGCCCCCTATGTGATCGGGGCGTACCGTGACCAGGATGAGTTCCATCCCCACCACGGTCGCATTCGCGAAATCAAACTATATGGAGAAGCGGCCAAGCCTGAATGGGTGGCACAGGAATATGCCAAAGACAAGGCACTGGCCGAGGCCCCGCCCAACCGGCAGGAGCCGGAATTTTCATTACTGGTGGCACCTTACCTCCAGTTTGCCACTCAAACCTCAATGACTGTGATGTGGCATACGGCGGCCACCGCTTCCGGTGTCATCCGTTATGGAACGACTGCCGAATGCACGGAAACCCTCACCGGCCCAAGTGCACGCATTCATGAAATCACGTTGACCAATCTAAAACCGGAAACACAGTATTTTTACCGGGTCGAATCCGAATCCGCCAAAGGGGATCGCTACGCCAGTGAGGTGGCCACATTTAGAACTGCCGTCCGCCCCGGAACGCCCTATGCCTTTGCCGTCATCAGCGACACTCAGGGCAACCCCAAGGTATCCAGTGCCATCGCAACGGCGGCCTGGCTGCAACGGCCCAGCTTTGTGCTGCATGCCGGTGATCTGGTTTCCACCGGCCAAGACCACAACCATTGGACACAACATTTCTTTCCGGGCATGCGGCCATTAATCAATCATGTGCCTTTCTATCCCGTGCTGGGCAATCACGAACAAAACGCAAGGCACTACTACAACTACACCGCCCTGCCCGAACCCGAATACTTTTACACGTTCACCTACGGAAACGCGCAGTTTTTCATGCTGGATACCAATCAAAAGGTCGACCCCGGATCCCGCCAGTATGTCTGGCTGGCCAAGGTGCTTGCTGATTCGAAGGCGAAATGGAGATTTGTCTGCCACCATCACCCACCCTATTCCTCAGACAACAATGATTATGGGGATCTCTGGAAAACAAACGTCGGAACCCATGGCGATCTTCGGGCCCGTCAACTGGTCAAGCTCTACGAACAACACGGGGTGGATATCGTTTGGAATGGCCACATTCATTCGTACGAACGCACTTGGCCAATTCGGGCCGGCAAAGCAGTGGAAGCCGGTGCCCCCTTTTACATGATCACTGGAGGCGGTGGAGGCGGCTTAGAGGAACCGGCCCCGACCCGCCCGTTCTTTCAAAATAATGTCCGCCAAGGTCATCATTATGTGATGGTGCACATCAATAACGGCACTCTGGAACTCAAGGCCTACACACTCGACGACCGATTGTTTGATTACTTGAAGATCAAAAAGCCCTAATCAGATGGCCGGGCACTTAGGCGAAAAGAATGGTGCGCGCTACAGGATTTGAACCTATGACCCCTTCGGTGTGAACGAAGTGCTCTACCACTGAGCTAAGCGCGCACTGGAGGCGGAAAGCTAACGCCTTCCGAAAAAGTTTCAAGCGTTTCTTACCTCGGATTTCCGGCGGGAGGTGCGACGCACCACGCTATCCCGCTGCGCCCAAGTTTCGTCAATGCCCGGATGATCCAGATTGTAATGCAGCCCTCGACTTTCGGGCCGTTGCAGAGCGCAAGCGATGATCAGTTCGGCTACCTGCGCGATATTCCGAAGCTCCAATAGATCCGCTGTCACCTTGAAATCCCAATAATACTGGCGGATTTCCTCCTGTAAATTATCCACTCGTGACCGTGCGCGGAGCAGGCGTTTTCGTGTTCGAACAATACTGACATAATCCCACATACAACGCCGAATCTCATCCCAGTTATGGCTGACCACCACCAGCTCATCCGGATCCTCAGCCGCCCCCGAATGCCAAGCCGGCAGCGAAGCGGTCACGGGCGATTGCGGATCACTCAACACTTTTTGCACGGCCCGATGTGCACACACCAATCCTTCCAGCAATGAATTGCTCGCCAAACGATTGGCCCCATGCAACCCCGTGCTGGCCACTTCGCCCACGGCGTACAACCCAGGCAACGCCGTAACACCATCGACATCGGTCCGCACACCCCCGCATTGATAATGAGCCGCCGGCACCACTGGAATCGGATGCTTCGTGATGTCCACGCCGAATTCGAGGCACTTGCGGTAAATGTTTGGAAACCGATCAATGATGAACGGGGCCGGTTTATGCGTGATATCCAGAAGCACATGATCGGCCCCCGTCCGCTTCATTTCACTGTCAATCGCCCGCGCTACGATATCGCGCGGAGCCAAACTAGCCAAAGGATGCGCATCCGACATGAACTCGCGTCCGTCCAAATCCCGCAATACGGCTCCTTCTCCGCGCAACGCCTCACTCACCAGAAATGATTTGGCTTGGGGATGGTACAGGCAGGTGGGGTGAAATTGCGTAAACTCCATGTTCGCCACCGGCACTCCAGCCCGGTAGGCCATGGCCACGCCGTCGCCAGTGGCAATATCCGGATTGGTCGTGTACAGGTAAACCTTACCGCACCCCCCCGTCGCCAACACCACATGTGGGGCGCTCAAGGTCTCCACTTCCCCTGATTGACGGTCGAGCACGTACGCCCCCACACACCGATTATCTCCGGGCAATCCAAGCTTGGCCGTGGTGATCAAATCAATCGCGAAATGATCCTCAAACACGCTGACATTGGGCGCGCGCTCCAACGCCGCCAACAAAGCCCGCATAATTTCCCGTCCGGTGGCATCCTTGGCATGCAACACCCGGCGTTTGGAATGGCCACCTTCTTTGCCCAACGAATAAAACCGCTCACCATCCGCCGAAATAGATTCCTCGCGGGTAAACTCCATGCCCAAGTCCACCAATTCCTCCACTCGCGCCGGCCCCTCCTCCACGACCGTGCGCACGACCTCTTCCCGACAGAGGCCCGCTCCGGCACGCATCGTATCAGCCACGTGAAGCTCCACCGAATCCGTTGGTTTCGTCACCGCCGCAATGCCGCCTTGGGCATATTGCGTATTAGCCTCGGCGAGATGTTTCTTGGTAACAATGGCGACCCGCCCGTACGGCGCCACCTTTAAGGCATACGTTAAACCGGCGATGCCACTGCCGATCACGATGTAATCAAATTCCTTCATGTTCAGAGCGCGACATTGTCGATTAACCGCACCGGCCCCACCTGGGCCGCCAATAGTAAACGATTACCCCGGCCCAACTGACGGACAGGCTGCAACGATTCTGCGTCAACGATCGCCACATAGTCAACCGACACATCCGGTTGCGATTCCAATAAGCGCACCAGCCGACGTCTCAAAGAAACCACACTCCCCTTGAATCCCCGAGCGATCTGTATCGCCTCCGGCAACACCGCTGCCTGATCACGCACTCCCCCCTTAAGTCGAATATTCCGTGAACTCATGGCCAACCCATCCGCCTCCCGCACCGTCGGAGCCAGCACCAAGCGCACCGGGAAATTCAGATCACGAATCATTCGCCGAATCACAGCTACTTGCTGGAAATCTTTTTCACCGAAAACGGCTTCGTTCGGCCTGACCAGTTGAAACAACTTCGCCACCACCGTTAGGACCCCCGCGAAATGTCCTGGGCGATAATCGCCTTCCCAGCATTTGGTCAAATCGTTCTCCACGATCTCCACCGTAGCATCCTCTGCGTACAGTGTTTCCGGGGCAAACACCGCATCCACTCCCTCCGCCCGACACTGCCGACGATCCGACGCCAATGACCGGGGATATGTCAACAGATCGTTGGGGTCATTAAACTGTGTAGGGTTCACATAAATGCTCACCAACACCACGCCATCAGCCCCCGCCCGTTTGCGGGCTAAACGGATCAGACTGAGATGACCCTCGTGCAAGGCCCCCATTGTCGGCACCAGCACCACACACCGCCCTTCCCGTTGCCAACGCAACGCTTGTCGCTGCATCGCCTTGGGGCTGATGATGGTTTTCATGGGGAATAAAAAAGGGCCGGTCAAACCGGCCCTGCAAATGTGTTGCCGGCAGCTCAGTTTTTGAACTGCATGGACTGTGCTTCGGGCATCTCGTGTGCGCACGGCTGGTCGGTCGGCGCATCCGCCTCGGCGTCCGTGGCCGCCACAACATTATTGGCAAGCATCCACGCCTCCACCTCGTCCCCGCTCACATCGGCCAACATATTGCCGTTGATCTCCACACACGGTTGAAGCATCTGCCCACTGCGCTCGATCATTTCAGCTCGATGCTCGGGATTATTGATCACGTCCTTCTCCACCCATTCCAGGCCATGCTTGCGCAGGACCGCACGCACGCCCTCGCTCCAGCCACAGGTCGGCTTCAAATAGCAGGTGATATTCGGTTGTTCCATAGGCAGGCACCCTACCTGAAAGCCGACCCAATGTAAACCTCACGCTGGAATCTTCGTTAAATTCAAGCAACACTAGGCCTGTGCCACTCCATATCCTGATCGCCCCGGACAAGTTTAAAGGCACTCTGACTGCCCAGGAAGCCGCCCACGCCATCGCCACGGGCTGGCGTACAGCGCGTCCTGCAGATTCGCTCCAGCTCCAACCCATTAGTGATGGCGGCGACGGCTTTGGATCGCTGATGGCCGAGGCACTCAAAGCGAACCCCATAGAATGCCAAACTGTGAACGCCGCAGGCGAGCCATGGACCGCCACCTTTTGGATGACCCCTGAAGGCACAGCCGTCATCGAGAGCGCCAATTGCATCGGGTTAGCCCTGCTCCAAGAAGAACAACGCGTCCCGTTTAAAACTGATTCCAGGGGTTTGGGATATGTTCTTCAAAACGCTGCAACATTGAATGCCAAACAAATCTTCGTGGGCGTTGGCGGCAGTGCCACTAATGATGGCGGATTCGGAATGGCACAAGCCCTTGGCTGGCAGTTTCACGATGTTCACCAACAACCGCTCATCCATTGGCCCGAACTTGGAAAGCTGGCTTCGCTGACGCCGTCTGAATCCAACGAACTCCCGCCGGTGATCGTTGCGGTCGATGTGCAAAATCCACTCTTGGGTCCCGAAGGATGTTCGCGAGTGTACGGCCCTCAAAAAGGGCTTTGCGCCGAAGATATTCCGAAGGCCGAAACTGCTTTAGAACAACTTGCGAAGATTTGCCGGAATTATTCAGCTGAAAATATCGCCGCCATCCCCGGTGCCGGTGCAGCAGGCGGATTAGGTTTCGGCCTAAAATGTTTTGCGCACGCGGATATTCGCCCCGGATTTAATCTCTTTATGGAAACCACTGGCTTGCCCAGCCATTTGAAGGAAGCGGATGTGGTCATCACCGGGGAAGGGGCCATGGATGAGCAAACTATGATGGGCAAAGGGGTTGGGGAGTTAGCCCGGCTGGCTCGCCAAAACAATCTCCCCTGTATTGCTTTAGCCGGAAGCATTGCTGGTTCAACGATTCTCGATGAACACATTTACCATTGCCAAGAACTTACGAAATTAACTTCCCCCAAAGAAGCTCAAGATGCACCGGCATTTTGGCTGGAACAATCGGCCTACTACGCCGCCCAACGATTTAACGAAACCGAACCGAGCTGATCGCTGCAGGATCAAGAGTGATCTCCCCAAACAATGCGGTGCGCACGCGCACCTGCCGCGCATTCCATTCAAGAATGTTTCCGGTGATTCGGCCGTCACCCCCCAAGGTTATCGAAGCCATCGGCAACTCATCCGGGAGCTGATCAGGTTTTGCAAAGACAACTGCAGTCACTTTATCCAGCGGCACCGGCACTTCTGCAAATGAGGTTTTGACCACCAGCTTGCCTCCTGCCACCCGCCCCACTTTGCCCTTGAGATGATTGCCATTGGCAAAGAGCACGCGATCCTCCTTGTTGTCAGCCGCTTGGGGTCCGCGAGCATCGGGCAACCGCCCGCTCCAATGGCGCAGTTGAATTTCCGAAATCCTCATGGCATCCGCAAGCTGCGGATTAAATCCCAATGCGCCACCGCGCCCGCCAAAGCCGGCGGGATCCTTCCAGGTTTTCACCAGCTTGCCATCGACGAGCAGCGATATCTCAGCCTTCTTTTGGTCCACCAATAGTTTAATGACCGACTGTCGTTGTGCGGGCCAACGGACCGTAACCGTCCCGATACTGGTCGTATTGTACGTCACCCCATCCGGCGAACTGTTCCGATACAAATGCGCGTACCCCTGATACAGACGAAGCTTGTACCCGTTCATTGCATTGTATTCGCGGTTACGGTCCGCACAGAAGACGACGTCCATGCCCGGCATATTTTTCCACCCAAACCGAAAAGAAAGTTCGGAACGTGCCGGCCAATCGAATTCACGCCCAATCATACTGCCCACTTGGTCTGTCAACAAAGCACCTTCCTCAAAACGCCAATGCAACGCCGCCAAGCCCACTTTCAATTCCACTGGCTGCTCGCCACGCAGCACCCGCACCTTCAGGGTATCTCCTACCAAATGTTTTTTCACTGCTTGGATCAAGAGCGCCCGATCCTGATAGGCCTTTCCGTTCAAATGCGTAACCAAATCGCCCACTTTCAATCCACCGCGCATTGCCGGACTCTCGGCCATCACCTCAGCAATCACGATGCCGCCCACTTCCGCGCCATCGTCACCCAGCACCACCCCCATTAAGGCCGCCCCCCATCCCCGCAAACTTTGTGGCCCATAATAAACCAGCTCGCCCTCTCCGCCGGGCGTCAGCCAAGCCAGTTGTTGGCGCGACACTGAAATTTTACCGGCATACCATGTCTTCAATTTCATGGCATCCGGTTCAAGCGTATCCAGATCCATTGCCAGCTCATCCCCATTATGAAATCGTACCCGGGCCGAATGCGGGCGGCGCGCCGGGGCTTCAGCTGCAGTCAACCGCAACTGATTCAAACCTTCGGGGGCAACGTACATCAATTGATCGAATGCGGGGTGCTTCCACGCATACCCTTTGTTCGCAGTATAACCCAAAAAGCTCGCCTCAAAACGGCCGCCATCCGCCATGGTGCACACGGCTTGGCGCGGTGCCGCCAAAGCTTCAAGGCTTAGCAAGCATACTCCCACCCACCACTTCATTGGCCGCCCCCGTTCTTTTTCCCGGCCTTGGCGCTCCGGCAGATCATCTGCAATTCCGATCCGGTATCGGGATGAATGAAATATAGCAACCCGGTGAACCCCTGACCCGGAAATATATTTTTTGGCACTCCACTAAACTGCCACAAGGTGCGGTGGATTTGCTTGCCAGTGTGAGCGTCTATCACATCCAATAAAACGCTCCCTCGGTCGTTACTGAGGATAATGTGAAAATCCGGATGTTTGGCCTTAATCACATTCGGCTTCAGGGCAATGGCCGGCACCGGCCCTTTAGGGATTTGAATCAGCAGTTCAAACCGCTGCTCATGAGCCAAGGGTTGGGTGGTGTCAGCCCGTGACCAAGATTCGCAGACCAATTGAAACCGATCTGCCGCCGGCGCGTTTCCGGAACATCCCCCCAACAATAAAATCAACACGATCCAACGCACACCGAATTGTACTCTTACCGGCCTCTTTGACAACATCGACTTTCAAAACTTATTCGGCAACCGGTCCCACCTGATTGATGGTCAGATAAAACGTACTCTTGAAGATTTTACCGGCGGCTGTGTCGAGGTTGTATTGGATCGCCATCGAATGCACCGGCTGCACCGGTAGTTGCAGGAAAACGCTTTTTCCATCGGGCAGCAGCTTGGCGGACTGGATGGCGACCGTGTCACGGCCCTGCTGGGCCGGATTTTTTACGGACCAATCCTTGGAGCCGTAGGTGGCGGTCCATATGTAGTTCCATTGCTCGGCAGACCAGCTCTCGATATCCTCGGCGATCTTTTTGTCCAGCGCCGTGCTGAAAGTGAGGCGAATGCCATTGGCGTGGACCTTCATGCGAATGGGCTGCTGCAAGGCCGCGCCGGTGTAACGCACCCGCTGCAGGCAGCCGTCACGAATGGCGGCGGTTTGCCAGCCCAACAAACCGGTCACGTACAGGTGACCGTCCGTTGGATTAAACCGACCGCGACACGCGCCGGAAAGGAAGCGGCCGGCGATGGGCATCGCGCCGCCGTTGGGGCCGTCGCGGAGGATGTGCATCATCGTACAGCGACCGTAGGAAAAATGAATGAGTTCGCCACCAAAGGAGCCCCATTTCCCCTTGGGCACCCACACTTGGCCGCCGGCCGAATTATCCAACACGCGCGGCACCCACATCAGCGGCGGGTCGTAAGACGTCGGAGCCACCTTACGCTTGTGCATGGGCATGTAGCCGTAAAAGCCGCCGGGTTTGATGACGTCCAGCCGCGTCTCGGGCACCCATGTGCCTTGCTGGTCAGCAGCGGTGATGACGCCGTTGGGCCCTACGCCGAGACCGTTGGGATTGCGAAATCCGGTGGCCACCACTGAAAGCTTGCTGCCGTCAGCGGCAACCTTCAGTAACACACCCCCGTGCGGCGTCCCCTCGGCGCAGCGGATGAAATAGAAGTTTCCTTCCGGATCCGTCTCCAGACAGGTGGCATACGAGTGCCCGCCGCCGCCGATCATGAGGTCGTTATTGAACGCCTCATAAAAATCCGCCTCACCGTCCTTGTTGGAATCGTGCAGCCGCGTGATCTGATCGCGCCCGAGCACATACACCTGATCCTTCACCACCCGCAACCCCAGCGGCTGGTATAGCCCCGTGGCGAACCGGTGCCACTTCACGGCCTTCAATTCCGCATCAATGCCCGTCACCTTCCAAACATCCCCATGAGCCGTAGCCACATAGCAGTCGCCATTGCTCGTGAAGTCATGCCCCGCCGTGAAGAACAGCGCATTGTGCGGGTTCTTGTACGGCACCGTGATCGTATCGATTGCGAACGGGGTTTTGCGTTTATCCACAATACCTGTGGTGATGATGGGCTCACCCCATTGCCGCGGTCCGGGATGAATGAATTTCCCGGGAAAAAATGAGGATTTATCCCCCGTTAGCTTGAGCAGATCAATGGGTGCCGTAGGATCTGCCAAACGAATTACCTGTAGAACTGTTGATCCTTTTTGGATTCTTAAGTCCCGGCTAAACCGTACATTCCCCTCCTGATCCATCTCCAGCCATGGCGAATCAAAAATCTGAAGCCCTCTCACATCATACCGCACTACCACCCGTTTCCCGTGGACGAATAATCCTTTGTAACGCGCATGCCCGGCCGGCAAGGGGCCATTCTTCGGATTTCTGGGGTCAACAAACGATCCATCCTCCCCAGCCACGCCGAGGGTGGGCGGATTGGAGAATACCAGCTTGCCCCCGGGTGTTAGGGGATTGATCAATCCATAACGCCGTGGGTGGGGCTTTACAAAGCCGCCGATCCAACCGGCGCGCCAAACACAGAGGTCCGTATCAAACACCATGGCGCCCTCCCCTTCATTCCCAACGCGAACCACGATTCCCTTGTGGGTATTCCCTTTTGGGATGGCAATATGACCGGAGACAAACGGACCGAATTTCATGCTGGCGTAACGATCATCCATCCAATCAGCATCCGTTTGCCTAGTAGGATCATTAGCAGGCCCAGTACCGCGGACGGAGTTATCAGCAGCCCAAACTGGGTTGAGGAAGAAACCAACGGCCCAAAACAACAGATGTTTCACGCGGCAAACCTACCAAAGTCACGCTGAATGAACAATTTGAATTGCCCAACAATTAAACTCCCGAACCAAGTCGTAAATGGGGATAAGTCCGGTTTGGAAGAATGGCTGAGCTCTGGTCTAGTTTCCGCGCTGATGAGGAAGCCACTGCTCATGCTGGCATTGGCCGGGGAGATTCTCTTCGGAGGAGGTTTGAATGCTCAAGACACACCCGCGGTATCGCCGTGGAAGGTGGAAGCTTTGAGTAGTGAAGGCCAAATCCAATATGATGTGAACACCGGCAGTATGACCGCCACCAACGGGGTACGCGTCACGTACAAGGCCGGCACGCCCGATCAGGCGGAGCTCACGGCCAATGCCGCCACCATCAATCAACAGGCCGGCACTGCCGTGGCCCACGGAAACGTCACCTTGCGCCGCGACGGGACGATTTGGAAATCCGAACAGCTCACTTACAATTTCCGCACCAAGACCATTGAATCCGCCAAATTTAGATCCGGCACCTTGGCCGTATTCATCGAAGGCGACGCCATGACCGGCGACCAGACCAACGGGGTCTACCGCGCGCGCAATGCCATACTCACAACCGATGACACCAAACACCCGGATTTCTTTATCAAAGCCAAGGAAGTGGAAGTCATCCCGGGCGAGCATGCCGTCTTTCGGGATGCGGTCGTGCATATCGGCAAAGTGCCGGTTTTTTACCTCCCGTATTATCGTCGCAGTTTTAAACGCCATCCGTGGAATGTCCATCTGGAGCCGGGCTTCAAGAGCGAATGGGGCGCGTTTATGTTGAGCGCCATTCGTTGGCCTTCCAAGGAGTATCTTGGCGGCGAGTTCAACTTGGACTACCGCGCCGATCGCGGCCTCGGCCTTGGCCCAACACTCGAATACAAGACCCCCGAATGGGGCGAGGGCAGACTAAAACTCTACCACGCCTCTGACGACGATCCGTTAACGGACTCGCGCAACCTTGCCATCGATCGCGAACGCAACCTCGCCCAATGGAGTCATCGTTATGTAAAGGATGAATTCAGTGCCATCGGCGTGCTGGAGTATGAGTCAGACGAATACATGCGGCGCGACTTTTTCGAGGAACTCTATCGACAGAACGTCCAGCCCAACAGCTTTGTGGAGGTCGCCAAGCATTGGGAAAACTACAACCTCAGCGTCCTCATGCAACCGCGCGTCAATTCCTTCTATGAGGGCATCCAACGCACGCCGGACATCCAACTCTCTGGCACACGCCATCAACTCGGCAATTCCCCACTCTTTTATGACACTGAATCAAGCGTCGGCTATTTCCAACGCCGATACGACTATGCCAGTGCCAATGAAGATTACGACCTTCTGCGGGCCGACACACTCCACACCGTTTACATGCCTAAAACCGTTGGCGGCTGGCTGAATGTCACTCCCCGCATCGGCGGACGCTTCACGCATTATGGCGAAAGCAATGGGCTCGGCAGCACCAAGCCCAGCAGTCAACGGTACGTGGTTCATACCGGCGTGGAGATTTCCACCAAGTTTTCGAAGATGATGCCTGAATTCAACAGTCGGCTGCTGGGCATCGATCATGGAGCACGCCACATCATCCAGCCTTCGATCAATTACGCCTTCATCCCGCGCCCCAACCGAGTGCCAGATGAATTGGATCAATTTGATTATGAGATCACCAGCCCGCGTCTCTTGCCGTTGCAACTACCCGAATACAATGCCATTGATAATATCGACAGCCAAAACGTTGTCCGCGTAAGCCTGCGAAACCGGCTGCAAACCCAGCGTGCCCAACAGGTGGTGGATGTGGTGGACTGGGACATCTACACCGATTGGCGGATTGACCCGAATTCCAGTCAATCCACTTTTGCGGATGCCTTTTCCGATGCACAATTTCGGCCCCGGGATTGGGTCAGCCTACACTCGAATTTGCGCTACGATATCGACAATTCATTATGGCGCACCTACAACCACGGCGTTTCCCTACACCCTTCCAACCACCGCTGGAGCTTAAATGCCGGACAGTATTACTACCTCGCCCCTCCCAGCACGAGCACGGCAGATCGCACTGATGTTTACTATAGTGGAGCCGGCTTGCGCCTAAACGAAAATTGGTCCTTCAGCACGCGCCAATACTTTGATGCCAAGGCCAGCGAAATGACGCAACACGATTATATTTTACACCGGGACATGCGTAGTTGGACCTTCTTTTTAGACCTCTCATTTCGAAAAGATACGGGCCGGCGTGATTCCGAGATGGCCCTTTCGTTTAACTATTCGCTGAAGGCGTTCCCCAGAAAGCCCAGCTTCGACTAACGGTCTTCTGCCACAAATCGGGCAACCACCGGCCGGTGATCCGAAGCCGTGCCCCAGTCCGCCACCGCAAGGATTCTTGTGCCGGTTCGATCCAATTCACGAGCCATCCCGGTGCTGGCTAATAGATAATCCAACCGGCTGTATTCGTCTTTCAACCCATAGAAATGAGTCCACGCCACCCGCCGCGGACCGTAGCGCGGGTTATATGGATGCGCTGCTTGGTCCTCATTGTGTTCTACGGGCCGCAAATCCGTTAGGCGCGGTTTCTTACGCCCAATCAGGTCTTTCACCGGATCCGAATCAGGCGAATCATTCAAGTCTCCCACCAACAGCAAATTGATATCCGGCGCATCGCGCAACCGATCCTCAACACATTTCCTGACCGCCCTGGCCTCCTCCAACCGAATCGCTGACTGGTCCGCGTGCCCTACAGGCCGCTTGGATTTGAGGTGCACATTGAACATCGTAAACCGGTATTTCGCGTTTACTTGGATTTCCACTTCCCCGATCCCGCGGCTCACTGAATACCTTCGGCCATCTAACAAATAATCCACCCTCGCTTTCGATCGATTGTCATGCAGAGGAAACCGACTCAATAACGCCAGTTGAATTGCCGGGTCTGGCCCATCCATCCATACCGCATGAGGGTAATGCAATCCCGTTTGCTTGAGGCGACCCTGCAATTCTACAAATGCCTCCCGGCGGCCCATTTCCTGCAATGCCACCACATCCGCATTAGCCGCCTTCAATATTTGAACAACTTTTTCCCGGGACGCCTCCGGCTTCGCTTTACGTGTCCCAAAGGGTTTTACCAGATAATTTTCCACATTGTAGGTCATCACCGTAAACGTCTCCGCGCCTTTCCCAAGGCACGCTAGACTCAACAAGGTTATTAAACATTGCCACGCCATGTATAAACCTAGCCCCGATATGGGATAACGGAAAGTCATTTGCTGCTCCTGAATTTCATGGTACGCTCCTTGGCCCCGTTTATGGAAAGCAACAAGCCAACGGAACTGACCGATATTCAGAAGGAACACGACCATCGCGAACTGCGGATCGATAAGGTGGGTGTCCGCAATCTGCGATTTCCCATTGGAATTCGCGATAAGGCCCATGCGCATCAAGACACCATTGCCACGATCGGCATGTTCGTGGATCTGCCTCATCATTTCAAGGGCACCCACATGAGCCGCTTTATCGAGGTGCTGAACGCCCACGGCAATGTGGTCCACGTGGAAAATATCCCGGATATTCTCGCTGCCATGCAAAAACGACTCGACGCTCAAACCGCGTATTTGGAGATGGATTTCCCGTTCTTCCTGGAGAAAGCCGCTCCAGTCACAGGCAAAACCGGGTTGCTCGATTACAACGCACGGTTTGATGCCACTGCCAACGGTGCAGATTTAGATTTCGTGCTTGAGGTCCGCACTCATGTCACCACCCTGTGCCCCTGCTCCAAGGCTATAAGTATTCATGGCGCCCACAATCAACGCGGCGAAGTGACTGTCCAACTGCGCAGCAATGAAACCGTTTGGATCGAGGACGTCATTGAGCTTGTTGAGGCCAGTGCCAGCAGCGAACTCTATTCCCTGCTCAAACGCCCGGATGAAAAGTACGTCACCGAACGGGCCTATGAAAACCCCGTGTTCGTCGAAGATCTGGTTCGTAATATCGCCACCCGCCTCAACGCCCACCCGCATGTCACATGGTATAAGGCGGAAGCCGAAAACTTCGAGAGTATCCACAATCACAACGCTTACGCCTGTATCGAAAAGGGCTGAAAACAACGATTTTAGCCCTCAAAAAAGATCACTTTTTTGTGGCAATCCGGTTGTCTTTTGATACATTCCCCAACCCTTTTGCGGAAAATCCGCCAATATTTGGGAACCTAAACACTTTTTGAATCGTGGCCGCACCGAAGAAAACAGCGAAAAAGGCAGCTAAAAAAGCTGCACCCAAGGCTGCCAAGAAAGCCGCTCCGAAGAAAACCGCCTCCGAAAAGGCATCGGTGAAGAAAAAAGCCGCCAAAAAGAAGGGCAAGAATGTAGCCGCCACTTCTGCCGCGGCAATCTTAGGGTTTGCCAGCCCCAAAAAAACATCCGTCAAAAAGCTGCCCAAAGCCAAAGCTCCGGTGGCAAAGATTCGCGTTAAGGCGGAGTGGAAAAAGTTTTACGATGTGTTGGTGGAGCTCCGAGCCCGGCTTACCCATCAAATGGATGACCTGAAGAAAGAATCCGCGGAGGAGATGAGCAGCTACTCCATGCATATGGCCGATTCAGGCACGGATAACTTTGATCGGGATAACGCACTGAGCCTGCTCTCCTCGGATCAGGATGCCGTTTATGAAATCGATGAAGCTCTCAAGCGTATCGAAGAAAACACCTACGGCGTCTGTGAGTTGACCGGCAAAAAAATTAACAAAACCCGCCTCACCGCGGTCCCGTGGGCGCGTTACACAGTGGAGGCCCAAGCCCAATTGGAGAAAGATGGTGCCGTCCGTCAACGAAACAAACTCGGTAGCCTCGGCACCATCGATGGAGCCGGGTCCAGCAAGACCACCGTTTCCGAGGCCGCTGATTCCGAAACAAAAAACAGCAAGTAATTTTAAACCATCATGCCACGCGAAATTGTCATTCTCGAATGCACCGAGGCCAAATCGGAAGGCAAACCTGTCTCTCGTTATATGAGCACTCGCAATAAGAAGCTCCAAACCGAGCGTGTTGAGAAAAAGAAATACAATCCTCACCTTCGCCGTCACACCCTGCACCGCGAAATCAAGTAACATGCCCCCTCGCAACAATAACACTACCGCAAGTCGCACTCCCCGCCCC
>JAYQQG010000082.1:0-15023 GCA_038145765.1 Verrucomicrobiales bacterium
CGCCCCGCCGGGGGGGGGTTCCGCCGGCGGTGGCGAAAACTCCCACACACCCGCGGTGTGGGGGCCCCCTCCCATTGCCAGCACGTTGATCAACCGCTACACTGGGCCCGTGCCGAATATCGCCGACAATCTGGCCAACGTGCAGCAGCATATTGCCGCTGCCTGCGACCGTGCCGGGCGCGCACCGGAAGAGGTACAATTGGTGGCGGTCGGTAAAAAATTTCCCGCATCCATCATCCACGAGGCCGCCGAGTGCGGTCTCACTCTCTTTGGTGAAAACCGCGTGCAGGAAGCCAAGGCCAAGATCCCCGACTGCCCCGGCCATCTGCACTGGCATTTCATTGGCAACCTGCAGACCAATAAATGCCGGGATGCCGTGGCCCTGTTTGATTTCATGCACGCAATCGACAGCCTGCATCTTGCCGCGGAACTGAATAAACGCTGCGAACAAGCCGCAAAGGTGATGCCCGTATTACTGGAGGTCAATGTCTCCGGCGAAGGCAGCAAACACGGGTTTACCCCCGAAGATGCTTTGGCGGCGGTGGACGCTTTTTTTGATTTCCCCCAACTCGAACTCCACGGCCTGATGACCATGGCGCCTTATACGCGCCAACCTGAAAATACGCGGCCTTATTTTCAAAAGTTGCGCGAAACCAAAAACGCTTGTGAAGACAAACTGGGCGCCCCGTTACCGGAACTTTCCATGGGCATGAGTGGCGATTATGAAATTGCCATCGAGGAAGGGGCCACCTTGATTCGGCTCGGCACCACCCTTTTCGGCCCGCGCTCGGCGGTAAATCAGGATTAAATGCTGCATTGGTTGGCGGCTTGTGCTTCAATCCCCGCCCTTTCATGGAACTGACACCAGATATGTTTGTTGAAGAGATCGAGGCGGCAGTTGCGTCGTACGACAAGCATATCGTGTGTTTGGACAAGGCACCGGTGGATTGTCAGGTGTCTCTTGAAAGTCTATTGGTCAAAGCTCTTCGCGCCTATGAAACGCGCGGCGAAGGAATGCGGCACGGCATTGCGCTGGATAATCAGGTGACCATTATCTTAAGCCAAGTAGATGGCCAAGAGCGCCCGATGTGCGGCATCTATTTCAACCTGCATTCCCCCTACAAGAAAAAGCCGCAACCGGCCGAGCAGTAACATAAAAAGAGCCCCGAGGTTTCCCCCGGGGCCCTTCTCCACCCATCCGTACTATTCGGGGCGCACAGAGTCGCCCTCACGGATGTCCCCCTTGTTGATATCAGCCACCAGGAAGGTTTCGTCAGTCTGACTGGTGGTCATAATCTCTCCCACCTGCTGATTTCCCCGGTAGACAAAATAGCGTTGCTCGGCCGGCGGCATTTTGGCGACGAACATAAAGTCCACGACACAAAACCCCAGCGCTTGATCCACTAACATTACTTTCCCCTGCTGCGCATAAGCCACCGGCGTTGTCGTCGGTTGACCTTGGGCCGGCGGGGTTCCCACCGCACCGTTGCCAGAGGGCTTAGGGGGATCTTCCGACGGCTGCCCAATGCTCTTAATGCCTTTGCATCCCAATAGGAAAACGCAGACACCAATAGCCAGCAATGTGTGGATGGCGAGTCTCCTTGGCATTCTCACCGGGCGTCAGCCTACGTATAAAAAACTCAGGGACAACGAATCATTGTTCACGTTTACCCCCCTCTTTTGTGAACAAAACTTCTCGAAAATGGGCGCTTTGACTCCCTGAAAATCACCTCTTCTTCCAAGTGTATCCAAAAAAATCGTTTTCGAGTTGACGGGTAAAGCTCGGTTTGCGATGGATAGCCTTTCCTATTTTTTGAGTTTTAAAAATGCCACGCGGTAAAAAAGGAACGCGCAAGCCGGCGCCCAAGAGTGGGGCGGCCATGAAATACGACGCCCATGCTTCGGCGCTGGACGACGCCTATGGTATGTTGGCCGAGCTGCGGCGCGAACTGTCGGATACTCGCGAGGATAAAAACGAGCGAGAGGATCTGCTCGATATGTTCGCCACCTGCAAGGATCCGCAACGGGCCTGGATCCTGCTTGAGGATTACTTCAACAAGCTCAAGCTCAGCCGCAAAGATTTTCCCGGGGACGATTGGTGGGAGGATGTCGTGGCGGTAAAAGGCAAGAAACGCCTTGAGGCACTCTCAATTGTGTTCCTCCGCACCGGTCGACAAATGCCAGCAGAATTGGCCGGGCACGCGAATCTCAAGCGGTTCAACGAAATTGAGAAGGCCGAGAAGGAACGGGCGGTGTTCACCGAATTGGAACACTGGATGTTCCCACCGGCACCGAATCATCTGGATGCCCCGCGCGCCTCCATCCGCGCCGTCGCCACGCCCGTCCCGGAAAAGACCGGCTCGAGCCTGCACCGGATGAAAATTGAGTTCATCATCCGCCGACCGCGCACCGGTGACCGCAAAAAATCGTTGGCGAATCTCGTGGATCTCACCGTCCGCGCTGCGCATGAGAAGGAATTGTTCCCGCCCGACGATTGGGAATTCATCGAGTGGGTCACCGAAAATTTTGCCGCTGACGCCGGTAAAGGCGACCTGTTCCTTTCCGGCCAACAACTCCTGCAGTGGCTCGCGCATTGGGGTGGTGCATCACGAATGCAACCGGCCATCGACCAGCCCCATCACCAGTTTCTCGGCCAACTGGCTGAACTCACCGAAGCCAAAGGCCGTGGCAAACGCCTGCTCACCTTGCCCGAGGGCCAAGCTGTACCGGTGCAGGACGCCGTGTTTTTCACCGGTCGGCCGACGTTGGTGCTACGGGAGAACACCTTTTATTTCCTGCGCAACAGCCCGCCCGCCGAGCAGTTGGCCACATGGATTACCGATCCTGCCAGCGCACCCGCCAAAGCCAAGCCGGTGGCCAAAGCCAAAAAGCCCCAACCCGAACTGACCACGCTCGTGGCCGTGGCCACGCCGGAAGCCGAGGATGCCGATTCCAGCCTGCACCAGCTCAAGATTGAGTTTTACCTCCAGACCGGCAGCACTCAACGCAAGCGGTCGGTTTCGCAACTGACCAAACTTACCGCCAACGCGGCCAGCGAAAAGGCGCAATTCCAACCGGCTGACTGGGAATTTGTTGAATGGGTTACCGACCAGTACACCGACGAAGCCGGCACGGGCGATCTCTTCTTGTCCGGCCAACAGCTCCTGCAATGGCTCGCCCATTGGGGTGAGGAATCGCGTCTGCACCCGGCACTCGACCTGCCGCAGCACCGCTTCCTCGGACAGCTGACCGAGCTATCGCCCAGCCTGCGCAATGGTACGGCCGAGCTCGCCTTCACCCATCAATTGCTTCTGCCCGACGGATCCGAAGCGCCCATGCAGGAGGCCGTATTTTTTGCCGGTCGCCCGACATTGGTGTTATGGGACAGTACTTTTTATTTTCTGCGCAATAGTCCGCCGGCCAAATTATTGACCAAATGGGTGGCCAACCCGCGCGCGCCGATCACCAAGCTCAGCACACGGTTCATCACTGAACTGCGCCGGTCACATCACAGCGAGGGTGTGGATTGGAGCAAGCTGTGTGATTCACTGGAGGCGCAGCCGCGGTTTGTTTTTGAATTGCACGGTGACCGGCTTGAGCTGCGATTGCAGGCCAAGGCCAAGGACGCCAGTCAATGGGAATGGACCGGGCACGAATGGAAAATCATCACCACCGGCCGCCGAAAGGCCAAGCGCCCGCAGGTGCTGGAGGATGATCGCCTCGACCCTGCGGTAAACTGGCTGCGGCAGCTGGATTGGTTCACGCCGGAACCCGGTTTGTGGATCGGTGACGCGAATGAGAACTTCATGCAAGTGCTCGCCAGTGTTTGGGATGATCGTCCTGAAGACGCGGAGTTTCTCGGCAATGACTCCTTTCAGCGTTTGTTCCTCAAGCCCAAGCGCCTCAAGCCGAAGTTGGTGGTCAAGGGCAGCGGCATCGATTGGCTGTCAGTATCCGCCGAATGGGAAGAGGAAGGTCTGAAGCTCACCAAGAAGGATCTGGAAAGCCTCGCGCAGGCCACCGGCCGGTTTGTCAAGTTGCCCAACAAGGGCTGGGTGCAGTTGGATGAAAATGCCACGCAACAGGCTCAGGAAACCATGGCGGACCTTGGCTTGGATGGTCTGGAGCCCGGCACGCAAAAGATCGCCATGGAACAGGCCGCGCATTTGGGTGAGGATTCACTCGCGTTGTTCGGCGATTCCAAGCAGGCGCAGAAACTGCGCTCTCGCATTGAGACGTTCGAGGGCATTCCCACCACGGGCATCCCCGGCAATATTCAAGCCGAGCTGCGACCATACCAGCAACAGGGCTTTGATTTCCTATGTCACCTCAAAAGCATGGGGCTGGGCGGCATTCTGGCCGACGACATGGGGCTGGGCAAAACACTCCAGACACTGACCTATTTGTCTTGGCTGAAGAAACAGAAGAAACGCGGCAAATCCAATCCCTCACTGGTGATCTGTCCGGCCTCCGTGATGCACAACTGGCGCCGTGAAGCGGAGAAGTTTACGCCCGATATGTCTGTGCTCGTGCTGGAGAGCGGTTCAGCCCGGCATCGCCTGCGCAAAATGATTCCTGATCACGATATCGTGGTTACCAATTACTCCCTGCTCCGCCGCGATCTGGAGGATTTGCAGACGTACAAATTCAACGCCATCGTGCTGGACGAAGCGCAGTTCATTAAGAACCCCGGGGCGCAGGTCACCCAGTCGGTGAAACAGCTCAAGTGCAAGATTCGTCTGGCTCTGACCGGTACACCTCTGGAGAACCGGCTGCTCGACCTCTGGAGCATCGTCGATTTTGTGCAACCGGGATATCTCGGCGACGAAAAACATTTCCACGAGATGTACGATCCGGGTGGCGGCGACGGCGAAGAGGCCGTGGCCAATCGCCGGATTGCCCGTAAGCGGTTGTCCTCGCGACTGCGCCCCATCCTTCTGCGGCGTGTGAAAAAACAGGTGGCCAAGGATCTGCCCGATCGGATCGAGCAACGCCACGATTGCGAATTGGGCAAGGACCAACGCAAACTTTACCTCGCCGAACTGCGCCGCAGTCGCGAAAAGGTCATGGAAACCATCCAGACCAAGGGTGTGGCCAAGAGCCGGATGCAAGTGCTTGCCGCGCTCACGCGCCTCCGCCAGATCTGCTGTCATCCCACATTGGTCGGCAGCGACTATGCCTCCGGCAAAACCGAGGCGTTATTCGATCTACTCGAGCCACTGGTGGCTCAGGGCGAAAAGGTGCTCGTGTTCAGTCAGTTTGTGCAGATGCTCAAGATCCTCGAAAAGGACTGCGGCACGCGGGAAATTCCCACGCACATGCTCACCGGCGAAACCAAGGACCGGCAGGAAGTGGTCAATGCCTTCCAGGAAGCCGAAGGCGCCGGTGTGTTTCTGTTGAGCCTGCGAGCCGCCGGCACCGGCCTCAATCTCACCACCGCCAGTTATGTGGTGTTGTACGATCCATGGTGGAACCCAGCCGTGGAAGCCCAGGCCATTGACCGTACCCACCGAATTGGCCAGACCAAGACGGTGAACGCCTACAAACTCATTGCCCCCGGTACTGTGGAGGAGAAAATCTGGAACCTGCAACAGGACAAACGCCAAACCATTTCCGATGTACTCGGTGAGGAAGGCTTTGCCAAAAGCCTCGACAAGGCGGATCTGGAATTCCTGTTCAGCGAGGATTAAGGCGCGATAGCGAAGAAAAATGGTTGTCCCGCAGGGACTCGAACCCCAACTAGAGGTACCAAAAACCCCTGTGCTACCATTACACCACGGGACAACCGTGAGGCGGGTAAGGTAGCCATCTCGTCCGGCTAAGCAAAGCGAAAATTGTACCGTGAACCCGGTTGAAGCATTCCGAGACACCCTCGCCCGTCCGCCTGTTACCGCACTGGCCCCCATGCAGGATGTCACCGACCGGCCCTTCTGGGAACTGATGGCGCGCTATGGCGGCCCCGACCTTTATTATACGGAATATTTCCGCATTCGCGAAGGCTTCAAACTCGAACGGCCGATTCTCAAATCCATCACGGATAATCCCACCGGTAAACCCGCGGTAGCCCAAATGATCGGCAACCACATCCCGTCACTGGTTGCCGCCGCGAAAGAACTACAGCAGCATCCGGTCGCTGCCATTGACCTAAACCTTGGCTGTCCCGCGCCTGTTGTGTACAAAAAATGCGCCGGCGGCGGCCTCCTTCGCGAGCCCGACCGTGTCAATTCCATCCTGGCCGCCATGCGCGAATCCGTCACCATCCCGTTCACCGTCAAGACGCGTATCGGCTTCGATGACCCCACCGTGTTTGATGAATTGCTCCCGATCTTTGCTCGTCACCAAATCGATCTTCTTACCGTGCACGGCCGCACCGTAAAAGAGGGCTATCGCAGCGGCGTCCATTACGACTTTATCGCGCGCGCCGTCGACACCCTGCCCTGCCCCGTGCTCGCCAACGGCAATGTCTATTCCGCCGCCAAAGCCGCCGAGGTATTGGCCGACACCCGGGCCGCCGGCCTCATGATCGGCCGAGGCGCAATTCGCAACCCATGGCTCTTCCATCAAATACGCCAAGCCCAGGCCGGGACCACCCCCTTCCTACCCTCGGGCCATGATGTGCTCCAATACCTGCGAGACCTGTTCGAAACGGTGCGACCGCCCAACCTCAAGGAACGGGCGCACGTGCAGAAGATGAAAAAATATTTCAACTACATCGCCATCGGCATTGAGCCTTCCGGCGACTTCCTCCATCGCATCCGCCGTGTCACCACTGCCGGGGATTTGTTTACCGTGTGCGAGGAATACCTCAACCACGACCACTCCATGCCACTGGAGCCCTTCGATCTCGACCTGAAACCCCGCGACGTATTGGCGGGCGAACATCGTTAAGATTCCCAATAAAACTCCGGCAGGCGCAAGGCTGTCAGGGACGGTTGGGCGGCACCGGCGAACACGCCGGCGGATACTTCGTCGAAGATCAGTCCACAATCCCACCAAAATCCTTCGGCGGTGACGCCGCATTGACGCAGCAAACGGCCGTGATCCCACCAAACCAGAAGACAGGCCGCCCGGAACATCAGCCGCCAGATGCCCGCCACCAGCAACCGCCGGAAGAATGAACTGTCCGCAAACGCTTGCCTGAGAAAATCCACCTGAAACGCCAAGTGACCTTCCTCATCATGCCCGATCTGCCCGGCAATGGCCTTCACTACCGAATCCTCCACCCCCTCATGCAGAGCGCGGAAGTACCGCTTGGCGATCATCTCCGCCACCAACAGTACCATGATCTCCATCTTCAAACCCAAGAGACGGCGTACTTTTTCAAACCCCCAATCGGTCCAGTGCCATGTCAGCCTTGGCTCTTTCAGGGCATCCAATACCCGGCCCATTAATCGGGCGTGTTCCTGTTCCTCACGAATAAACCACTCCAAAGCGGCGCGGTATTCCGGGGGCTCCGTCAGGGCATGGCGGCGTAGACACCGCCCATCACCGGATTCGCCGAGTTGAAACCGTTGTATAGATTGCACGAAATCCATCCGCATTGATTCCGGTAACTGCACTCCCTTTTCCCACGGAATGGTTCGTCGTTGCCTGTGGTTCAGCTTGAAATACTCTTCCCACTGCATCACGCCACCTCCTGTTCGTGATGTTCAGCCAGATCGGTGATTCGACGCTCCACCGCATCAATTAATAGTTCCGGCGTCGACGTCCCAGCCGTCAACCCAACCCGCCCTCCCCATGGCAGCCACTCCGCACACACCTCATCCGGTCCCTGCACATGATAGACCGACTCACAAAAGCACCCACAGGTCCGTGCCAATTCCCTAGTGTTGTTGCTATTGGCGCCCCCGACAACAATGACCACATCACAGCGTCGCCCCAAAGCTTCCGCCGCAGATTGCCGTTGTTTCGTGGGCTGACAAACCGTATCGATAAAACGAATCTCCGCATTCGGAAATTCTTCCCGCATAAGACCCACCAGAGCCCGCACCCGCTCGATCGGTTGGGTCGTCTGGGCCACCACTCCCCAGCGGTACCGAGCCGTCAAACGGCGCACATCATCTGGGCTCAACACGACATCAAAGGTTTTCAAATCTTCCGTCATGCCCCGCACCTCCACATGACCGGCGCGGCCGATGATCACCGGATGATATCCAGCCGTGACCAATTCCCTCAATTGCCGATGCGCCTGATGAACCAATGGGCAAGTCGCATCGCGCAATTGCAATCCAGCCGCGCGCGCCCGGTTACGGGCCTGATCCGAAGCGCCATGCGCTGTGATCATGGCCGCACCGGTGGTCACTCGTTCTGGTTGATCCTCAAAATACACCCCCCGCCGCGCCAGATCGCCCTGCACCATGGTGTTATGGACCAGTTCGCCCAATACAGTCAGCGGCGCCTCGGCGGCTTCCCGTTGCGCCAACGCAATGGCATCCCGAACGCCAAAGCACATTCCCATGTGTTCGGCCCGTTGAATTGTGAGGTTTACTTTGTGACGCAAAGTGTTAATCGTCATTTATTCTCCTTGGTTAGTGATGTGATTAATTCCCTCGTTTGGCCTGCTGAACGATTCCTTCCAGCAAAGCCACGTAATTCCCAAACGCTTTTCGCCCCGGAACTGTCAGGGTGCAAGTGGTCAGTGGTCGGTTGTCCTGAAAGGTTTTGGAAACGGCCACATACCCCGCTTTCTGCAGGGTGCGAATATGTGTTGTGACATTGCCATCGGTCATGTTCAGCGCGTCCCGTAACTCGGTGAATGACAACTCCGTCGAGGCGGCCAACATGGACATAATTGCCATCCGGCTTTTCTCGTGGATCACCTTGTCCAGTTGCTGGAACGATTCCGGGTTCACTCCGTATCCAGTGGTTGCACCGTCATTTTCAGGTAAAAGCCGTACAACAAATTCCCCAACCCAAAAGCCGCCCCCATCAACCAATGCGCGTTGGAATCATCCAGCGGCGGATGACTCGCAATCAGTTGAACAGCAAGGACACCCAATCCTCCCAATACAAAGGCACATCCGAGTAATTTCAATCCACGCCGCATAAAAAATCCGGCCGCATGCAGGGCGCCTCCATATAAAATCATCCAAAGGGCCACCAACCGAACACTCTCCCGGGATTCGACCGGCGTCAAAATTTCCAAAACACCCAATCCCAAACCGGCCAACAACATGGGCACCATCGCCCGGGCCACCCGGCGCGTTGGAGGCGACCAAAATTCCTCTCCCGCTCGGGCCGCCTGACCCCGCATCAGGAACAAGGCCACACCACTGGTGAGCGCGGCAACGATCAGCCAGTATATGGCGAAATTGGCTGCCGCCGATGCATTGGTGGCTTCCGCTACCCCGGCCGCCATCAAACCCAGCCCACCCGCCATCATCGAAATGGGAGCCAGTGCGCGCCGATACACACTGGCCCGTTCCATTAACGTACGGATGGTTTGCAAATTCTCCTCGGCCCAATTGGCGCTCATGGTTTTACTTTGTACCACAAAGTAAAATGGGCAAGCGAGTTTTATTTACAATATTGAATGATGAACACCTAAACTTGGTCCGCCGCAACCTTCTGGAGGGTTTCCTCCAAGGTGGTCTTACGATCGACAACCAATTGTAAGCCACTATCCCAAAGGGTGCGCATGCCGTCCTGAACGGCGAGGGCCTGAATGTCCCGTGAAGCACTCTTCTGCATCACGGCTTCGCGAATCGGCTCAGAGCAGACCAGCAGTTCATTGATAGAGGTCCGCCCGCTGAATCCGGTATTGCCACAAGCTGAACAACCGGCACCGCGGTAAAACCCATGTTGATCGAGCAGGGCTTGAAGATATTCGTCGCCTTCAAATTGCCGGAGTTGCTCCAAGGAAGCCGGCTCGGGTGTATACGGTCCGGCACAGTGCATGCAATTGGTCCGAAGCAACCGCACGCCCAACACCCCGATGATAGTGGAAGCGAGCAGGAAGGGCTCAATATCCATGTTGATCAAACGGGCGAAGGTGCCAGAGGTCGTGTTGGCGTGCAATGTACTGATCACCAAGTGACCGGTCATGCCGGCGTTAATCGCGATTTCAGCAGTTTCTTCGTCCCGAATCTCACCCACCATGATGATTTCGGGATCCTGCCGCATGAGTGATCGCAATGCAGCGGGATAAGTGTATCCGCGCGCGGGATTGAGCGAGGATTGGTTCACCCAATCTAAGTTTTGCTCTACCGGATCTTCCACCGAGGAGATGGCCACCGCGTTGCCGTGTTTCTCCAGTAGGTACCCGATTGCCGCATAGATAGCGGTAGTTTTTCCGGAACCCGTCGGGCCGGTCAGGAGCATCAATCCGGTAGGCTTAGCCGCCAATTCCTTGAATTTTTCCAGTGTCTCATCATCGAAGCCCAACTTGGAAATATCAAAAACCTTGGCGTTGGGATTAAATACACGGCACACGATTTTCTCGCCGTATACCGTTGGGAATATCGACACACGCAGTTGCACCCCACCAAATTCCTCCGGTGCCGCCTTGCCATCCTGCGGCAAGCCGGTGGTGTGACTTTCCAGATTCGCCATCACCTTAAACCGGCCACAGATATTGGGGTGATGATCGGAGGGAATGCCCACCAGCCATTGCAATACGCCATTGACGCGCACGCGCACGCCCACCATGTCCTCCCACGGTTCGATATGAATATCACTGGCACTCCGCTGCAGGGAATCCTGGATGATGTAGTTCACCAACATGGGCACATCCACCGGCTCGCTGGATCCGGCTTGAGCTTCGAGATATTGCTCGGTGGAATTCATGCAGGCAGTGCTGAAGAGAGTGCTACTGAAGCTTTAAGGCGGTGAGCTTATTACCGCCATCCCGCAGACCATCCTTGAGATAAAGGATCCCGTCCGAATAAACCGGGAAATTCCAGCTCATTTGACTGGCCGCATCAATCCGGCCCAACTCAGTGTAGGCTTTGGGTGAGGCCTTCAGCAAGGTGACCGCTCCACGTGAACCATGAACCAACAGTGTGTCTCCAATGCCGATCACCGAGGCATAATCATCATATCCCTCCTCGCTCCAAACGAGTTCCCCGGTCCTGTGATTGAGGCAGACAAAATCCGAATTCTTGCCACGTGATGTGCCAAGACCGTAGAGATACCCATCCCGAAGTACAGGCGTGGTGATGTTGCTCCTGACCATCTTGTTCTCCCAAACCAACTCAGTTTTCTGTCCGTCGCCACTGTTCATGATCCGGATTTGAAACGTACCCAAGGTGTGACTGGCCACGGTAACCGTATCCTCGTGTAGAATCGGGGTCACGATGTTGCGGGCGGCACCGGTTTTCACCGGCACACTCCAAAGTTCTTTCCCATCCGATGCGCGGTATCCTTTCATGTTCGCCGCCGTGACATAAACCACCTGCTCCACTCCGGCCAGTTTCCCCAACATCAGGCCCGAATATGCGGCGTAATCGTTGCCGCTTTTCCAGACCAGCTTGCCCGTGGTTTTTTCCAGACAAACCAAGCTGGCCCCTTCATGGCCGCCGGCCGCCGCGTAGATGTGTTTGGCATCGGTCACCGGCGCACCGTTATTGCCGTGTCGACTGGCTGCAGTGCCGCTACTCCCGGGGGCATTGCCCCCAAACCATTTGGCCCCGAAATCTTTCTCGTAATGTTTACTCCAAACCAACTTGCCGGTTTTCAAGGAAATGGCAGCCAACACGCCGGTAGCACTTTGGCAAAACAACAGCTCCCCATCCACCATCGGTGCCGTGCGGGGCCCGGGACCATAAACATTTGTATACTGCCACGACTCGGAGTAAGGAGTTTGCGATATGGTTTTTCCGGTGGCGATATCGATCACCGCAGCGGTTTCCATGGGCTTCCCATCCACCACTGTCTCATGACACATCACCAGCCGTCCGCCAGAAATAATCAAGCCCCCCTGCCCCTTGCCAACAGCCACCTGCCACAGTTGTTTGGGCTTGGCCGCAAGGCTGTTCAGGGGCTTTTCGTTCAGGGCAAATCCATCCCGGTTTTCGCCGCGCCATTGCGACCAGTCGCCGGCTAACGATAATGGAATGAAAACAAGGGAAAAAAGAGTGGCGGATGCAGCTTTCATGGGCGCGAGTGTCCGCCAACGCCACTGCGGGGGCAACTATTTTATGGGGCCGCGGCGGCCTCAGGCCATTTGCCATCCACAATCAAAGAGGTCGCCTGCCTCGCCAGTTGATCGGCAATCAGCGGCACGGCCTGTCGTTGGCCCGCCGTCAGGTCATTTCCCACTCGCACTGTGCTGCTGCCCGTGATGTCCCCTTCGTAAACCACCTCACCGGTGTTGCGATCGGTCACCTTGATATGTGCGGTCAACGACATGCTATAATCCTTCACCGTTAGTGAATCGCCAGGGGTATAGCTCACGCCGTTTCGAAGAAACTCCATCAATTCGCCCGTGACCACAAGATCCGCATCGCCCTGGGTTTCCAGCGCATAAGTTCCATCCTGTTGCAAGTTCCGCTTAAGGGCACGGTTTACCGCCACCACAAGGCGCGGCTCCAACGTTTGGTTTTGGAAAAACTCCACCCGCACCGATTGTGCTCCCGCTGGCATTCCGTTAGTCGGCCCGGCTACATAGCCCACGCAACCGGTGAACACGCCTAAACCCAGGACAATCAGTGCAATGGCTTTCATCAAAGTCTGTTTCTATTCCTCATTGGATCGTGCTAATTCCCGCTCGTCCAGTCGTTGCTGAATGCGCTCCAAATCGCCGATCACGGCGGCTTGAATTTCCTGTAACCGCACGAGATCCATTTCCGTGGCCATGGCGGCGCGCTCAAGATCCGCCGGCAAGATCTCCAAATTTAATTTCACCTTGCGGTATTCCCGCTGGGCCGTGAACGGCTTATTTTTTGCCTCGGCCTTTTGTGCATCGGCATACTGGCCCACCGCATCGGTGACGCGCCATTGGAAGAGCTCTTCGCTGAGTCGTTTATTGGCGAATGCCTGCAAGGCTTTTGCCTCCGCCTCATGTTCCGGATCATTCAACACATCGTTAATCAACGCCTGATTGATTTGGCCGTAATAGGTATGGGCCGCCACCCATTTGCGTTGTTTTTCATAAAACTGCGCAATGGCCTTGAGCCCGCGCGCCCGCTCCAGACGCATGGCATTCATGTGAGCCATGGCTTGGGTCACTTTTTCGGCGCGTTCGACGTCCGCCTTATAAAACTCAACAAAATCGCCGAAGGCCGCAATTGACCGCTCAGCCATGCTCTGGTCATAAATCCCCTCATTGGCCTGGGCCTCGAATAATTCCGCGGTGCGAAACCGCGCTTGCGCCACCATTGCATCCAGCTCGGCCTGATTCGACCGCGGCGCGTCGCCGACCCGTTGGCTGTACCGGTCGGCCAACAGCTGATACGCCCGCGTAGCTTTATCGTATTCGGTCGCGTTGGCAAAGAACCCCCAAAATCCTTGAAGCGCCTTTTCGTGTGCCTGCCCAATCCCATACTGCGCTTGGGCCGCATGCGTGCCGAAAGGAGCATTGGTCACAATCTGCGTATAGAGTTTGGAGGTCTTGCTCATGGACGGAAACAACGGAATATAAATGGTATCCTGATAGGGAATCTTCCATCGGAACCGTTTGCCGCCCAAGAACATCGTAGCGATTTCGTACATGCGCTTGCTGACCTCTTCGCTCTTTTCATAACCCGGATGGGCATCCAGCAGCTTTTGGTATTCCTTGAAGGCATATTCCTCCAATCCACGGCTCTCGTATACCTCCGCCACCACCCGGCGCATCTCCGGCACATCATCCGCGCCGGGCGTGCGTTGGATGAAATACCGTGCGCCGAACATCGCATCATCAAAACGCTCCTCAGCCATTGCCTTGCGCACGTATTCCAACAACTGCGTATTGGTGTAGGTGAGCACTTCGATATCCAAGCCCGGCTTGATGTAACGCCAGCCAATGCCCTCGTAATACTTCAGACCATGTTCGGAATCCGCATTCTTTTGCGAAGTCTTCAGCCGAAACGCCCGCTGATTGCCGCCGGAATTGTTGGAGGTCTGTCCGCTGTTATCGGACTGACACCCCAAGCTCACCGTCAGGATACTTATGATGCAGACAATGCCCCTTGTCATCAGGCCGACCGTACCGAGGCCGCGCCGGGGCGTCAAGCGGGTGCCCTGCACAGGTTGTTCACCATCCGAAGTTGACCCTCCGAACGGCCGATGGGATGTTCCTCGCCCCATGTTTCGGCTCGTTTTATTTGATATCGACGGCACGCTCATCCGCACTCACGGCGCGGGCGTCAAAGCCTTTGCCGCCACCTTTGCCGAGGAATTTAATCTGCCCCAAGCCACTGAGACCCTGTCATTTGCCGGCCGGACCGATCGCGGGTTGGTGGAGGAGGTGTTTGAGCAAAATCAGGTGGAACATCGCCCCGAACAAGTCGAGCGCTTCTTTGCCGCTTATCTCAGCCGATTAACGGACTTTCTCCCTGCTGACCAGCATGACCCTCTCCCCGGCACCCGGGAATTGATCGCCCATCTGCGCGCCCAGCCCAATCCGCCGATCATTGGCCTGCTCACCGGCAATCACCCCAAAGGCGCCAAACTGAAGCTCGAACATTACGGTTTATGGTCCGAATTCGAAATGGGCGCCTTCGGCGACGAACATCCGGATCGAAACGACATTGCACGCAACGCCCTGACCTGGGCCCAAACACGCTGGCCCGAGCTGAACCCAGCCGAGATCTTAATTATTGGTGACACCGAACGGGATATCGAATGTGCCCGTGCCATCGGCGCTAAAGTTCTGGCCGTAGCAACCGGCAATCGCAGCATCACCGACCTCCAATCCCATGCCCCGGACTGGACCGCACCCGATCTGCACCCGGAATCTTTGACTGATTGTCTGTAAAAAAACGAGGCGACCCGAAAGTCGCCCCGTTCTCTCTCCACCCGGTTCCTTAATTGTTATCGTTCCATGCAGGATTGGTCGTGATTACCTGCGATGTGGCATTTTGGTCTGCTACAGACTCTAAGAC
>JAYQQG010000083.1:0-14957 GCA_038145765.1 Verrucomicrobiales bacterium
GTTCATAGCTGGCAATGCGCGCGGCCAGGTCGGCGTCGCCGGGAAATTTCTCGAGATGCTTGTCGTTTAACGCCCGGAGCAAATCAACCGTGGCGGCATCATCGGCGGTGGCGAATTGCTTCGGGCGGCGCAGATTGTCCGGCGGATTTTTAGCCGTGAAATTCGTGCCCTGAAAGGACGCCGGCAAAAAGCCGCTGCCAAAGTTGTTCTTGCCCGAGCGCGCCAGCCCGCGCGGATCATTGATCGCCACGAAGCCCGGTAGATCGGCATTCTCCGTGCCGAGCGCGTACGTCACCCACGCGCCGAAGGACGGAAAACCCTCCATCGTAAAACCGGTGTTGAAGAAATTCTCGCCCTGCGGATGCGCCGCCGTCTCCGTGTGCAGCGCGTGGAAAAAACAAAAATCATCCGCCATCGTCGCGAGATTTGGCAGCAGGTCGCTCACCATCTTGCCCGTCTGCCCGCGCGGTTTGAAATCCCAAAACGCCTTGGCCACATTGCCCGGAGGCCCCTCGAAGGTAACCTTGGGAATGTAATCGGCCTTTTGCCCGTGCTGTTTCTCCAGCGCCGGTTTGTGGTCAAAGGTATCCACATGGCTCACGGCGCCCGGGCAATAAATCACCAGCACCTGCTTGGCCGGCACGGCAAAATGCGGCGGCCGCGGTGCGTACGGATTGTTGACATCAATTGCCGGCCGGATCGGCTGCTTGCCGCTGAATCCGGTGGGATCGTCCTCCGCCAACAAGCTCGCCAGACCCAGGCCACCCAGCGAAAACCCGGCCGTCTGCATAAACGACCGCCGATCCAACATGCCGGCACCCAAGGGGGAGATGTGTTCTGGGTTGCTCATGGAATAAACGCAAACTCGTTACTGTTGATCAACGCCCGCGCCACAAATTGGAGGCCGCGTTGCTTGGCCACCGCGAGGCTGGCTTTCAATTCGTGGGGCGTCGGCGCGCGGCCGAGCAGCAGTTCAAAACAACGCTTCACCCCCGCCGCCCCTGGGCCAGCCTCGGTCTCGGCGCGCGCAGCGATGAAGGCGGATTGCTCCACCACGAACGGGCTGTTCATCAGGTTGAGCGCCTGCAAAGGCGTGGTGGAGACGGGCCGCTTGGCGCGCACCTGGCCGCAGTCGGGAAAATCGAATGCGGTAAAAATCTGGTCATCCACGCGACGCATGCGTTCCTGATACAGCATGCGCCGCCACGTGTGCGGCCCGTGATTGTCGACCACTTCCCATTGCGCATAGGTTTTTTTTACGTTATGAATGCGGTAACTGCGCCCGCCGATCTTGGCGTCGAGTTTGCCGGAGGCCAGCAGGATGCCGTCGCGGATCACCTCCGCCTCCACGCGCCGCGGCGGGAAACGCCAGAGCAAGGCTTCATCGGCCTGATGCGCCGCCGGCCGGCTGGAGCGCTGAAAGGCATCGGAGTACAGCAGCAACCGCAAGGTGTCTTTCACCGACCAAGATGCGGCGTTGCTGCGAACCGGCATCATGAATTCGCTGGCCAACCAATCGAGCAACTCCGGATGGCTAGGCTTGGCCCCGGCTTTGCCGAAGTCGCTGGCGGTCGCCACCAGGCCGCGGCCAAAGACGTGCTGCCAAATGCGGTTCACCATCACGCGGGCCAGCAGCGGATTCTCCCGGCTCGTGGCCCACTCGGCAAAGCGCGCGCGCCGCTTGGCTTCCGGAGTTTTTGAATCGAGCTTCAAATCACCGGCCAACAACTCCGGTGCTGCGGGCGGCACCTCGGCGCGGAGATTCTCCGGACTGCCCCGGTGCATCACGCGCGTCACGCCCGGGTCCACAAACCGCCCGACAAAACTCGGGCGCGGCGCCTGTTCCTCGTACTCGCCGATGTGCGCCTGGATCGCCTTCAATGCCGCCCGAGCCGCGCGGTCTTTATTGATCTTCTCAATATAATGCGTGTCGGCCAGCGTGCGCCATTTACCGTCCACGCCCTGCCCCTCAATCTTCATGTGGCTGAAGGACAAGCCCGGCATGCGTTCGAGATAATCGACCTCGTAATAATATTCGCGGTTCGTGCTCAGGCGCACAAAGCTCACCGTCTGCGGCTCGGCGAATTCCAGCAACGCCCACGGCTTTTCCTTGGAGCCATTCGGCGCCCGCGCCCGCCAGGCCATCGTGCCGTATTCGCCATCGTTGATGCGGCTCACCGTCGAGCGGCCGCGCTGCGCCATGTGATCCGGCCCGCTCACTTTCGTGCCGCGCGAGGCCAGGGCCACGTTGCCGGCCTTGGGGTCCGGCCCAAACAACTCCAGTTCATCCACCCCCACGTAGGGCGTTTTGAAGTTCACCTTGATCGCCTTAAACTTTGCCGCACCGAAATGCACCTCGCGATAGCCGCCCCAATCCTCCTGCCACGGCCCCGTGCCACGCAGTTTGTTGCGTTCGCCGTCAATCGCCTTGAGCAACGCCTCACCTCGCTGATGCCGCGGATGGTCCGGCCCAAATTCCGGTGAGCGGCTCCCGAACTCGATGCCCTGAAACACCGCCGTCATCGAGTAGTAATCATCAATCGAAACCGGATCAAACTTGTGATCGTGACAACGCGCGCAATTCATCGTGAGGCCGAGCAGCGAGGAGCCCACCGTCTGGATGATCTCATCCATCCGATCCGCGCGCGCCTGCCGGATGGCCTCGGGGATCTGCCCGATCGTCGCCGGCGGCACATGCGGGCCGCTCACGAGAAAACCGGTGGCCTCCCCGCGCCCCAGCGTGTCGCCCGCCAGTTGCTCGCGCACAAACTGGTCGTAGGGCACATCGTCATTGAAGGCGCGCACCACGTAGTCGCGGTACACCCACGCCATCTTGCGATAAAGATTCGCCTCGGAACCATTCGTCTCCGCCCAGCGGATGACATCCAGCCAATGCTGCGCCCAGCGTTCGCCGAAGTGTTTGGAAGACAACTGCTCCTCGACCAAACGGATGTACGCCTGCTCTGCATCCTTCGCATACCGCGCCTCAAACGCCTGCACCTGCTCCGGCGTCGGCGGCAAACCCGTGAGCACAATCGAAACGCGCCGGATCAATTCCTTGGGAGTTGCTTGCCCATTCGGCTCCACCCCCGCCTTGGCCAAGCGCGCATTTAGAAATGAATCAATCTTGTTCCCCCCCACCGATGGAGCTTGGGGCCGCTTGATGGGCCGGAAGGACCACGGCACCTCTGCCGCCCGCACCAGTAGCCCAAACAACATAAAAATGGAAAAAATTCCCCGCATTACGATCGTTTTCCGGATTTTTGCGGAAAAATCGCCTGCGGTCAATCCGAGGCTATAACACGGCCAAACCAAGATGAGTCCAGCAACTTGACTAAAAACTGGACTGACGCTTGACATATCTTTTGACTAATAATTGACAAAAACATGAGTCAACCCCCTTGACTAAAAAATGACTAACGCTTTACTTATTGCATGAGCTACCAGCCCATTTTTCACGTGACCGTGCATTTGCTCAATTTGGTTGAGGAGGTGGCGATTCTGCGTGAGCGCATCATGGGCGCCGCTGTGGAGCTGGCGTGGGTGCCGGCCATGCAGCAGGACAGCCGGTCTCGCAACGCCCACGCCTCCACGGCAATCGAGGGCAATCCCCTTACCCTCGAGGAAGTCCGCGCCTTGGAGTCCGGGCGCGAGGTGACGACAGATGCCGAGCGCGGCCAGCGTGAGGTGCTCAACTATTTCGCGGGGTTGCGGCATATGGAGAAGCACGCGCAAAAGAAACGCATTCGACACGAGGATTTGTTTCAGCTGCACCGTATTTTGGCCAAGGGCGTGATGGATCAGGGCGAGGCGGGCAAGTACCGCACCATTCGCGTGCGCGTGGGCAACTATCTGCCGCCCGTGCCGGATGAGGTGTCGGGGCTGATGTTCGAGCTGCTTGAGTGGTGGCATGGGCCGGCGAAGGAGATGTCGCCGGTGCTAAGCAGTGCCATCTTGCATTACCGGTTCGAGGCCATCCATCCCTTCGCCGACGGCAACGGCCGCGCGGGGCGAGCTCTGGCATTGTGGGAGCTATACCGGCGCGGGTTTGACACGCACCACGTGTTTTCCATCGACGAATATTATTGGGAGCAACGCGACAATTATTACGCCGCGCTGCAAGCCGTGCGTGCCGAGGGCGAGGACCTCACCAGCTGGCTGGAGTATTGTGCCGCCGGCTTGCGCGTGACGCTGGAGCGAGTGTGGATGCGCATCCAGCAATTGAACGTGAATCAAGGCAAGCTGCCCTTGCGCCCGCGACAGGAGCAACTCCTGCGCCTGCTGCGGGATCACGGCGCCGTGCATCCGCGCGAGATTTGGGCGGCGCTGAAAATCTCCCGCCAAGGCGCCATGGATTTGCTGCGCCCCTTGCTGGCTGCTGGCGTCGTCGAGAAAATCGGCACGAAGAAAAACGGCAAGTATGTATTGTGCGGGGGACTATGATGACGGTCTTTTTTCCAGCTTGCTCAAGTCTGTGGAAGTGAGCGCCGGAGGCGTGGATTAAAATAGCCCAGCACTTCAGTGCTGGGAATCCGCGTTTGGATTACAAAGAGTCCCAAAGGGACGGCTGAAGCCGAACGATTTCAATCGTCCCTCCGGGACTTGCTTGCATGACGCCGATTTATCCCAGTGTTGAAACACTGGGCTATTTTCGATTGGCCCTCCGGGCCAAGTGAGTTCAGAACGGGCCAGGGGAATTCAATCCCGTGCGAAGTTACTTCTTCGCCTCCAGTTTTTCGGTCAACGCACGCAGCTCGGCCACGAGTTCAGGATGCTTCTGGGCGAGGTTGTTGCGCTCGCCGAGGTCGGCCTTGAGGTCGTACAACTCCTCGGCCTGCGGTCGGTCATTCTCCACCGCGTAGCCGTAAAAATGGGCGTTGGGCTTCAGGTACTTCCACTTGCCCTTCCGCACGCCGGCGCGGTCGAAATAGAAAAACTCCCGCCCCGTTTCTCGCTTGCCCAGCAACAGATCCGTCTGGTCGATGCCGTCGAGGTGACGATCCTTCGGCACCGCGAAGCCGCACAGGTTGGCAAACGTCGGCATAAAATCGATGCTGGCGAACACCGCGTCATTCACGCGCCCCGCCGGCACCTTGCCCGGCCAGCGCACAATGCAGGGCAGCCGGTAACCCGCCTCGTAGGGCGAGCCCTTGCCATTGCGCAGCGGACCGGCTTCGCCCCAGAAAATGGCGCCGGCCGGATGACCCTTTTTGCGTTTGGTGTATTTGTCCTGATTCCACGGGCCGTTGTCGCTGGTGTAAATGACCAGTGTGTTGTCGGCGAGCTTCAGTTCATCGAGCGTATCGAGCAGCCGGCCGGTTTCGAAATCGAATTCCTCCACCACATCGCCGTACAGGCCGCCCTTCGACTTATCGCGAAACTTCGGTGAGGCATCGATGATCGTGTGCATCATCGTGTGAGCGAGATAAAGCACGAAAGGCTTCTTCGGGTCGCGCTTGTTTTTGAGGTAGTCGATCGACTTGTCCGTGTAGAGCTTGATAAGCCCGCCCATGTCGAGGGTCATGCCAGCCGCCTCGTTGTTCTCGTGAAATTTCACCGTGCCATTGTCGTTCGCACCGAGTGCACCGAAGAAATAATCGAACCCCTGCGCATTCGGCATGCGCGGAATGATCGCGCGCCGGTTGGAAACATCCCATTTGCCGATGCAGGCCGTTTGATAACCCGCCTTCGTGATCAGCTCCGCCCAAGTGATTTCCTCCGCCGGCATTCCCCAGCCGCCACTGCGGATCGGCTGACGCCCCGTCAACAGCGCCGACCGCGACGGCCCACACACCGTCTGCGAATAGAACGACGTAAACCGCGTGCCTTCCTTGGCGAGTTGATCGAGCCGCGGCGTCTTGTTCAGTTTGTTCCCGTAACAGGCGAGGTCCGCATAGCCCTGGTCATCCGTGAAAATAATCACGATATTTGGCTTGGGCGCCTCGGCACCGTGGATGGACAGAGCGAGCAACGCCAGAGCGGTGAAAATGAGTTTTTTCATCGGCGAACGAAGGCTGGCGGACACCTTCCGGTTTGTCAAACGACACCTCATCGGGAGTAGACGTGACGAATGGGCGACGATACATTTTTGGAAACAACCCCAAATTTATGAAACGATTTTCATTTATTCCGCTGCTCATCGGCGGGCTCTCCATAGCGGCCGCCGCGCCCAAGCAGGGCGACGTGCGCAAGCTGGACTTGGGCAAGGGCGTGACGTTGGAGCTGGTTTATATTCCGCCGGGCAAACTCATGATGGGCAGCACGGCGCCAGAAAAGAAGTGGGCCACGGGCATCGAGGGCGGCGCACAGCCGGGCACAACCCGCGAGAAGTACGAGGGCGTGCCGCGCACGACGGTACCGGTACCAAAGTAATCACGCCCGCTTGGCACCGGGGCGGCCGTTTTCGACGACGAAGGTGGCCTGGTTGATGATGGGCGAACCGGGCTTGTCGACGAAGGGGGTGACGCGGAAGTGCGTGGTCCACGTGGCGGGGGTGAGGTCGCAGCTGACGTAGCCTCGGTTGGAATTGTAGTAGCGCACGAAGTCGTTCTGCGCCGCGGCACGTTCGTATTCGGCGATGCGGTTGCCGCCGTTGCCGCCGGAAGTCATCGCGGTGCCGACAAATTCCGTGCCGACCACCGGCGAGTTGTCCGCCTTAAAATCGAGCTGCAGATCGGTCACCCAGTTCACGTGAATGTCGCCGGTCAACACCACCGGGTTGGGTACGCGGCGTTCGTGGAAAAACTTCAGCAACCGCCGCCGGCTGACCTCGTAGCCCGGCCACTGGTCCATGCTGTAGCGGGCATCCTCGCCCTCGCCGCGGTTGAGCGGCGCCATCATCACCTGCTGCGCGAGCACATTCCATGTGGCGGTGGACTGCGCGAGGCTGCGCATCAGCCAATGCTCCTGCCGCGCACCGAGCATGTTGGCCTTCGGGTCGAGCGCCTTGCCGATCATCGGCTTTTGATGATCTCCATTGGGCTGGTCGGTGCGGTACTGGCGCGTGTCGAGCACGTGAAAGTTCGCCAACCGCCCGTACGGGCAGCCGCGATAAAGTGTCATGTGCGGCCCTTGCGGAAAGGATCGGCGACGCAGCGGCATGAATTCATAATAGGCCTGGTAGGCGTTCATGCGGCGGGCGAGAAACTTCTCCGGCGCGATGCCTTCCTCCTCCGAGATAAGGTCGGCATAGTTGTTGTCGAACTCGTGGTCGTCCCACGTCACCAACCACGGGAAGAGGCGGTGCGCGTCGGCCAACATTTCGTCCAGCCGATACTGCGCATAGCGCGTGCGATACTCGTCGAGCGACTCGATCTCCGGCCCGATATGTTTGCGCGGGCGATTGTCGATGCCGCGGTATTCGTAAATGTAATCGCCGAGGTGCACGATGAGATCGAGATCCTCCTTCGCCATGTGCGGGTAGCCGTTGAAGTAACCGCTCTCGTAATGCTGGCACGAGGTGAAGGCGAAGCGCGTGCGCTCGGGCATCGCATCCGCCGCGGGCGCCGTGCGGGTGCGGCCGATGGGGCTGGTCTCGTTTCCGGCGTGAAAACGATAAAAATACCAATGATGCGGCTTGAGCCCGGTCACCTCCACATGCACCGAGTGCCCCAACTGCGGCAAGGCGAGCGCGGTGCCACGGCGCACGACGTTGGTGAACGCCTCATCAGTGGCCACCTCCCAGCGGGTGCGTACCGGCTCGGCGGGCATGCCGCCACCCTCGAGCGGTTTGGGCGCCAGCCGCGTCCACAGCACCACGCCATCCGGTTCCGGATCGCCCGAGGCCACGTTGAGTTTGAACGGATAATCCGCGAACTGCGGCCGGTTCACTACCGGCCCGGTTGTGTGGCAGGCGGCGAAGGGAATCGCCGACACTGCCGCCATGTATTTCAAAAAATCCCGGCGCTCCACGCCGTATCGCTTGGGCCGTTTCATGAGTCGGGAAACGTTAGCGAGGTTCGGAAGGGCTTCCAATTGAAATCAGCGCGGCGGCGCGATTATTTCTGGCGCTCGCGGGCTCGCTCGGATTTGGCCTTAAATTCCGGCGCGGCGTTCTTGGGCAACCACTGGGCCAGTTCCTTGAACGTCGCCTGATGCGCGGGATCATTGGCGAGGTTGCGGAATTCATCGGGATCATTCCGGTGATCGTACAATTCCTTCGCGCCGTCCGCATAAGCAATCAGCCGCCAATCACGGCTGCGGATGGAGTGATTGCCGAAGTACGACGAGGTGATCGCCGGTTGCCGGCGGGCCTTTGCCGGATCGCGCAGTTGCGGCAAGAGCGACACGCCCTCGAGATGCTTCGCCCGCGGCAAACCGCACAGCTCGGTCAAGGTGGGATAAAGATCGATCAGGCTTGCGGGCTCTTTGCACGGCTGGCCGGGCTGAATGCCGGGGCCGGCCATGAGCAGCGGCACGCGCGTGGATTCCTCCCACAACGTGCGCTTGGCCCAGTGCTGTTTTTCGCCCAAGTGAAAACCGTGGTCGCTCCACAAGACAATCAATGTGTTGTCCGCATGCGGGCTGGCTTGCAGCGCCTTCAACACGATGCCCACGCAGTGATCCACAAAACTCACCGAGGCGAGGTAGGCGTGCGTGAGGCTGCGCTGCTTGCCGCTGCCCGCCACTTCGGCATGGGTTGGCGCCACGGCGTAATTGTTGATGCGCAGAAAATTTTTCGGCAGATCATCCAGATCACTTTTCGGATTTTTAGGGAGCACGATCTTGTCCGCGTCGTAAAGCTCGAACCATTTGGGTGGCACAAAGAGCGGGACATGCGGCCGAAAGAAACCGACTGACATGAAGAACGGTTTTTCAAAATTCTCCTTGAGCGCTTGGGCGGCGTTGTGCGCGAGCTGGATGTCGGCCATCTCGGCGTCTGCTTTCGGGTACGCGCCCCAATCCCACGCTCCACTCCAGTTCGCCGGCCGGTTCATCGCCCCCTTTGGCCGCGGACTGCGCTGGCGGCCCAGTGAACGGTCAATATCGCCGGCCAGTCGGCCATTGTAATTATGATGCAACATCTTGCCGCCGGACAACGTGGTGTAACCGTGATCCTTGAAATACCGCTGAAGGGTGGGCACGTTTTTGAGCGCCGGCAGTTGCTCGTAGCGCGGGCCCAGTTCATAGCTGCCATGCGTCGTCGCCGCCACGCCGGACATCACACTCGCCCGCGACGCCGAGCACACCGGCACGGCGCAATGCGCATTCAAAAAATTGCGCCCGCGCTTGGCCAACGCATCCATGTGCGGCGTGCGCGCCTGCGGATGCCCGCCCATGAACCCCACCCAATCATTGAGATCATCAATGGCAATGAACAGGACGTTGGGCTTGGCGCCCTCTGCCTTGCCCCAGTGGCTCGAGCCAAAAATCAGTAGGCATAAGATAAAGGTATGCAAGGATTTCATGGATTTTTTTAAACTAAATCGATTTTCTCTTACTCCACTTGAAAGCCAAGAACCCGATCCCGCATATTTTTTCTCATCGCTTGGTGCTTCTTGTTGCCAATCAGGTTGGTCCATTCATGCGGGTCTTTTTGATGGTCGTAGAGTTCTTCTGAACCGTCTTCATAGCGAATATAGCGATATCTCTCGGATTGAGCTGCCGTGTTCCGCGGCCCATAGCTAAGAAAGGCCAAATCGCGAGTTGCCGATGGGTCTTTTAGGAGTGGCAGAATGGAACGTCCCTCCAGATGGTCGGGTTTGGATACACCCGCAAAGTCACAGAGACTAGGGTAAATGTCGACATGAGATATCGGCTGATTGTTGCGAGTTCCGGCTTTAGTCACCCCCGGCAAGAGGACCATAAACGGAACACGGGTGGTGTTTCTCCAAATGGCAGCCTTGCACCAGTGGGTTTTCTCTCCGAGGTTCCATCCGTGATCACTGGTAAGTACGATGACCGTCTCCCGTTTTCGCGGGTTCTCTTTTAACTCGTTCAGTAAACGTCCAATCTGAGTATCCACATAGTTGATACATGCAAGGTAGGACTGCACCATGTATTTCCATTCCTTTTCACCTCCGAGGTGCAGAATCTGTTCATGCACGGTTCGTGGCTTGAACAAATCCTTATGCGCATTGGAACGGGCCAAGGCCTTTCCGTAGGATGGAAGGTCATCGAGATCGTCCGTTCGAACCTGAGGCAACTGAATGGTCTCCAAAGGAAATTTCTCGAAGTAGACCTTGGGCGCATTGAACGGGCGGTGTGGACGATAAAAGCCCACGGTCATGAGGAGAGGCTTTTCGCTGGCCTTCCGCCATTCCTCAATTGCCCATTGAGCCACCTTATAGTCCCCGGTTTTCTCTTCGGCATGATTGTGCGGCCCGCCCTCTCCCCAGAGATTCGCCTTGGCGTCGGTAAAATTACCGCGAACGTCCTGGGGACGATTCAGGTACTCATCGACCTGCCCCTTCAACGTATTATTTCCATGGGCTACTTTCCCTCCGCTTACCACCCGGTAGCCGTTTTGCTTGAAGTGCCGTTGTAAGATCACAGCATTTTTCGGCGCATTGGAAGAAGTGATCCCCTGCATCGGTTGATCACCAAAAAAAGCCGGCCTTCGGGTGCTGTTGAAATACCTGCCTGTGCTCTTTGGGTAAAGGCCATGCAAGAGACTCGTTCGGGACGGACCGCATTGGGGCGCGTTGCAGTGGGCATTGGTGAACAAGACTCCGCCCTTCGCAAGGGCGTCAAGGTTTGGCGTTTTACTTTGCGGGTGACCACCCATCACACCAATCCAATCGTTGAGGTCGTCTACAATTATAAAAACTACATCCGGCTTATTCGAATCCTTCGCGGACATCTCCATGATGGAGAGCCAGCAGGAAATAATCGTGAAAAAGGTTCGGTAGATCATGGGCTCTTGGATTCGCTGATTCTTAGCTTGAGCATGTCGGTCATCGCGTTTCCAGTGGTGCAGCTGAAGGCATTATTAACGATTCTCACCCTCAATGGTAAGTTGGTTCGGCGGTTTTGTGGGCGGGTTTAAGGCAGCGATTTTAAAATCCCAGCGCTTGGTTTCATTTGCTTCACCATTAACCGGTTTAATCTCGATCCAATCCAATTGCACTGGCTGTTTCTGTGAGGGCAGGAAAAGACGCAAGTGAAGAAGCTGCCCTTTAACCGGAAGCGGCAAGGTTAGCTCGCGCCAATCGCCCCCCTTAACCGTAAAGGTATTGCTTTGGCCGGTGGCCGGAAATTTTTCCTGATCGGCCGTTCGCCATTGCAGTCGTCCCTCGGCATCTTTCTGTGTGCGAATCCGCAACCGCACCCGCGCGGGGCCAGCGATGCCCATTTTGGCGTGGGCGATAAATGAATGGCGACCCGCTGCTGTGATTTCCAGAAAATTGCCTTTGACCTCGACGCCGGCATTTCTGGCGGTCCAGCCGAGCATTGATTTCTTACTGACGCCCGGAGTGGGCGCGGCTTCGCCCGGCTTCTTTTTTGTCCGAGGCATTTTCAGTCCGCCCTTTTGCACGCCGATGGTGGCGGGATCAAACTTGGCGGGATCGAACTTGGGGTTGGGCAAGGGCACCACGACTTTTGCCTTGGCTAGATAATCAGTGATCCACTGATCCATCACCTTGACGCGCTCCGGATGCAGCTTGGCCACGTTGTGGTTTTCACCGATGTCGTTGCGCAAATTGTAGAGCCGGTACTGGTGCTTCCCGTCTTCGCCATAGTGAAAGGTGCGGATGAATTTCCAATCGCCGTGATGAATCGCCATCGAGGGCGGAAGCCACTGTGGCGTGTTCCCGTGGCCCGGCACATATGTGAACATCGGCTTACGCTCCATCTTTTGACCGCTCAAGGCGTTACTGAAATCCACGCCGTCAATGACGTGATCCTTGGGGTGCTTTAAATCCAGCATTCTTAGGATTGTCGGATACAGATCATTGGCTTGAATTCGGGTGTCATTTCTTGAGCCGGGTTGGGTTACCCCCGGCCAAACGACCACGGCCGGTACGCGAATTCCGCCTTCGTGAATGCCACCCTTGCCGCCGCGCAAGGGATGGTTGCTGGTAATGGCGGTGATGTATTTCTCGCCAGCGGCATCCGTTTCCTCCAGACCACAGTGTATATTGCCGCCGTTGTCGGAGTAGAAAACGATGATGGTATCATCGGCAACTCCTTCGGTTTCAAGTGCGTCGAGCAAGGTGCCCACCGCCTCATCCAAGGAATGCACCATCGCGGCATAGGTGGGAGACTGCTGTTTTTCGCCGCGCTTGATTTTCTTTCGATAACGCTCGATCAATTCCGGCTTGGCTCCGAAGGGTGCGTGCACGGAGAACTGCCAGTAGTTCATAAAAAATGGCTTGGTACGATCCCGGTTCTTCAACCAAGTGACGGCCTCCTTGGCCATCCGATCTTCGATGTGTTGGCCGGGTGGCCCTTCCGAGAAATCAGGGTTTGAATATCCCCAAGGTGCCAAATAACCCGTCTTCGGACCGGGGCCATGCCAATGTGGGAGATCCACATCGAACCCATGTTCCAGAGGAGTAAAACCCTTCATTCCAAGATGCCACTTGCCAAAATGGCCGGTGGCATAGCCGGCCTCTTTGAGAATTTCACCCAGAGTGGGGATGGCGGGATTAATCCGTGTTGCGGTCTTGAGGTTCGTGCATTTTTGGTGCGGGGGCCCAGCGGGTTGGGCCGTTGGTTTTAAGCGCACCTCCGGCAAATGAGCCGCCGGCGAAGTCATCCCGTGGCGCGCGGGATTCTGTCCGGTGAGGATGCTGGCGCGCGTCGGCGAACAGATCGGGCTCGCATAGGCATTCGAAAAGGTCATACCCCGCTTGGCAAGGCGCTGAATATTCGGCGTCTCATAAAGCGATGTCTTGCCGTACAACGTGGTGTCGGCCCACCCAAGATCATCGGCTAAGATGAGGATGATATTCTTCGCAGGCTTACCCCAGGAAGACACAGTCAAGGACAGCAAAAACAGGAAAAGTATTTTTCTCATGGATACACTCTTGCCGGAATTATCTGTTCAACGTGCTGCTCCGATACGCTATTTGGCGAAAAGGATGCAAATGGGAGAAGGCACATTGACGACTGAGCCGCGCTGGTAGCGGAGTTTGCCGGTCTTGGGGTCGACCCGGTGGGCGGCCACAGTGTTGGAGTCGGCCCCCGCGGCGAGCAACCAAGTGGCGTCGGGGGTCAGGTTGATGTTCCTCGGAAAGGCCCCGCGCACCGGCTGAACCTGAACGACCTTGAGCTTTCCGCTTATGGGATTGGCCCGGTAGACCGAGACACTGTCGTGCCCGCGGTTGGAGGAATAAATGAAGCGTCCATTTGGGTGGACGAGAATCTCGGCCGAGGAGTTGAAGGTTTCGCCGTCCTTGTCCTGCTCGCTCAAGGCGGGCTCAGTGGTGAGGGGCTTGGCGATTCCCTTGGCGGCATCCCACGCGAACGTGGTGACCGAGAGCGTCAGTTCGTTCAGCAGGTAAATGAATTTGCCGTCGGGCGAGAAACGCATGTGACGGGGGCCGCCTCCCGGAACCGATTGGCCGACTCCGTGCGGTGTGATGGAGGGCTTGGCGGGGTCGACCTTGTAGATGACGATCTGGTCGAGCCCGAGGTCGGGCACGAGGGCGTACTTTTCATCCGGGGAAAACCCTGTCCAATGAGGGTGAGGCGATTGTTGCCTGTTTTCGACGACCTTTGATCCGCCCTCGTGTTCGATCACGGTGGGTTCACCCAGTTTGCCGAATGAATCAAGGGGGAAGAGGGCCACAGATCCTCCTCCGTACTGTGCGGTGAGAAGAAATTTTCCGCTCGGATGAACAGCGATGTGACAGCCTCCGCCATCGGGGCAAGCCATGCGGGTGAATTCCTTAAGCGCTCCACCGTTGATTTGGTATCCAATAGCCCCCGTTCCACCTTCCCATCGGCCCACCGAATAAAGAATTTTGCCATTCGGATGCAAGGTGAGGAAACCGGGCGAGCCGATCTTGGCAGCCAGCTTGGCGGGGGAAAACCTCCCATTGTCCGGGTTGAAGGTGGCGTGGTAGATGCCCTCGGCCCCGCGTCCGCCCGTCCCGAAAAAGACATTCAGTGGCTCAGCAATGCCAACCGAAACAAATAAGAAAACTAGAGTTGAAACAAATAATCGGTGGAGATCTTTCATGGGGTGAAAAATCTACTTCGTACTGAATGTTTGGGAAAGCACCAAAGCCTGAATGAATTCGCTGACGCTGTATTGTTTGGCTTTGGCGGTGGCTCGCATACTGATTAGCAGGTTAGATTCGGATGCGATGCACCCAAGCAGGGTTCCCTTGCCTTAAATAGGCCGCAATGATTGATAACACACTCCCAATCTTCATTTTATTTATTTGGTTAGCCTGAAACCAGCCACCACCGCACGATGGTCGGAAGGATAAGGAGAAATGACGATATCTGCATCTTTCCGGCTTTCACCGACAATCTTTACTTCGTTCAGTTTTATACCTTTGCCTTTGAAGTATACGAAATCGATACGGTCATGGTGAGTCGTGGGATCATCGAACTTGTAAAAGGAAGACCAGGTGTAGCCCGGGTTTTTCATCTCGTCGGGATAGATCGTACGATAGGCATCGGCAAAGCCAGCCTGTGTCATGGCAAGAGAATGGGGGTATTCCACTTTGATCGGGTGGCGTCCAGCCTTGGCCGCTCTCGCCGTCCAGTCCAGGTGGGAGGGTTCATTGAAATCACCTACCACGAAAACGGGAGCCTGTTTGTCTGATATGGATCTTATTTGACTTAGGAGTTTGGTGACCTCGCGGCCGCGAGCCTTTTTTGCCCAATTAATCGCCTCGGCCTCGGTCTTGATGAATGTGATATCATTTGTGTGCTTATGCCATTTTGGGCGGATGCCAAGCAGCTGATACGGTTGGTATGGGTGAGAAGGCAGGTGCAGGTTAAAGACGTAGGCATGCTTATTTGAAGCGATCTTGACCTTGATGCCCCCTTTGTAATCC
>JAYQQG010000084.1:0-14921 GCA_038145765.1 Verrucomicrobiales bacterium
CCAATAATCCGACCACCCCTCATACACATCTGCCAACTGAGACTTTTTATCCACACGATACCATGTGCGGGATTGAGTGGTTTCGATCGCCGCACCGGCCCGGCTTATGCCGAGGAGATTCAATCCTGGCGAGCTGTCATCGAATCCCAAGGCGGCAACGGCATGTGGCTGGTGAACCGCGGCTATCGCGGGGGTGATGACGTGGTGGCTCTGGTCACGGGATCGGCCTTTCCCCATGTAGCCATCCTCGATCTGGAAAACGGCGTGGTGATCGAGGCGCTGTTGCCCGGCAACGTCGTCACGTCGCTGGATACATTTCTCGCCATCTCCCATCGCGTGGCTCTAGTGAAACCGGAAGGTTGGACGCCGGATACCGGCAATGCCGCCCTCGCCAATGCGCGGTCGCAGTTGGGTAAAAAATATGACTTTGGCGGTATCCTTGGTTTCCCCAGTCAGGATCGCTGGTACTGCAGCGAACTGGCCACCTGGTGTTGGGGTCGACCGGCGAATCGCTGGGGGCCGTGGCATATTATTCATCCCAGCAGCCTGTGGAAGATGGGCACGGTCTTGTTCGATTCGGGCTCACGCGACGGGGTGCCGGACGGACCTGAATAGCTAATTCGCGTTCGGCAAACTCGGTTGCAGGCGCACCTGTTCGGCAACCAGTGCCCCGTGTTCTTTTTGCAATTGCGCGCGAATATTGAACGCCTCCCAATACGCCTTGTTCGCCATGCGATAGGCATCCAGCGCCCGCACATGCGCCGCTTGGGCGTCTTCCTTGAGGCGGTATAATCGATCGCTCTCCACCTTGACCGCTTTGGATTTTTCATTGGCCGCTTCGGCGTCCGCTATTGCCTGTATTTTTCTTCGTTCTAACTCTGCTTTTTTCTCGTTTAGTTTTCCCCAGTCCATCTTGGCTTTGGCGGCCCGTTTTTCAGTGGCTTTCAGTTGACTGTTCAAGGGTATCCGCGCATTCCCTTCGGCGGTCTGTAAACGGTCCTTAATCGCGGATACAACACGGTCATGGGTCTTGAGTTGCCGCTGCAAACCTTGCAAGCGGTTGTCGATATTGCGCACGTCCGTATAGCATTCGCGCACATCCGCCATTCGCCGCCGATGCGCCGCTTTTTCCCAGGTGTAAAACTGGTTCTTCACTTTCCACAATTCAATGTGTTGATCGTACGTTATCTTGGCTTGATCGCGAGTCTGGGTGCTTGCCTCACGCGCATTGCCGGTTTGTACTTCTGCCTTTTGTGCGGCCTCAAGGCGCGGGGTCAGCACTGCTAATTGACTGCGCACTTCCAACAGGCGGCTAATGTTTTGTACCTGAGCCAATAGCAGTGGCTTTTCTTGATCCGGTGTACGCTGCACCTTGTGCCAGGCTTGGGTCAATAGATCCTCGACCTCGCCATATTGGAGGGTGAGAACCGCTTCAGTCGGCACCCGAAACCCGCGCATGGGTACCTGATTGAACACAATCGCTTTGGCTTCCATCGTGAATTTGGACGTGAGAATGACCGACCCTTCCCGCAGACGTATGCAATACTGGTTGGCATCGGCCTTTGGCAGTTGCAGCCAGACAGCCTTGGCTTCGGAACCAATGGCAAACGATTTGCGGCCAAACAAAATGGAATCCAACTGCACCCGGCCATTGGTGATCTGCAGATTTCGGCCCTCTATAAAGTCGCCTTGGGCCAACAATACCCCGGGAGCATGGCGGCGGAGGGTTTCGGTTTGCATATAGGAGAGCGCACCGAAGGCGATCAGTGCGGTGTTGGCCGTGGAAAGTTGCACTTCCTTGAGGTCACCTTGAAACGTGACTTTCGTATCGTCCATCCCCACCACCGGAAAAGCTATGAAGGTTCCAGATCGACTCAAGGCACCTGCCGTGTCAATCGCCATCAGGCCAGCAGTCAACCGGTCGAAGGCGTCTTGAGGTTGAGGGGCTTGGGTTTGAGTCCGCTCCGCTCGCCGAATCTGCGTCAGTGGCACTGCAGTTTCGCCCACCTTCAGGGCGTTAGGCAGGAAACTGAGCCGACCCTCCAGAGTACGGCCATCGCGCGTCACCAAGGTATCCGCCGTCAAACAGTAGGCGGATAGCAAAACCGAGAGGGATAGGCACAGGCGTATCACGGCTGGAAATTATAACGTTAAAATCAAAAATGAAAAGGCGAACATTCAGGAGTAATGCGGCGGCTTGGTGATGTTGCCTTTGATGGATTCCACATCGTCCTTGGCCATACGATCCGTGAGCTGCTGGAGTTGCTGGGTGAGGCGCCGAATGGTTTTATCCTGCTCAACCACGGTATCGTTCAGCGATTCGGTGAGCTGTTCCATGTGCGCGAGGGCGGTTTCTATTTTCACCAAGCGGTCCTCATCAGCCATACCCGAGGGTAAAACCGATCCCGTCCCATTCCAATTCAATTAAGCCACAATTCGCCTTGCGGCAGCGGAGGGTTCGTGGACAATTCCCGCACGCATGAAAGCTCTGTCATGGATCGCTCTCTCGTGGGCCATCGCCCTGCCGGCCTTGGCCCAGAAATCCTCTTCCAAACCGCCCTCGTACACGCCCGAGCAGGCCACCGCGCGGATGACATTGCCCGAAGGATTTAAAGTCACACAGTTTGCCGCCGAACCGCATGTGGTGCAGCCGTTTGCCTTTTGTTTTGATTCCCGCGGCCGCGTATGGGTCTGCGAAAATCTCAACTACGAAACACGGCGGAGCGACACCTTTGATGAAGGGCCCAAGGGCCGGATCATTATTTTGGAGGACACCGATGGCGACGGCCATTTCGACAAGAAAAAGGTGTTTGCCGACAAACTATTTTTCCCCACCGGCCTGCAGGTCGGCTTTGGCGGTGTGTGGGTCGGTTCCCCGCCGCATTTGCTGTTTATTCCCGACCGGGACGGTGACGATGTGCCGGATGGGAAACCCGAGGTGGTCATTGATGGCTGGGGCCGACAGGATCGTCACGAAACACTGAACAGCTTCACCTGGGGGCCCGACGGCTGGCTCTACGGTTGCCACGGCGTGTTCACCCACAGCAATGTCGGCAAACCCGGCGCCCCCGACAGCGAACGTCAGCGCATCAACGCCGGCGTTTGGCGCTACCATCCCACCAAGGAGAAATTCGAAGTGTTCGCATGGGGCACAAGCAATCCGTGGGGGATCGATTTTGACGAACGGGGTCAGGTGTTCATCACCGCCTGCGTCATCCCGCACCTTTGGCACATGATCCAGGGCGGGCGTTATCATCGCCAGGGCGGGCGCCATTTTAATCCGCACGTCTACAACGACATCAAGACCATCGCCGATCACGTGCACCAAAACTACGGTGGTCGCAAACACGAGGGCGGTCTCGCCTACTTTTATGCCAACGGTGCCTTTTCCGCGAAAAACAACCGCCAACGGAAAGGCGGATTCGCCCATGGCGGCTGCCAGATTTATACCGGTGGCGCGTTCCCCAAGGAATATCGCGGACAGGCTTTCATGGGAAACATTCACCATCACCTGTTATACGTGGACAATCTCGAACGTCGCGGTTCCGGCTTCAAGGGGACCCACGGTGGCGACTTCATGGTAGCCCATGACCAGCACTTCCTCGGGTTTAACATGGATACCGGCCCCGAAGGTGGCGTGTGGGTGATCGACTGGAACGATGCCGACATTTGCGGGCGCGTGGTGCACCAGCTCGGCACAGGCCGCATCTATCGCATTACGCATGACAATTGTAAGCCGGTGAAAAACCTGAATCTCTACAAACACAACGATGCCAAGCTCGTTGAGTTATTGAAACACGAGAACGATTGGTACGTTGACCATGCCCGCCGCATCCTGCAAGAGCGGGCATTGGCCGCGAAAAACCAGGGGCCGAACGAGGGCGTCTCCTCCACCGAAGCCGAAACGCCCGGTCTACTTGCCGAGGTATTCAAAAACACCAAGGCCAATTCCATCCACCGCCTGCGCGCCATGCTTACCCTGCACGCCATGTTCGGGCTGGATCACGATGCGAAACTACAGCTGCTAAACGATGAGGACGAAACCATCCGCGGCTGGACCATCCAATGCGCTCTGGAAGACAAGAAAACCTCCCCGGCCATTCTCGAAAAGATGGTGGCCATGGCCAAGAATGATGATTCCACTTTCGTGCGCCTCTACCTGGCCAGCGCCCTGCAGCGTCTGCCGCTGGAGCAACGCTGGAATCTCGCCACCGCGCTCGTCTCCCATGAGGCGGACAAGGACGACCATAACCTGCCGCTGATGTACTGGTACGGCATCGAGCCGCTCGTGCCAACCGACAAGGCCCGCGCCCTGCAGCTCGCCGCTAAGGCCAAGATACCGTTGATCCGCCAATACATTGCCCGCCGCAGCGCCTCCAATTAATTATGAAACATCTCCTGCTGACCTTACTCCTCGCCGGTTCTCTCCAGGCCGATTGGAAACAATGGCGCGGCCCATCCGGGGACGGCCATACCGATGCCAATCTCCCCACGCAATGGAGCGAAAAACAAAACGTCACCTGGCGCACGCCCATCCCCGGCAAGGGCTGGTCTTCGCCGGTGATTGAAGGCAACCAGATTTGGTTTACCACTGCCTTTGAAACGCCCGCCACCGAGGCCGAAGCTCGGGAACGCCTGAAGAAAAACACCGGGGGCGTACCCGTGTACGTACTCAGCAAGGTGAAGTTGCACGCCGTTTGCATCGACAAACAATCCGGTAAACTGCTGCACAATTTGGAGGTGTTGGTGAAAACCGAACCGCAATGGGTGCACAAGCTCAACAGCTATGCCTCCCCCACCCCGATCATCGAAAATGGACGGCTCTATTGCCATTTCGGCGCCAATGGCTCTGCCTGCGTCGATACCCGTACCGGCAAAGTGGTTTGGCAGAATCAGGGCATTGAGGTGCAACACGAAAACGGCCCCGGCAGCACGCCCGTGCTTTGGAAAGATCTGCTCATCTTTCATATGGATGGCAGCGACCAGCAGTTCGTCGTGGCGCTCGACAAGGCCACCGGCAAGGAACGCTGGCGCACCAAGCGCAGCGGCACGATGCATGAAAATCCGCAGCTCAAGAAATCGTACGGCACACCGATCGTCCGCACGATCAAGGATCGGCCCGTCCTGCTTTCGCCCGGTTCCAACTGGCTCTACGCCTACGACCCGGCCGACGGAAAGGAACTTTGGAAAGTTGAATATGGCGGTCTCGGCTTCTCGCTCGTGCCTCGGCCTGTCACCGGGCATGGCATGATCTTCATGAGCACCGGTTTCATGAGAGCCAAGCTGCTCGCCGTCCGGTACGAAAACACCGCCAAGCCAGATATTGCCTGGAGCTATACCCGCGGGGTCTCCACTCAACCTTCTCCGTTATTGGTCGGCGATGAGCTTTATTTCATTACCGAAAGCGGCGGTCTAGTCACCTGCCTCGACGCCCATACCGGCGAAAAACACTGGGTGGAACGCATTGGGGGCAACTACTCTGCTTCACCTACGCACTCGAAGGGCAAAATATATTTTCACAGCCGCGAAGGCATGACCACGGTATTGCAGGCTGGAAAGAAATTCAAAGTGCTCGCCAAGAACCAGCTCGACGGTCAACACATGGCCAGTGCCGCCGTCGACGGCGATGCGCTCTTTCTCCGCACTGACAAGGCACTCTACCGAATCGAGGAATAACGATTTTCTATAAAACGCCACAAGGCGCGCCGACAGTCTACTGAAACGAAATCGTGGTGCCCGGTTTCAGCGCGTGCCGGGGCATTTCGTTGAGTGAATTGAAAGTGCGCTGCTGCGCAGTGGTCTCAATCGTATTGCCGGTCTCGTCATACTCGCCGGTCTTTTTGTTGAGCACACCTTTCGGATCCAAGCCGAGATGTTTCACCATGAAGGGATACATCGCCTGCCGCTTGATGTATTCGTAGCCGTGTTTCTCGTTCGGAAAATGCGTGTTGGCCACCTTGTCCAGTGCGCCGAAGTATTTGTAAATGCCCTGCGCATACGGGTACTCCACCTTGGGATTGTTCTTCGTCCAATCGCCGCCCACAGAGATGAGCTTCATCGGACGCGGAGCAGCCAACGCGGCGATCTCGGCGTTGTTGGTTTCCAGCTTGCTCGTCTTGTGAATGGGCATGCCGCTCTCGCAATGGCAGCCGCCAAAGAAATGCGCGGACACCATCACCACCGGCACACTCACCGCCACACGGTCATCAATCGCCGTCAGTAAAAAAGTCTGCGTGCCGCCGCCGGAACAACCGGTCACGCCAATGCGCTTCGAATCCACCTCGGGTAACGTCTCTAGAAAATCGATCGCCCGCACACTACTCCAGGTTTGCAGCGTGAGTGCCTGCGGATGGCTGTGTTTCCAGCCCAAATGTTCCGAATCGCCGAAGCCAATCATGTCATACGAAAACACCACCGCGCCCATGCGCGCGAGCGTGGCGCAACGGTTTTGTTGATCGGGTCGTAATCGGCCACCACCGTGTGTGCTGCTCTTACGGGCGTGCCCATGCGGACACAGGATGCCCGGGCGTTTACCCTTAAAACCGAGTGGCCGATAAAGGCTGCCGTACACAAAAAATCCTGGCCGCGCCTCAAAAGCCGCCGCCTCCACGGTGTACCCCTTGTAAGTGCGCTTGTTCTTCAGGATCGGCTTCAACGGCGTGCGCTTGGGCAACGGACTAAGCTGGGAGCCGGTGAGAATCTGCTGCCGCACCGCCGCCGCGCGCACCTTCCATTGCGCGAGATTGCCATGCGTGGCCGTCATGCGCTTGAGCTGCTCCACCGCCTGCGCCTCGGTTTGATAATTCCCGACACACAACGTCACCTTAGGTTTGGGTTTCTCCGCGTGAACAGCACACAGGAAGACAACTGGTAGAATGAAAAACAGACGTGTCATGAATTCAAGACTGGCAGAGGCTGGCTTTTGGCGCAACTACTTCGCGGGATTTTCGTACCACAACACAGCATTGAAATCGCGTTCCTCACAGGTGAGTAAATCCAGATCGCCGTCCCCATCAAGGTCTATCAGCTCGATCCGGTCGTACTTTAGCCCTTTCGGCCCGCCGATGTCACGCGGCTCCCATTTGCCATCCACCAGTTTCAAATAAAATACACCACTCTTATCGCCCGTGGCGCTCTCGCAGCTGACGGCAATTTCTAGCTGACCATCCCCATCCAAATCCGCCGCGCGCGCGGCCTTGGCCGTGCCAAAACGATCGAGCGAATAAGTGATGACCTCCTCGTCCCAAGGCTGTTTCACATCCTTGCCTGGTCGCAACACCTCTATGCGATTGGGCCGCACGGCGGCATAAATCGCGGTGGTCTTTTCTTTCACCTTGCGAACCACCAACTGTTTGCGAATAGAGCGCGTAATAAACATCACCTCGCGGCCAGTCGCACCCACGCGGTGCGCCGCCCAAAGTTGCGCAGGATTTTTTTGCATCGCCGGCACCCCGGGATTTTCCAACCACAACACACCGGGTGTGCGACTACGCCGATCGGAAGCCAGTACGTCAAGATCGCCATCGCCATCCATGTCCGCCTTGATCAAGCTCATGATCCAGCCGGCATCGTACCAGCGATGAAACCGCCAATCCCCCACCGCACGCGGATCCTTCGGTGATTGAAGCCAACCGATGGAAGCCTCGGCACCCTTCGATCCGAGGACGAGATCCATCCCCTTTTCATCCACCCACAACGGCACTGCAAACATCCATGATTGTTTTCCAGCCGTAACCGGCACCGCCTGGGTGCGCCACGGTAACACTTTCCGCTGCGGATCATTACGGGGCGACCAGTGAAAATGCACCGTCCGCGTCTGGCCTTCACTGCAGCTGACGATATCCTCATCACCATCGCCATCCAGATCAACAAACACCGCATCCTCCGGCGACTTCACCTTACCCACTTCGATCATTGGCCAGCGCTCGGTCACCTTGGCGTTGCCCGGGTGCAAATACGCACGGATCACCCCGCCTTCCTCCCAGCCGGTGGCAATATCCAGTCGTTTGTCGTTGTTGATATCCTGCAACCGCACGCCATCGGCCCCGCGTGAAGTGTTGTCGATGATGTGCATTGGCCAAGGTGCCGCCGCTAATGACCCGACCAACGTGAGAAAAAGGAGAATATTTTTCATGAATCCGCTTTGCTTTTGCCCGCCCCCATTGAACCATCGCGGCATGCGCTTGGCCATGTGTTTTCTGTTCGCGTTGTTTCTGCCCAAAAACGAAACGCCCGACCCCGACCCCAAACGGTTTGCCGAGGCGATCGCCAAGTTCACTGAGGCCGACCAAGCCAACCCGCCAGCTAAAGGCGGCATTGTGTTCACCGGTAGCTCCAGCATCCGCCGCTGGGATCTCGCCAAGTCCTTCCCCAAGCTCAAGCCACTTAACCGCGGCTTCGGCGGCTCCCATTTTTCGGACAGCAACCATTACCTTGAAGAAACAGTCCTGCGCTATGAGCCATCCGTCCTGGTTGTCTTTAATGGTAGCAACGATCTGTGGAAAGAGAAACCTCCCGCCCAAGTGCTGAAGGATTTTTTGGAGTTCAAAAACCGGATCTTAAAACGCGTGCCCCGATGCAAGATTGTGCTCATTCCGGTGAAACCCAGCCCGAAACGTCTGGAGATCATCGAAACCGAACGCGCTCTCAACAAACTCCTCGCCGCTGAAGCAGCCAAGGACGACCGACTCGTCTTGGTCGAAGGCATGTTCGACACCCTCCTCAACGCCGCCGGTCAACCCGACGAAACCCTCTTCCTAAACGACCGACTTCATCTCAACGAAGCCGGCTACGCCCGCTGGACTAAGCTCCTACGACCGCAATTGGTGAAATAAATCTACTTCACCACCATCACGCCTTTCATGATGGTCCAGTGTCCAGGGAAGGTGCAGATGTAGGGGTAGTCGCCCGGGCTTTTCGGAGCCATGAAGCGGAGAGTTTCGCCGGCAATGGGGGGAACCATTTTAGTGTGGAATAACACGGCATCGGTCTTGGGAATGTATTGACCGCTCTTGGCGAGCTCAGGATCGGCGGCCATGCGGGTGGCGGCGAGGCCGACGGCGTCGCCGGTGCCGGGCTTGACGATCACTAGGTTGTGCGGCGTGGCGTCGGGGTTGATGAACTCCAGCTTCACCGGTTGGCCGGGCTTCACCTCGAAGCGCGTGACATCGTAGAGCATGCGTTCCTTCACGGTGGTGATACGCACGACTTTCAGGTTTTTCTGCTGATCAAACTGTGCGTCCTTGGCCGAGTGGTTCACATCTGTCTCAATGCGCGCGCCCTTGGCAAAGCCACTGATGAATTTACGCAACGGCTCGTTGTGCATAGTGAGGTGATGATTAAACTGCCAGTGCGGCAGCATCGTGGAGGCGCCGAGCGCGGTGCGCATGCCATAGGCGAGGTGGCCGCCATGGGGATGCTTGGTCGTGTCAGCCAGCGCGTGCATGGCAGCCTCGGTGCCGATGTAGCTGGTGGCGATGGCGGCTTCCATGCGCACGATGGGATCTTTGTCATTGGCGGCTTTGCGTAGGCGGGCGTTGCCGTCCTTGAAATGCGGATGCCAGTAGCGCAGTTGATGGGTTGCGGCGGCGCGGGCCTCGGAGGTTTCGCAGTCCAATAATTCAGCGAGCAATTCGGGTTTGGCTAATTCAAAGTTGCGGTACATCCACACGGCTTCCATTTGGTGATGCCGATGGCGCGCGGCCTTAGGATCGAGCGCCTTTACCCAAGTGTCGAGAGCGGTCTTCACCTCGGCAACAGGGCGTTCGCGCAGCTCGCGTTTGGCCCAGTAACGGTAGCGGTACTCGGGGCGTTTTAGGACATTCAGCAAATCCTTTACCGGTGCACCGGCAAGCTTGGGCGGCGTGGCCAGCTTCGCGCCCTTAGGCATGATGCGCCAGATGCGCCCGCTCTTGCGGTCGCGGCGTTCGTCGCGCAGGGAGTATTGCGCATGACCCTTGATGGGGTTGTACCAGTCGCACACATACATAGCGCCGCGCGGACCGTAGCGGAGGTCCACTGGGATGAAGCTCAAGTTGGTGGAGAAAATAATGTCGCCGACATATTCCTCATCATAGCCGAACTCCGTCTTCTTCCATTTGTGAAACTCCACGCGGTTGGTCGGCTTGTAGCGCACCTTCACGTAGCCGCCCTGCATCTCCTTGGGCCACGAGGCGAAGTCCACAAACTCCTGACCGCACGTACCGCTGTAAGCGCGCAGACCGGCGGGGCGCGGGTGTTGTTTGGGGTAAACCGGATCGAGTGCGTGAAAGGCCTGGGCGTAGATCGGGTGACTCGCCACATGCTGACCCCAGTCGTCAAACGTCACCCCCCACGGGTTGGTGCTGTGGTAGGTGCCAAAGCTGGTGAGCTTGTGGAGGCGCGGCTCGAAGCGAAACCAACCACTGTTCTGCTGGCGCACCGGGCCATACGGCGTCTCGACCTGGCTGTGGTGGAAAATGGATTCACGGAAAATCAAATCGCCATCCGGGCTCCACACAAAATCATGCAGCGCATGGTGACTGTCCTCGCAGCCGAAGCCGGTGAGCACCAGCTCGCGGTGATCGGCCTTGCCGTCGCCATCGGTATCCTTGATGAAACTCATGTGCGGCTCCTCGCTCACGTATACGCCGCCATCACCAAACTCAAACGACAACGGAATGTGCAGGTCATCGGCAAACACCGTCGACTTGTCCGCGCGCCCGTCGCCATCGGTATCCTCCAAAATCACCAGCTTATCGTCCGGCTCATTGCCGGGGTACACGTGCGGATAGGTCGTCGAGCAGCTCACCCACATGCGCCCCTGGCTGTCCCAGCGCATCTGGATGGGGCACGCGATTTCCGGAAACTCCTCCTCGCTCGCGAAGAGATTCACCTCAAAGCGCGGATCTACCTTGAACGCCTTCAGCTCATCGGCTGGGCTCATCCATTTATTGGCCCCGCGACTTGCTGCCGTGGTCGGCAACGGAGGGACGTTGGAATCATCAATCTTCGCCGGCACCGCTTTGCCCTGCGCCAAATCCCAAATGCGCCGGTCGCGGTTCTGCACCATGATGTCGAAGTTGCGCATCGCCGGCAGGAAATCCAAATAACCGTAGCTGCGATTGCGGCCGCCCGTGTAATAAAACGTGTTCACCGGACGGTACCGCCGAAAGAACTGCTTGTTCTTTTCGATCACCGCCGCGCGCACCGACTCGTTCGCCGTCGGTGCCTTGCCGCCGAAGGTCTGCGCAAACAACGTCTCCGCGAATACCTTGTATCCCGCTTCATTCAGGTGACAGCCGTTGATCGTCAGGTCCGTGCCGCCCGAAGCCATCGCCGACTCCGTGGCCTTGAACACATCCGCAAAGCCCACCCCCTGCGCCGCCGCCACCTCGCGCATCACTTTGGTATAGGCCGCAATGTTCTTATTGTTGTGATCCGCAGCCGCCACGCCCTTTACGTTTTCATTCGCAATCGGCGACACCAACACAATCCGCGGCCCACCCTCACCATTAAACGCCTTCGCCTTCAAACCCGCCACGTACGTGGAAAGTTTCTGGCGAAACTCCGGCAGGCCAGATTCGCCCGCAAACGATTCATTGAACCCGTACGCTGCAAAGATCACATCCGCTTTGGCAATGGTAAGGTGCTGCTCCACATCCGCGAAATTCGCCGGACGCGGCTCCGTGCCCAGTTGATCCGCCGCCCACGTGAGATTGCGCACCACCAGTTCCGCATTCGGATGCGCCTGCTGCAGTGCCGCCTCGAAATGCCCGAAATGCTGTGCCCGATCCAGCAGTGTATTACCAATGAACGCAATCCGCGCCCCCTTCCCCAGCTTCAAAGGCAGCACGGTCCGCACCGGCTCGGTTGCCTCTGGCCGCGGTGCCGATTTTTCAAAAATCGCATACCGCGCCAACTCCGGATCCTTAAAGGGCGGCTTCTTCCCTGTCTGCGTATTTTTCGCATCATTCGCCCGCGGCGGCTTAGGATCTTTCTGGGCTTCCACCCAGAAACCGGACAAACCCAACACCAATACAAATACAAATCGAAACCAAGAATGCATGCCCAAAACTAAAGCCCCATCCACCTCGAGGCAATCATTGTCCCGCAAACATCGCATTTCCCCGGCCAGACTCGCACAAAAAAGCCGCCCGTAGGCGGCTTGAAGATTTTTGAAGTTTACAGTTACCCTACTCTAGCGGCACCCACTTAAGCTTTTTCAGTTCCTCTTTTGTGACAAATTGCGTGCTTCCATGAGCAGTAGCCACAGCAATTTTCTCCAGCTTGAATTTGTCCATATACTTGAGCGCATCTTCAAGGCCACCAGCGCCGTTCCAACCAAGATCACATTCGAAAACCAATATAACTTCTGGATCTAATGTGCTGTCCATCCCCGACATTACTTTGTTCATTGCATAATGGCTCACCTGTTTGCCCTTTGCCAAAGGTTTGGGTTTCTCCTGTACCGGCGCTGGGAGGGCCGGTTCCCCAACCACCGATTCTTCTGTCGGAGCCGGAGGCTCTGCAGGTTCAGGCTTCGTCGGTATTGGCTTGGGCAAAGATTCTTTTAACTTGGGTGTGTCGGGATGTTGTGGTGAATAGAAAACAGCCAAGGTACGAGCATCCCGCAAAATAGCATCGCACCATTTATCTGAAGAAGGAAATATGTAGTCTAGATTATCAGCGCTGCAATCAAGAAGACATCTCGCTAAATACCCGGAATTAAACGCAATTTTCAGCGCAACCCTCTTCTTATCCCCTTCTTTTTTCACCTCGAGCAATCGAGCTACAACCGCCTTTGTCAGTGCTTCCACAGTGATTGCATCAATCTTAATTGTCCGAACATTAACTTTGCCGTCTACGATGTCTTCGTTGAGATCATCGGCTATTTCCTGAAGCATCTCTGGCTCCAACATTTCGGCACGTTGTTTGGCGAGCTCCTCTTTGGTATATAAATCCGGCAATTGCTCCCAAGCCGCCTCAAAAGCCTCTTTCACCATTTCTGACGTAAACTTCTCTGCCGGTTTCTCCATCGGCTTGGCGACCTGACCGCCTTTCGAATTATCCGGCTTTTGCGTGGAGGATTGATTTTGGTCTGAGCCGCCGCCTTCACCACCCCCACAACCGGCAAGAACCGCCACCAAAGCCAATACAGTGAGTTTCGACAGGAAAAAGGGAATATCGTTCCGCATGGGGCGAGTTTTTCAAGTCCTCGCACATTTTGCCCACTACAACTTTTAAATTTTTTTAGAACACCACTTGGTTTCCTCGCAACTCACGCAGCTCATCCAGAAATGATTCCAAATCCGGGTAACGATCCTTCGCGTTCTTCTCCAGCGCACGCAGACAGATGGCTTCGAGGGCGGGCGGGATGTCGTTTTGCGGGGCGGCCTCGGTGGGCTTGGGGAAGGGTTGATTGAGCAGATTGTCGACGACTTTCTGCATGGTTACGCCGTTGATGAGTTGGCGGTGGGTGAGAATCTCGTACAGGATCAGGCCGAGGCTGAAGACATCAGCGCGGCCATCGATGTGGGCGTCTCCACGGGCCAGCTCCGGCGCCATATAAAAGGGCGTGCCGTAACGACGACCTACCGGCGTGAGGGCGGGGTCTTCATCGTGCCCCATCTCGGGGTGGGCCAGATCCGGTTCGCCCCACACCTTGGCCAGGCCCCAGTCGATGACGTAGGTGACGCCGAATTGCCCGGTGAGAATATTCGCCGGCTTGAGGTCGCGATGAATGACGCCGCGCGAGTGCGCGTGGGCAACCGTCTCGGCGGCACGAATCAGGATGTCCACCAGCGCCGGCAACGGAAAGGCGGCGGTGGTGGCCGGTTCACCATCGCGCAGGGCATCGATAATGTCGCGCAGATCCCGCCCGCGCACGTGTTTCATGGTGAAGAACAGATTGCCATTGCGGTCGCGACCCAGCTCGTACAACGGCACCGTGCCGGGGTGGGCAATGTTGGCCGTCACCCGCGCCTCGCGCAGAAACCGTTGCGTCTCGATTTCATCCTCGCGCAAGTGATCGTGCAGCGTCTTATAAACCACCGTGCGCCGGAGGTTTTCATCAAAGGCCGAGTACAACTTCGCAATCCCACCCTCGCTAAGCAGCTTGAAGTCGCGGTACTTGAGCGAGCCGCTCCGCCAACGCAGCTCGAACGTCTTGTCCGTTTCGGACAACCGGAAAAAACCGTCTACTGCTGGATCAACATTATCGCTCACTAATCTCCTTAATCATAACGGCCCCTCCGTGTGGGTAAACTCAACCAGAACCAGCCCCTTGTCAATCACCCCAAACCGGGAGCTTCGCCCTCCCGTTTGATGGTTAATGGTCACTGTTCTCACCAACGGATGGTATGCACCTTGCCTTGGTGCGGCCAGTTCTCAGGTGATTCTACTAACCCGGCACGCACTGGGTTGTTTTGGACGTAGCGCCATTTCTCGGTGAATTGCTTTCCTGAACGCAATCGTGTGTCCCAATGCAAAGATTGCCATCGCCAATCCGACCGGCCATGAAGGCGGGTGGTCATGCTTTTCCAAAAGCGCACCCATTCATTCAGTTTCACATCCGATTGATGCGGCGCGCAGAAAAGATGCACATGATCGGGCATCAACAAATAGTTTCCAACCCGCCAAGCTGCCGCACGCTCCCAAGCTTTACGAACCATTTCGTGCACCCCGGGACGGACCAGCCATCGGTTGCGGTCACGCGTACAAACAGTGAGGAACACCACCGTGCTTTGCCCACTCACCTGCAACACCCCACGCGCCGGCCGTTTGCGAACAGGTTTGCTTTGAGGCGACATCAATCAAAAATACCATCTTCCCGTCACAACACAACCATAAGAGCTCAACATCCCGGGATGGCGAAGCTGCTGCTGAGCCGCGGTGCGAATGCCAATGCAAAAGGAAGAATCATCGCAGCCACTCCCGGTCCT
>JAYQQG010000085.1:0-14778 GCA_038145765.1 Verrucomicrobiales bacterium
CCCCTGTACCGTTGTAGACCCAGCCATTGCGGATGACTAAATCGACCGCAGCGTCAAGGTGCGACCCCGTTAACCCAAGCAAAACAACCCAAACCGTTAATCGCATGTATTTAGGCGGTGTTGATCATGGCCGCATAACCTGCCGCGTCCAGTGCATCAGACAGATCCGGTTGTCCCGATAGCTTCAACTCAAACAGCCACCCCCCATCATACGGGCTGTCGTTGATTAACTCAGGAGCATCAGCCAAGTCATTATTTATTCGCACGACTTGGCCGGCTAGCGGGGAATAGATGTCACTCGCCGTCTTCACCGATTCGACGACCGCACAACTTTCCCCCCCTGCCAACGTGCGGCCAATTTCAGGCAATTCCACATAGACGATATCGGTTAATTCTGCCTGGGCATGGTCTGTGATGCCAACCTTGGCGGTTTCACCATCAACCTGAATCCATTCATGTGATGAAGTATATTTGAGTGACTCAGGAATGTTGCTCATGTTTTCGGTAAAGAGGTTTTTTTCGCAATTGTGCCGGATAACGGCGTGCGCGTATTTCTATCTGAATTTCTGTGCCGCATTGTGTGTGTGGCTGATCGATATAAGCCAAGCCGATTCCCGTTTGCAACGACGGACTTTGGGTGCCGCTGGTGACTTCACCCACTTGAGTGTCCCCTATCCACACCGGATAGCCGGTGCGTGGAGGGGGAGATTTTTCGGTCATCACAAACGCCATGTTACGACGTGGCACCCCTTCTTTCTTCTGAAAACCCAATTCCCCGCGGCCCCGGAATGATTTCTCCATATCCACGAAATATCCGAGCCCTGCCTCCAGGGGCGTCCTTGTTTCATTCAGTTCTTGGCCATATAACGGATAGCCCATTTCAATGCGGAGCGTATCCCTTGCACCCAAGCCCGTGGGCACCAGGCTATGTTCTCGCCCAACCGCCATCAATCTCTCCCACAATGCCCCGATGACCTCGTTCGGGGCGATTAATTCAAACCCGTCTTCACCGGTGTACCCAGTACGGCAAACATAAACATCGCGCCCTTCAAATATAAAAACATCAATTTGGTTTTTCTCCAGCGCCGTTGGCCGTTCTACCGAGATCAACCCGGGCATGGTGAACAATTTACATAGGAAACGATTTACGTGAGGCCCCTGTACCGCTACAGCCGAAAGATTCGCCGATTCATCGATAACATTTACCGTGCGGGTTGACTCGTATTCAGCAACCAACCGCTTCAATTCCTCCAAGTCCGCTTCCACGCGCGAGGCGTTCACGATTAGCAAAAACACTTCCTGGGCAATCCGATATAGATACAGGTCATCCAGAACCCTCCCCCGATCATTGCACATGAGTGTATACTGCGCCTCCCCTACATTCAGTTTGGAGGCGGTGTTGGTCAGGGCATTATCCAGAAATTCTGCGGCACGGGCACCGCCCACCATTAATTCCCCCATGTGAGAGATATCAAACAGGCCGCAGGCATTGCGGACAGCATGATGTTCCTCAACAATGCCTGAATACTGGACGGGCATGGCCCATCCGCCAAAATCAATACAGCGAGCTCCCAGAGATTGATGCTTCTCAAACAGGGCAGTTCGCCGCAGGTCCGACATGAATCAACCCCACTTTTCGAGAATCACTTGTTCTTTAGGCGCACCTAGTTCTTCTTTGGCAAGTGTTTCTGCCATCTCGACGAGTGCGTTTGGACCGCACGCGTAAAACACGGTGCTGTCCAGATCCGCGACATGCTCCTTAATCCAGTCCGCGTCAATCCGGCCGCGACGCCCCTCCCATGGTTCGTCATCCGCCAATCGCGTGCAAGTAACCAAGAATTTAAAATTCGGATTCTCCTTCTCCAGCTCACGGAATTCATCATTAAAGATGATGTCATCCGTCGTGCGCACTGTATAGAGCACCGTAATTTTTGTGTCCAGATTGCGACGTGTCGCCTCGCGCACAAACCCTCGGAACGGCGTGACCCCGGAGCCGCCAGCAATGCAAATCAAATGCCGCCCCGGAGGGTCATAAACCGGCAAAAACTTTCCGGTAGGCTCAATGACGCCCATGACATCCCCTTCCTCGGCCCAGTCCACGATGCTGGTCCCCATCTTACCATCACGCTTCACGGTCACTTCAAAATTGCCGCGATCTAGGGCACAGGAGCTTAACGAGTAGGCTCGCTTGTACTTCGGATGATGCGGCCACCACACAGTGATGAACTGGCCGGTCTTGAAATCAATATCGTAACCTTCCGGCCACTTGAATTTCAGTGTTTTGGTGTCAGGCAACTCCATGGTTACCTGTTCAATTTCCATTTCAACTTTCAGCTTTGGCATGACTTAAATCGATTCAAGGTGAGGCAGTCTATTTGATCTTCAGCGCCGCACCTTCCTTGGTGCTTCGTACATAAATGCGCCCGTTGGCCACCACAGGAGTGCTCCAGCACTTGCCGGCCACCCCATTGGATTCAGCGAGCTTCCGATATCCGGCGGGCGTTCCCGCAACGAGCACCAACTTGCCGTAATCGGTCAGGGCCAATATATCACCCCCCACTCGGATTACGTTGCCGGCCCCAAACCCTTCTTCTTCCCATTTGATTTCGCCCGTGGCGATATCCACGCACTTAAGCGGGCCGTCACCATACTTTTTAAAACTGAACATTCCGTAAAGATGGCCGTCTTTTAACACAGGCGTGCTCCAGTGATTGGCAACGTGTTTATGACCGGGAATCCGCCATAATTCATCAGCATTCCATTGCCCTCCTTTCAGTGAAATCTTGAAAGCTCCCCCGCCCACGCCATAACCGGCTGAACAAAAAACCACATCCCCATCGACGACCGGCGAAGCGGCCGTAGAGACTGCAAACTTAAAGGGCTGCTTCCAAAGCGTTTTGCCTGAGCCTGCCTCAATTGACACCAGTCCGGATACGCAAAAGAAAATCACCTGCCGCACCCCATGGATTTCTGTCACTACCGGCGTCGCGTGCGTCACCGTTTCAGTCCCGGTCTTCCAGGCGAGCTTCCCGGTGGTCTTATTAAACGCCAACAGCGATTGGCTCGCTCCGCCGCCCCCTGCGAAGACCAAATCCCCATCTATAACGGGTGAAGCGGCATTCTTCCATTTGATTTGTTGCCCGCCGAATTCACCGAGCAAATCGTGCGCCCATTGCAGCGTCCCGTTTTGCAGAGAGAAACTTGCCAACACAAAATCGGAGGACAAAACATAAACAGAATTCCCATCAATCGAAGGCGTGGAACGTGGCCCGTCCCCACCGTTATTGCCATTCGCCCCGGCGTTGCCGCCATCGTGCCCGTAATCTGCCGCCTCCAGCGAGGTGCTCCAAACCATACGGCCTGTATTGGCCTCCAACACGGCGACCACCTCTTTTCCCTGAGCCGTAAATTGCGTGGCTGCGAAGCCGCCCGCTACGGTGAACGAGCTAAACCCATTAGGGGTTGCCGTCTTCCACACGAGTTTCAATCCATCCTTTCCCCAAGGCTTCAAGGCCACAAGAGTGGCCCCTGTATGATGTGGACCGCGGTACTGAGGCCATTCTTCTGCAATACCGAAAACAGATAGTCCGACTGCAAGTAATAAGAAAAATGTTTTCATGAAAACCCGGGCGGGAGTCTTGATAAACCTGCCGAACGCTTCAAGCCTGATTTTGCACCGGCACAATATTTTGCAGCGCAGCACCATCCACCACATTGTCGGGCGTTTGAGGCACAGATGAATCCGGCTCCATTCGTTGAATCAGTTCGGCCGCCAAAACATCATAAGCGGCGGTGCCCAATCCATCCGGATCATAAATCAAAGCCGGCTGGCCATGACTCGGGGCCTCAGCCAAACGCGTGGCGCGGGGAATCGTGGTATCAAAAATTACATCGGCAAAATGTTCGCGCACTTCATCAAGCACCTGCTGGGAAAGGCGAGTGCGCCCGTCATACATGGTCATCACAATACCCATGATATGCAGCTCGGGATTATCACCGGATGTACGGACTTGCTCAATCAGGCGCTGCACCATGGAGATGCCCTCCAGTGCATAGTACTCGCACTGAATCGGGACCAGCAATGCATCAGCCGCCACGAACGCGTTTAAGGTGAGCGACCCCAATGATGGCGGGCAATCGATCAGGATTACTTCGTACACGTTCGCCATGCGCACCGAATGCAAGGCACCCTGCAGCCGATGCAGGCAATTCTCCATGCGAGGTAAATCTATCTCCGCGCCACATAAATTCACTTCACCCGGAATGACCGATAGATTCGGGTAAGGAGTCCGGACAACTTGGTCGCTTAACAGCGCATCCCCCACCAAGGCCTCGTACACACTGCCCCCTTCCCGCTTTTCCACCCCCAAACCACTGGTGGCATTGGCTTGCGGATCGAGATCGACCAATAACACGCGTTTTCCCTGATGCGCCAAACTGGCAGCCAAGTTTATGGAGGTGGTCGTTTTGCCAACCCCCCCTTTTTGATTGGCAACAGCAATCACACTGGTAGGCATGGGCACAGGGTAAATCCCGCCCCACTTCCTCCGAGCAAAACTTATCCCCACGAACCAAATGGCACGCGTTATGCGAAGTATACGGGTAGAATGAAGTTTGATGTTCAAATTTCAGGCAAAAACGAAGTATACGCCGATTCCGAGCGTGATCTTCACGCGAATAGCGTGGAATCCGCCCCGGACGCCTCGCGCGCCAAGCAATTGGCCTTAGCTGGGGCCGCCTCTTTGGTAATGGTTGTTTTCGTGGGTGCCTTGTTGAAGACACTGGCCTAGATCTGTGAAAGACGGCGACTGGACTTGCCTGTGGAGATCAGTCAAGTTTAGTTCGTGCCGCCCAATTCCCCAGCCGGAATGTCGTTTGTTGACCACTTCAACGCCCTGGCTCTGGGCGCACTGCGAGCCCATTCATTGAGCACAACACCCGCCGAGGCTGCTCATAGTCTAAGCACTTCGCAACGATCACTTGAAGGATTCGCGCAGTTAATCTCCCCAGCTTGCGCTGATGAATTGGAGCAACTTGCCCATCAATCGAAAACCTTAACCCAACAACGATTTGGCCGCGCCATTCGACTGTTCGCACCGCTCTATCTTTCCAACGAATGCATCAACAATTGCGCCTATTGCGGTTTTTCACGCGATAACCCAATCCTTCGCGTCACGTTATCGCCGGATGAAGTTCGCACCGAAGCGGAGGCATTGACCCAACAGGGGTTCCGTAATGTACTACTGGTTGCCGGTGAACATCCCAAATTTGTTTCCAACGGCTATGTGGAATCCTGCATTCGAATGCTTCATGATTCCATCCCAAGCATATCCCTTGAACTCGGCCCGCTGGACACCATGGATTATCAGCCGCTCGTTGCCGCCGGAGCCGAGGGGCTGGTGGTTTATCAGGAGACCTATGACCGGAATGCCTATCGCATTCATCATACTGCCGGCCCCAAAAAAGACTTTGATTGGCGCTTGGCAACCCCCGAACGGGCCTACGCTGCCGGCTTTAGGCGGCTTGGGATTGGGGCCTTATTTGGCCTGAGCGATTGGCGCACCGAAGCAATCGCACTCGCGGCCCACGCCGAATGGTTGTTGAAACATTGCTGGAAAGCGCAACTCACAATCTCCCTCCCCCGCCTCCGCCCCTGCGCGGGCTCATTTGACCCAATCGATCCCATATCGGACCGAGATCTCACGCAAATGATATGCGCCTTGAGGCTCTTCCTGCCGGACGTCGGCATTGTGCTTTCGACGCGGGAACCGGCAACCCTCCGCAATGGCTTAATCCCATTGGGCATCACCTTAATGAGTGCCGGAAGCCATACGGAGCCTGGTGGATACACTGGAGCCGGCACGGATAAACTCCATCTGACCGATCGGGGAAAAATGATTCCCTTAACTGAAAGCTCCAGCGAATGGGCCCAAGGTGCAACCGGCCAATTTGATATAGCCGATGAACGCTCACCCAAAGCGGTGGCCCAACAGTTAACCCATCTCGGTTATGAACCAGTCTGGAAAGATTGGGACTCGGCATTGACCCAACCGGATTGACCGATCATCGTTCGTCATGATCAAGCGCCTCCGCACCTATTGGCAAAACCGTTCAACCCGGCGGCGCTTTCTTTGGGGTTCCATGAGCGGCGCTTTTGCCGGTGCCAGCGCATATGCCTACATGCGCCTCTGGGAATCCGGCTGGATCGAGGTCAACCGGCATCAGGTCCAGATGGCCAAAACGTCTCGCCCCATACGATTGCTGCATCTGTCCGACTTGCACGCATCCCGTGCCGTGAGCCTGGGCTATATCCAGCGAGCCTTAAGTGTCGGTTTAGAGACAAAACCGGATGTAATCTGCATCACCGGCGATTTCATCACTTGGAAATACCGGCAGTATGATGCGTATGCCGAAGTGCTCCGCACCTTGTCCGATGCTGCCCCAACTTTTGCCTGTCTGGGAAACCATGACGGAGGATCCTGGGCCAATGGAACGATGAAACTGGGCATGGCCAGCAGCAAACCGGTGCGCCAAATGTTGCAGTCAGCTCATATTCAGCTTTTACACAACCGCCATGAATCGATCCAGCTAGCCGGCCAAATCTTAAACATAGTCGGCGTTGGCGATGCATGGAACAGGGAGTGCGACCCGCAACAAGCGTATGCAGGCCTTGACCCGAACCGTCCGACGATTCTCTTGTCTCACAATCCGGACACCAAAAAACAGTTGGCCGCGTATCCCTGGCAGCTCATGCTCAGCGGTCACACCCATGGCGGGCAGGTCTACCTGCCTGGCTTAGGCGCGCCGCTTGCCCCCGTGAAGGACAAAAAATACGTTCGAGGCCTGCACCAAATTCATGGCCGCTGGTTGCATATCACAAAGGGTGTGGGCAATTTACACGGCGTGCGATTCAACTGCCGCCCTGAAGTCAGCCTCCTTGAGATTTCGTAATGGCCACAATTGTTGCCAACGGAAAAGAAACTAGCACGGATATCCCATGCACAGTCGAGGAGTTCCTTAAGCAACTTGATCTCCCTCCGCGGTCCGTAGTGGTGGAATATAACGGAACAGCCCTCAGCCCATCTGAATTCGGCCAGCAACCGCTGAAGAACGGCGACCGGCTGGAGATTGTTCGCATCGTTGCTGGCGGATAATCCATTACCCGTACAACCGTTCGCTTCTTGTCTAACGCCATTTTTTGCGTATAATCCCGCCACCGCGGAGGCGATTATGGCGGATACCACCCCCATCTATTTGGACGAGTTTAAGGCGATGCATCCGGCTGATTTGGCTGATCGCCTGCAACGCATGCCTTCCGAGGAGGCCAGGCATATCCTGACGGAATTGCCAGTAGACAATGCCTCAGCGGCTTTAGCTGAAGTTGAGGATGAATGGGTTGCAGAGCTCCTCGAGGAATTTCCTCCTTCCAAGCTTGCGCCCTTGCTCAACGAAATGTACGCCGAAGAAGCGGCCGATGTGTTGGGGGAAATCCCTGAAGTCGACCGCGCGCTCTTGCTTCGCAAAATGGGCACCGAGGAGGCGCAAGCCGCGCTCGACCTCCTCAAATATCCGGAGGATACCGCCGGCGGCATCATGAACGACCGGTTTGTGACGCTGCGCTCTCACCACACTGTCGGGGAAGGCTTGCGTCGCATCCGCCGCAAACATCGCGAGCAGTCCGCAACCGACATCAATTACCTTTATGTCACGGACAAAGATGAAAAATTGGTCGGCATAGTCTCCATCCGTGACCTGATCTTTTCGGACGATGAAGTGAAGACAGGCGATGTGATGAATCGCGAGGTCCAATATGTCCGGGTCACAGACGACCAGGAGGAAGTTGTTCGGCGCTTTGAAAAGTATCACTTTCTGGGACTGCCCGTGCTGGATGAAGAAGGCCGATTGGTAGGTGTTATTCGCGGTGATGATGCCCTTACCGTTGCCATCGAAGAACAGACCGAAGACATGCAAAAGATGGTCGGTCTTTCCGGTGAAGAACGCGCGTTGACCCCTTGGCGACAATCGTTCGGGAAACGGCTCCCTTGGCTTTGCATCAATCTCATTACTGCCTGTCTAGCCGGGGCTGTGGTTGGAATATTCGAAAGCACCATTGAAACCTACGCCGTGCTTGCGATTTTTTTGCCGATCATAGCCGGCCAAGGCGGTAACGCCGGGATGCAAACCGTGACCGTGATTATCCGCGACATGGCACTGGGGGAACTGTCGCCCGGCGATGGCCGCAAGGCTTTGTTCAAGGAAGTCCTGCTCAGCGTCTTGATCGGCCTGATCATAGGGGTCATCGTGGGGATCGTCGGATATCTGGTGGGCGGCCTGTTTGATGCCACGCTCGGCTGGAAGTTGGGTTTGGTGGTTGGAGTTGCCATGATTCTTAATTTAGTCGCCGCGGCTTTATTCGGCGTGCTTATTCCGTTCGCCTTAAAATTCTTCCGGCTCGATCCCGCCTTAGCTTCCAGCATCCTGATTACCACCGTCACGGATGTCGCCGGCTTCTTCTTCTTGCTGGCTTTGGCCAAATGGATCCTGATCGGCCCGGACGCCGGATAGACTTGACCCGAGTCTCTTAGCCACGCAGTTTTGCCGGATGCGACTTTGGCCCGTTATAGCATTCACTGTTCTACTTCATTGCTTAAGCGCCCCATCGACTGCTCTGGCGTCCGATCCGCCCCCCATTCAGGTCGATACAAATAATGCCGCCAAACAAAAGACCGATGCCTTAGCGAAGTCGCTCGACGAATCCAAGGCGGTCCAAACCTTCCAACAGTATTTAGGGCAGGATATTTTGGGAATAGGCATATTGGCCTGGCAATTTGTGGCCGCGTTCATTGCTATTTTAGCCGGCTTAATCATCAAACGGATCATCCTTAAATTCCTCCAAATCCGAATCGAAAATTTCGTCCAGCAAACTGAAGCTGAATGGGATGACAAACTCTTTGAGGCAATCATCAAGCCCATCAACACGTTTGTCATGATTGGAGCCGTGCACTCGGGCGCATTCCTTTTGATTTACAATTTGGAACGGTTTCCAACGGAGTTGATCGGCAAGAGCTACACTATTTTCCTTGGCTTCACCATTATCTGGCTCATCTATCGCTTGGTGGATGTGGCCGCCCATTATCTGGATGAATTGTTGGCCAAAGCCGACGAGGGGTTGCGAGGCCAGTTCACACCATTAATCCGTCGTGCATTACGCATTTTGGTCGTAATTATTGGCACACTCACCGTGCTGGCGACCATCGGGGTAAACATAACCGGTCTGGTTGCCTTGGGCGGCGTTCTTGGGCTGGCATTTTCCATGGGATCGCAAGATTCGGTCGCCAACTTTGTAGGGACAGTGAACATCCTCACCGACAGACCCTTTAAAGTGGGGGATTGGATCACCGTGGGCAGTTCCATTGACGGGGATGTGGAAGAAATCGGTTTTCGCTCCACCAAGATACGGATGTTCGATAAAACCCTGATGACCGTCCCCAACGGCAAGCTCGCCAGCGAAACCATCAAAAACTGGTCACACATGCCCAAGCGGCGAATCAAAATGACACTCGGCCTCACTTACGACACCAGTCCAGATCAAATGCGCGAAGCCCTCAAGGCCATTGAAACTATTCTCAATGAAGATGAGGGGGTGGACCAGGATTACAAGTTGGTCCAGTTTACGGATTTCGGAGCCAATTCACTGGACGTGTTCCTGTATTACTTTAGCAAGAGTACAGTCTGGAAGGAATATTTGGAAACCCGCGAACGGGTTAACCTCAAAATCATGGATAAATTAACCGAAATGAATCTGGAATTCGCCTTTCCCACCCAAACACTCCACCTCAAAGGCGACGGGCTCAATACCCTCAAGAATCTCGGATAAGTACACAAAAAAGCTCGCCAATACGCCAAATCAAACTAATCTCATTGCACCCCTTAAAGGTGATTATGAAGAAAATACTTCGCCCTCTCGTACAGCTGGCCATAGCCGCTGCTTTTCTCCTATCCGGCCCCGCTCAAGCCGAAGACAAGACAGCGAAAAGAGATTTTTCCGCAGCGGCAACTGAATTGATCACCAAGGTACGCGGATTGATCTCGGAAGACCGGGCCAAGGCTTTCCAAGAATACGCAAAAGGAGCGCAGGCATTGGCCAAAGAGTTCCCGAATGATGCCCGCCCGCTCATGATGATGTCCGAAGCCAGCACGCTGGTTGATGACAAAAAACTTGCGAAGGCCCTCTCCGAAAAAGCCGAGAAAGGCGTATTAGCCATCTTAAAAGATGACCCCAAAAACAACGGGGCCAATGCCGTACTCATGCGCATGGCCGATTCGGTGGAACCTGAAAAAGGCAAGAATTTCCTCAAGCGCGTAGCAAAAAATGGCCCGGCCGAAATGGCCAGTGCTGCAGCCGGCAAACTCAAAAAACTAGACGCCCTCGGCAAGCCGGTGAAAATGGCATTCAAGGCGGTAGACGGACGGCAAGTGGACCTCGCCAAACTCAAAGGCAAAGTCGTGCTGATCGATTTTTGGGCCACTTGGTGCGGACCGTGTGTCGCCGAGCTTCCGAACGTGAAGAAAACCTATAGCAAATATCACGATAAAGGATTTGAAATCGTAGGCATCTCGCTGGACCAGTCGAAAGATAAACTCACAGACTTTGTGAAGAAAAACGAAATGCCTTGGCCACAACATTTTGACGGGCTCGGCTGGAAAAATGAGTTTGCCGTTAAATACGGCATCCAGGGAATTCCTGCAATGTGGTTGATCGACAAAAGCGGCAACCTTGTCGACATGAGCGCCCGCAGCGATCTCGACTCGAAGGTGGAAAAACTGATCGCCGAATAAAACGGCATCTCGCCTCAATCATTCTTAGGCCCCAATAATGGGGCCTTTTTTATGCCCTTTGCACTTGCCAACACCACACAGCGCGGGCAAGGTGCGCCTTTTCCGCATGGCAAAGGAAGAACCCATACAGTTGGAAGGCACCATTTCGCAGGTAATGCCTGGCACCATGTTCAAGGTAAAGCTACCGAACGGCCACGAAGTTTTGGCCCATATTTCTGGCAAAATGCGCAAGAACTGGATTCGGATCGCCGAAGGCGACACGGTAAAAGTGGAGATGTCACCTTACGATTTATCCAAAGCCCGGATTGTATTTCGCGCGCGATAGAATGGCTTAGCAATAACCGTCGTTTTCCGCACCCGGAACTACCATTTCAAACGAGGGAATTCCCACCACCACCGGTTCGCCTGCCTCGTTCACGCCCAAATAACTTCCCTGCGCAATGGCCCGGCTGGAGCGCAGCATGTGATAACTGTTATAACTGAAATGCTCGCCCGGGCCGAGGACTGGGAATTCGCCCACAACCCCATCTCCTTCCACTGCGGTGACTTGGCCCGACACTTCAGTGACGACCCATTTTCGCCCGCGCACCGCAATGGTTTCTTCACCTTCATTCATTATCGTAATGTAATAAGCAAAGCAATGAGGCGTATCCGGCGGGGTTAAAATCCCCTCTTGATAGATCAGTTGATCTATGTTTACCCGTAATCCATGGGCAGAATCATCCATGCGCTGCCCATACCCGAAAGCCGTCACACTTTCAATCCAATCTCGACCTGAGCTGTGAGATCACGTATAACCCTGCTCTCGTCGCTGAGAGCAGTTTGAACAAGTTAACATTGTGATCGGACCTAAACCGCCGGAAATTGAATCCATGAATTCCCCACAGGAACAATCATCACAGGCCATAATGGTGGCCCTGATGGCAACTGTGGTAATCCATGCGACTGTGGTGGCGGGCGTCATCTGGGGCGGCTGGTTGGAAACTGCTTCATTTCAAGGTCTCTCCAAGCCGGAAACCCGCTTGGTCACAGTCCGGATTCTAACACCTCCGCCTCCCCAATCGAAACCACCTAAACCGAAGCCACCTCGCAAGCCGAATATCTTTGTCCCCGTCCCCAAGGAGCTGGCTACTCCAAACCCGCCTAAAAAGGAGACCCCGTTGTATTCCAACAAAAATGCACAAGCCGCCCAACCCGTTTCAACCCCTCAACCCAAGTTGAATGGCGAACAGGCCACGGCCCCGAGCCCCATCAGTCCCACGAAACCCATATCACTTCAAAGCAACCCTCAACCGGCTACCCAGCCAATTACGGGCCAACCAGCACTGCAGTCGTTTGGCATGGAGGCAAAGGCAAACGAGGGTACCCGATCTAAGCCAATCCCGATTGCCCCGTCCGCACCGGTCGCAGCATTGCCACTTCCCGCCCCAGCCGAACATTTTGAAGGGCTTAAAAAAATTGAATTTTCGGGGAACGCAACCCGAAAGGCGGCCGGCCGCCCCATCAGCAGTGCTGCCGACCTGTTGCCCACATTCCCGGGGTCGCCGCAGGCCCCGACGCTTCAGCAGGCCAAATCAGGTTTGGGCAGCCGCAATATGGATCAACAGAACGCCGGAACAGCCCGACTTGGCGCGCCATCGTTGGATGTTCGCCTAACCGGTTATGGGGACTATGACGCCCGATTTTTTGCGGCCATCAGTATTGCGTGGCGAAAACAGATCAAGAACCGCTCTTGGGTGGCCAGCACGGTCAAGGTGGATTTCAACCTCCACGCCGATGGTCGTATCGACGAGGTGCAAATTCATGACACAACCGCCGCCTCAATTCTCCAGTTTTTCTGCCGGGAAGCCATAGAGCAACCGGCCCCATTTGAATCGTGGAGTAATGAGATGCGTGCACAACTCGGCCCCGGCCCGCGTCGTTGTCGCATTACTTTCAATTATTTAGTCCGATGAAGTTGCGTTTCGTCTGCCTGCTTATCCTGCTGGGCTGCCTATTCACTCTCCCGCTGATTGCCGCTGAAGCGGATCCCGCTCTGCAAGAGCTCCCTCGATCCGCCATGAAAACCGCGATTATTGGGGTATTGATTGCGACTTCAATCATCAGCCTCTTCCTGATTGTGGAGCGAGCGATCGCGCTCCGACAAGAGGCAGTCATTCCTCGGCGACTCATTGACATTCAGGGTGTTTGCCAAACACAAGATGAGCTGCTCAATTTGCGTACCGCCAGTAATAAACTCCCTTCACCCTATGGCCGGCTCTTGAGTTGCGCCATTGATCATCTGCATTTACCCCGCGAAGAGAATATAGAACTGATTCAAACCCGCGCCCGCGCTGAGGTTTCCAAGCTGGAGCGCGGTATTGTGGTGCTTGAGATTATCACCGGAGTAGCCCCCCTTCTTGGCCTGGTCGGAACTATTTTCGGACTCATTACCTTATTCCAAGGCATGGGCGTGGAAGCGTCTGGAGAACAGACTGCGCTGTTTTCCGAGGGCATCAGTATCGCCCTTAAGGCCACGCTGCTCGGGTTGGTCGTCGCAATTCCTTCGTTGATCGGATGGAGTTATTTCAACCGAAAAGTGGAAACGCTCTCTATTGAAATGGAAAATCGGTGCGACGAATTCCTCCGCAGCCAATACCGCCGTAATCCATAAGATGCAATTCCGCGCCACCAAAAAACGATCCGCGCCTTCTGTGATCATTGTATCGCTGATTGATGTTCTCATGGTGGTCCTAATATTTCTAGTGGTCAGCACGACTTTTAAGGATCGCGTGCCGGCATTGGATTTGAGTTTGCCCACCTCACAGCACGCGGGCAGTGCTATCGCTGAATCCGACGAACCGCTCTTCATTCAGATCTTGGAAGAAGCGCCCCACCTGCGCCTGAACAATCGAACGCTCACTCTCCGTGAAATCCGCACTCTGCTCCAGCAACGGGCGCAGGCCAACCCGCATGTGAACCTCAATATTCAAGCGGATAAAAACGCGCCCTTTGGCGAGGTCATCGGCGTGCGTGACGCCGCCCAAAGCGCCGGCATCACCAACATACACGCCCAAGTTCGCCTGCCCTCAGGGCGTTAATTCTTGCGCACGCGGGTTGTTATGCCCTGCACTTTGGACCGTACTTTTAGCCGCAACGCATTCAGGTTAATAAACCCGGTAGCATCATCTTGGTTATAAGCCTCGGTTGGATCCGCCTCCATTGTGGCAATTTCTGGGTTGTAGAGGCTTAATTTTGATTTGCGGCCAGCGGTATAGATGCCGCCTTTGTAGAGCTTAAGACGCACCGTGCCAGACACAGTCTTTTGCGTTTCACTCACCAGCGCCTGCAATGCTTCGCGCTCGGGCGCATACCAGAAACCATTATAGACTAGCTCGGAATATTTGGGAATCAGTGAATCCCGGATATGCATCACTTCCCGATCCATGGTGATCGACTCCATTTGACGGTGGGCAAAATGCAGAATCGTGCCGCCTGGCGTCTCGTATACTCCACGACTTTTCATGCCAACAAACCGGTTTTCCACAATATCCACGCGGCCAATACCATGTTTACCACCGAGCTGGTTGAGTTTGCGCATGACCGCCAAAGGCGACAACGCCTTCCCATTGACCGCAACGCAGTTGCCCTTTTCAAAATCGAGATTCACATACTGAGGCTTGTCCGGCGCATCTTCCGGCGAAACCGAGAGCTTGAACATGCCCTTGTTCTTGGGGGCAAAAGCGTCGAACCACGTATCCTCCAGTATACCCGCTTCGTATGAGATATGCAGCAAATTCCGATCCATGGAATACGGCTTGCTGGCGCTCGCCTCAACATCCACCTTGTGTTTTCGCCAGTAATTGTTCATCTCGGTCCGCCCTGGAAATTGATCGCGAAACTCCCCCCTGCGCCAAGGTGCAATGATCTCGCACTGCGGGGCCCACGCCGCGGCCGTTA
>JAYQQG010000086.1:0-14710 GCA_038145765.1 Verrucomicrobiales bacterium
TCGATTGAGGTGCGTGTGGAATAAAACTGGCCCAGCAGTCCGCCGGGTAAAACCGGCGGACTCGCAGGCTCGTCCCTCCAATCAATACACTGGAGGGACGAGCCTGCTAGTCCGGAAATGGAATAAACTCAATTAACTCAAACCAAGGAGAAAAATTATGATGGATAAGTTGACCCAAAAATCTCAGGAGGCGTTGCAGGCGGCGCAGGAACTGGCGCGGGCACGTTCGCATCAGGAACTGGATGGACCGCATCTGGCACTGGCGCTGGTACGGCAAGGGGACACGATTGTGCCCACGTTGCTGCAGCGGGCGGGCGTGGACTTGTCGGCCTTGGAACAGGATTTAAATGCGGAACTGGACCGGCGCGCGAAGGTGGAAGGCGCGAGCGGCAGTGACGTGTTCCTGAGCCGTGACCTGAAGCAGGCGTTTGACGGCGCCGCCAGGGAGGCGAAGGAGTTGGGCGACGAATATTTGAGTGCCGAGCATTTGTTGCTGGGATTGCTGGAGTGCGGCTCATTGTTGAAGAAGATTTGGGCAAAGCACGGGGTGGACCGTGCGGTGTTGCTGAAGAAAATGGACGAGGTGCGCGGTTCGCAGCGGGTGACGGATGCGAATCCGGAGGACAAGTTTGAGGCACTGGAAAAGTACGGCAAGGATCTCACGGCGCTGGCGCGTGAGGGAAAGATTGATCCGGTGATTGGCCGGAACGATGAGATTCGGCGGGTGATGCAGGTGCTGACACGCCGCACGAAGAATAATCCGGTGCTCATTGGTGAGCCGGGCGTGGGTAAAACGGCGATTGCCGAGGGCTTGGCGCGGCGCGTGGTAAGCGGCGATGTGCCGGAATCGCTGAAGGACAAGCGTTTGGTGGCAATGGATTTGGGCGCGATGATTGCGGGCGCGAAGTATCGCGGTGAATTCGAGGACCGCCTGAAGGCGTTCCTGAAGGAAGTGACGGCGGCGGAAGGACAAATCATTTTGTTCATCGACGAGCTGCACACAATTGTGGGCGCGGGCAACGCGGAAGGGTCCGCGGACGCGGCAAATATGCTGAAGCCGCAGTTGGCGCGCGGCGAATTGCGCTGCATTGGCGCGACGACGCTGGACGAGTATCGCAAGCACATCGAGAAGGATCCCGCGCTGGAGCGCCGTTTCCAGCCGGTGACGGTGGATGAGCCGACGGTCGAGGAGACGATCGCGATTTTGCGCGGGTTAAAGGAGCGGTACGAGGTGCACCACGGCATTCGCATTCAGGACAGCGCGCTGGTGGGCGCGGCGCAGTTGTCGAACCGATATATCAGTGATCGTTTTCTGCCAGACAAGGCGGTGGATCTGATGGACGAGGCGGCCTCGCGTCTGCGCATGGAGCTGGACTCGATGCCGGTGGAGATTGATCAGCTGGAGCGCGAGATTTTGCAGATGGAGATTGAGGAGACGGCGCTCAAGAAGGAGAAGGACGCCGCCTCGCGCGAGCGGTTGGCGCATTTGCAAAAGCAATTGGCGGATCTCAAAGAACGCGCGGCGAAGCTCAAGGGCCAATGGCAGGATGAGAAGGCGGCGATTGATGCGGCGAGTATCATCAACGGCCAAATCGAGGCAGCGCGGCGTGATCAGGAGTCGGCCGAGCGCACGGGCGATTTATCGACGGCGGCGGAGATCCAATACGGGCGTATCCCGGGACTGGAAGAGAAATTGGCGGCAGCCGAAACGGCGATCCACGAACAAAACGGAAGCCGGTTGCTTAGCGAAGAAGTGACCGAGGACGATGTCGCCCGCGTGGTGGCCACGTGGACGGGTATTCCGGTGAGTCGCATGCTGGAGGGCGAACGGCAAAAGCTGGTGCGGATGGAGAATCGCTTGCACGAGCGGGTGATCGGCCAGAACGAGGCGGTGACGGCCGTGGCCAATGCGGTGCGTCGGGCGCGCAGTGGATTGCAGGACCCGCAACGGCCAATGGGCAGTTTTATTTTCCTCGGGCCGACGGGCGTGGGCAAGACGGAGCTGGCGCGGGCCTTGGCGGAGTTTTTGTTTGATGACGAGCAGGCGATGAGCCGCATCGACATGAGTGAGTACATGGAGAAACACAGCGTGAGCCGTCTGATCGGAGCGCCTCCGGGCTACGTGGGGCACGAGGAAGGCGGGCAGCTCAGCGAGAGTGTGCGGCGCCGGCCCTACAGCGTAGTGTTGTTCGACGAGATCGAGAAGGCGCATCCGGATGTGTTTAACGTGCTGCTGCAGGTGCTCGATGACGGCCGGCTGACGGATGGCCAGGGGCGCACGGTGGATTTCCGCAACACGGTCATCATCATGACGAGTAATGTTGGTAGTCCGTTGATCAGTGAACATTTTGCCGCCGGCAAATCCACGGATGACGCGCTGCATACGGGTGTGATGGACGAGTTGAAGCGGCATTTCCGTCCGGAGTTTCTAAACCGTGTGGATGACAGCATCATCTTCGGCAGCCTCGATGAATCGCAGCTAGGCGCGATTATCGACATTCAGCTCCAACGTGTGGACACACGTTTGGCTGATCAGCAGCTGACGCTGGCGGTGGATGACAGCACGCGGAGGTTTCTGGCCAAGGCGGGGTACGATCCGCAATTCGGCGCGCGGCCGCTCAAGCGGGCGATCCAGCAGCATCTGTTGGACCCGTTAGCACTGCGGTTGTTGGAGGGCGATTTCAAGCCGGGCGACGCGATTGCGGCGGAGGCCAAGGACGACTCAGTAGAGTTTTCGTTGGCGGAATAAGGCCGGCATTCCATCTGGTAAAAGGCGATGAGTGCGATTCATCGCCTTTTACTTTGTTTTGCTTTTCAATTCATTTGACGGTGGGGCCGAATTTGTACGATACATCCCTCAGCCGATGAACCTAATCAAGGGCATCTTCAACACCTCGCTGGGGCGCAAGTACCTCATGGCCATCACGGGCGCTGGCCTGTTTGGTTTCATCATTGCGCATCTGCTCGGCAATTTGCTGGTGTTCGCCGGGCCGGCGGCGCTCAATGAGTATGCCAAAAAACTGCATGACCTCGGGCCGCTGTTGTGGGTGGCTCGGCTGGGGCTTCTGGGCATGGCCGGGCTGCACATTTGGTCGGCGATCAAGCTCACCACCGAAAACCGCGAGGCGCGCAAGGTGCCGTACGAGGGTGCGGTGGAGCCGGTGGACCAGCATCGGCGTGATGATTTTGTGGCGAAGTTTGCCGCGCGCACGATGATTTTCAGCGGCCTCATTATTGCCGCCTTTGCGTTTTATCATTTGGCGCATTACACGTGGAAGGTGCCGCAGATCAACGGTATCTCTGGTGAGTTCAAGGGCGATTTCGAAACGTATTACGTGCACGAAACCGACGATGGCAACCAGACGGCGTTCGTGTCCCCGCTGCCGGATGGTGAAGGTGCCGAGGGCGAGAATGCGTCTGACGTATACCGAATGGTGGTCAACGGCTTCAAGGTGCCGTGGGTGGTTGGTTTTTACGTGGTGGCGATTGGGCTGCTATGCGTGCATCTCAGCCATGGGCTCAGCGCGATGTTTCAGTCGCTCGGTTTGAAGAACAAGAACTATGGAAAATGGATTGACTGCGGCGCGCCTCTGGTGGCGGTCCTCATTTTCCTCGGCTACATTTCCATTCCCGTGGCGGTGCTCGCGGGCTTTGTTAAATAGATGAACCTCGACGCCCACATTCCGTCCGGTCCGATGGCCCAGAAATGGGACAAGCATCGCTTTGACCTGAAGCTGGTGAATCCCGCCAATAAGCGGAAGTACGAGGTGATTGTGGTGGGCAGCGGGCTGGCCGGTGCCTCGGCGGCGGCATCGCTGGCGGAGCTGGGCTACAATGTGCATTGTTTCTGTTATCAGGACAGCCCGCGGCGCGCGCACTCCATCGCTGCACAGGGCGGCATCAATGCGGCCAAGAATTACCAGAACGATGGCGACTCGGTGTACCGGTTGTTTTACGACACGGTCAAGGGCGGCGATTACCGCTCACGCGAGGCAAACGTCTATCGCCTCGCACAGGTGAGTGCGAATATCATCGACCAATGCGCCGCGCAAGGCGTGCCTTTCGCGCGCGAGTACGGCGGCCTGTTGGCCAACCGCTCCTTTGGCGGCGCGCAGGTGAGCCGCACGTTCTACGCGCGCGGCCAGACGGGGCAGCAGCTGCTCCTCGGCGCGTATTCCGCGCTCAGCCGCCAGATTGGTCTGGGCAAGGTGACGATGCATACGCGCTCGGAGATGCTCGACGTGGTGTTGGTCGACGGCCACGCCAAGGGCATCGTGGTGCGCGACATGGTCACGGGCGAGATCAGCCGCCACTCGGCGCACGCCGTGGTGCTGGCCACCGGTGGGTACGGCAATGTCTTTTATCTCTCCACTAACGCGATGGGCTGCAACGTCACGGCGACGCATCGCGCACACAAACGTGGTGCGGCCTTCGCCAATCCGTGCTATACGCAGATTCATCCCACCTGCATCCCGGTCAGCGGCGATCATCAGAGCAAGCTCACCTTGATGAGTGAATCGCTACGGAACGACGGCCGTGTGTGGGTACCCAAGAGCCAGGAAGTGGCTAATCAAATTCGCAAAGGCGAGCTGAAGGCCAGCGATGTGGCTGATGTGGACCGCGATTATTTTCTTGAGCGCAAGTATCCCAGCTTCGGCAACCTTGTCCCGCGTGATGTAGCTTCGCGCAACGCCAAGGAAGCGTGCGATGACGGCCGGGGCGTGGTGCCTAGCGGGCTCGGTGTGTATTTAGATTTTGCCGACTCCATCAATCGCATGGGGGAAGGCGCAGTGCGCGAACGGTACGGTAACCTGTTCGACATGTACGAGAAGATCACCGGCAGCAACGCGTACCAAAACCCGATGACCATATATCCCGCCGTGCATTACACGATGGGCGGCCTGTGGGTGGATTACAATTTGATGAGCAATGTGCCCGGCCTGTACGTGATCGGTGAGGCGAATTTCTCCGACCACGGCGCCAACCGGCTCGGTGCCAGCGCGCTGATGCAGGGCTTGGCGGACGGTTACTTTGTGCTGCCGTACACGATCGGCCAATACCTCGCCGAGGTGGGCCCGGACGACCGGCCCAGCGCGGACAGCAGCGAATTTGCCGGCGTGGAGGAGGAAGTGCGCGGGCGCATCGATCGCATGTTGTCGATCAAGGGCCGGCGCACGCCCACCTCGTTCCACCGCGAGTTGGGGCAGATCATGTGGGAAAAATGCGGCATGGCGCGGGACGCCGCCGGTTTGGAGGAGGCCATTCAGAAAATCCCCGCGTTGCGCGAGGAATTTTGGAGCAATCTCAATGTGCCCGGCGAAAACGGGTCGCTCAACCAAAGCCTCGAGTTGGCCGGGCGCGTGGCGGATTTCCTGGAGTTCGGCGAGTTGATGTGCCGCGATGCGCTGCAACGCGCTGAATCCTGTGGCGGTCACTTCCGCACTGAGCATCAGACCGAGGAAGGCGAGGCCCGGCGCGATGACGAGAATTTCTCCTTCGTCGGCGCGTGGGAATACAAAGGCGAAGGCAACGCCCCCGAACTGCACAAGGAAGACCTCCAGTATGAGGAGGTGAAAATGACCCAGCGGAGTTACAAGTAATGGGCAAGCAGCTGAATTTAAAACTGAAGGTGTGGCGGCAGGACAACGCCGACGACCCCGGCCGTTTCGAGGAATACGATGCCAATGGTATCGACACCGACATGTCGTTTCTCGAGATGCTCGATGTGGTCAATGAAGGCCTCATTGAAGAGGGCAAGGAACCGATTGCGTTTGATTCCGATTGTCGCGAAGGAATCTGCGGCACCTGCTCGATGGTTATCAACGGCGCGCCGCATGGCGGACAGCAGGGCACGACGGCGTGTCAGTTGCACATGCGCCATTTCAACGATGGCATGACCATCACCATCGAGCCCTGGCGCGCGACGGCATTTCCCGTGCACCGCGATCTGGTGGTGGACCGCACTTCGTTCGATCGCATTCAGCAGGCCGGCGGCTTTATTAGTGTGCGCACTGGCAGTGTGCCGGACGCCAACGCCACGCCCGTGCCCAAGGAGGATGCCGATCTCGCCATGGACGCCGCCCAATGCATTGGCTGCGGCGCGTGCGTGGCGGCGTGCAAAAACGCCAGCGCCATGCTCTTTGTGGCCGCCAAGGTGTCACACCTCAGCCTCATGCCGCAGGGCCAGCCCGAGCGCGATCGCCGCGCCTTGGCCATGGTGCAGCAGATGGATGACGAGGGCTTTGGCAACTGCACCGTCACCGGCTCCTGCGAGGCGGCTTGCCCGAAGGAAATCTCGCTGGACTTCATCGCCCGCCTCAACCGCGATTACGGATGTGCGCTCGTGAAAAAGGGCGAGGTTTAGTTCGGCTCTTTTCGTTTGCCAATCTCCCGGCGCGGCGTAGCCTTGAGGCACGCCTATGAAAACGTCCCTCACCCGTCGTCAATTCGTGGGCAGCGCCGCTGCTGCCTCCCTCGCATTCCCCGCCATTCTGAAGGCCAAGGATACCCAGAAAAAAATCGTCACCGGCGTGATCGGCCTGAGCCGCGGGATGGGGCATGCGATCAAGTATCTTGAGGCCTCCAACTGCGAGGTGGCCTACCTGTGCGACGTGGACAGCCGGCGCGTGGCCAGCGGCATGAACCGCGCCAAGACTTCGCTCGCCAAGTTTCCGCAAACGAAAGATCCGCAGGGCATCGATGATTTCCGGCGGATTCTGGATGACAAATCGATTGATGCGGTGTCCATCGCCGCACCGAATTTTTGGCACACGCCGATGGCCATCCTCGCGATGGAAGCGGGCAAACACGTGTACGTGGAAAAACCCGCCAGCCACAATGCGCGCGAGGCGGAGCTGATCGTGGCTGCGGCGAAGAAGTACAAAAAGAAGGTGCAGATGGGCAACCAACGCCGCAGTCAGCCGGGTATTATTGAGGGCGTTGAGCGCGTGAAAGCCGGCGAGATCGGCCAACCGACCTTCGCCCGTTGCTACTACGGCGGCAGCCGCGGCAGCATCGGCAAGGGCAAGTTTGTGAAGGTGCCCGAGTGGCTTGGCAAAAAGGGCTGGGAACTCTGGCAAGGTCCGTGCCCGGAGCGGCCGTACAAGGATAACCTCGTCCATTACAACTGGCACTGGCACTGGTATTACGGTGGCGGCGAAATGCAGAACAACGGCCCGCACTTCATGGACGTCGCCCGCTGGGGGCTGGAGGTGGATTACCCGAAGAACGTGACCTTCGACGGTGCGCGGTATCATTTTGATGATGACCAAGAAACGCCCGACACCGGTTATGCCACCTACGACTTTGGCAAGGTGGGCATCGGCTGGGACCAAAGCAGCTGTAACCCGCGCCGGCAGGAGAAGCGGCCGTTCTGCACCTTCTACGGCAAAGGCGGTTCACTGGAAATCCACGGCGGCGGCTACAAGCAATTCGACTTGGGCGGCAAGGAGGTGAAGGTGAATCCCGGCAAATGGGATGACGGTTTTCATTTCGGCAATTTCCTGAACGCCATCCGCACCGACGAGCCGTTGAACGCCGAAATCGGCGATGCCCAAATCAGCACACAACTCACCCACCTGGCCAACATCGCCTACCGCACCGGCGGCGCCATCGAGGTCGACCCCAAGACTGGCCGTGTGAAAGGCAATGACCCCGCCGTGGAAAAACTGTGGGGCCGCGAGTACCGCAAGGGCTGGGAACCGAAGGTGTAACTAAGCCACCGCATCCACGCAGCGGGTGCAGCACTCGGGGTGTGCCTCGTGTTGGCCGACGGTTTCTTCCCAGCGCCAGCAGCGGGTGCACTTGGCGCCTTCGGCCTTGGTGACCACGTAGGTAGCGGCCACGGCGGTGGCGTCGGCCACGAGGTGAAGTTGAGAGATGCCTGCCAATTCTCGCAAGGATTCGGCGTTGGCTCGAGCGGTCTCCAGTGCCTCAGGTTGTGCGGTGATGGATACTTTGGCTTCCAATGATTTGCCAATGAGTTTTTCCTGTCGCGCCTTTTCGAGCTCGGCCAAGGCTGGTTCGCGCAGGGCGAATAGGTCTTCCCACGTGGTGCGTTCTTCATCGGACAGGCTGAGGGATTCTTCCGGCCAATCGGCGAGGTGCACGGACTCGGCCTTGTCCCCGGGCAAAAACTCCCACGCTTCCTCAGCAGTAAACACACAGATCGGCGCGAGCATGCGGGCGAGGCCGGAGCAAAGGCGCAGCAGGGTGGTTTGCGAGGCGCGCCGACGCGGGGCATCGGAGGCATCGGCGTACAGGCGATCCTTCACGCAATCGTGATAAACCGATGAAAGTTCCACGGACACAAACTGACTGATGCGCTGGTAAACCACGTGATATTCAAAGCGGTCATACGCCGCGAAGACATCGCGCTGCATCGTGGCGAATTGATCGAGAATCCAGCGGTCGAGCGGCGTGAGATCGGCATCAGCCACGGTGTGTTGGGCCGGATCAAAATCGTACAGGTTGCTGAGCTGGTAGCGCAGGGCGTTGCGCAGGTTGCGATAGGTTTCGGCGACCTTTTTGATGCGCTCGTTGCTGACGGTGATGTCGTTGCGGAAATCCTGCGAGGCCACCCACAGCCGCACGATGTCCGCCCCGTACTCGCCGATGTACGCCTCGCTGGTCTGCGGTTTGGCGTATGCGCCCTGGCCTTGCTTGCTCTTGGAAATCTTTTCGCGATCGGCATCGACCATGAAGCCGTGGGTCAGCACCGTCTTAAACGGCGGCGCGCCATTGCCGGCGAGCGACAGCAGCAGCGAGCTTTGGAACCAGCCGCGATGCTGGTCGCTGCCCTCCAGATAAACATCGGCCTGCCAATGTGCTGCCGGCACCTTGCCGGCAGGGGTTGCCTCTTTATCTGCCGCCAAGATGCCGGCAGCACCGTTGCGCCCCAATTCCTCGCGCTGCATCAGCACGGCTCGCGAGCTGGAGCCGGAATCGATCCACACATCAAGCGTGTCGGTGGATTTGGCGGTGGGCTCCGGGCCGGTCCAGTCGTCGGGCTTCACCTCGGCCCACAACGCAGCGGTATCGCGCTCGAACCACACGTTCGATCCATGCTCCTCAATGAGCGCGGCGGTGTTGCGCACGATGCGTGCGTCGAGCACCGGCTCAGCGCCGGCATAAAACGCCGGGATCGGCACGCCCCACGTGCGTTGTCGGCTGATGCACCAGTCGGGCCGCGATTCAACGGCGCCTTGGATGCGGTTTTGGCCCCAGTCCGGCACCCACTCCACGCCATCGATGGCGGCCAGCCCCTGTTGGCGGAAATTGTTGTGGTCGATGTTGATGAACCACTGGTCCATCCCGCGGAAAATCACCGGTGTCTTGCTGCGCCAGCAGTGCGGGTAGCTGTGCGAGTAATTCTCCTGATGCACTAGGGCCGCTTTTTCGCACAGCAACTCCAGCACCGCCTCGTTGGCCTCGCTCTTGCCGTTCTTCTCGAGGATCGATTTACCGAGCAAGTCTGCGGGCATTTGCTCCGCCACCGGCAGGTCATCGGTGTGGGCAAACTTGCCGTCATCATCCACGGGGCAGTAAATGGGCAGGCCATTGGCGCAGCCGAGGTGATAATCGTCCATGCCATGCCCGGGTGCCACGTGCACGAAGCCGGTGCCGGTGCTGTTCTCCACAAAATTATCACCGGCAAAAAGCTGGGCAGTTTTGTCGATGAACGGATGACGATACTCCAGCGTGCCCACGGCGTCGCCGGTGTGCGATTCAATCTCCTCCACGTTCTCCCAGCCGCAGGTTTCAGTTACCTTGGGCAATAGCGTGCTTTCGACAATGTAGGCCTCGCCGTTGACGCGCACTTTTTTGTAGGTGAATCGTGAGTTGTAAGCCACGGCGAGATTCGCCGGCAGGGTCCACGGGGTGGTGGTCCAGATGATGAGATACGTGTTGTCCTCGCCCTTGACCGGAAATTTCACAAACACACTTTGGCTGACGTGATCGGCATATTCCACCTCTGCCTCTGCCAGCGCCGTGCGGCAGGGGATGCTCCAGTACACGGGCTTTTTGCCGCGGTACACAAAGCCTTTCTCGACGATGTCGGCAAACAAACGCAGTTCATCGGCCTCGTATTTTTTGTCGAGCGTCAGGTACGGATTCTCCCAGTCGCCAAACACGCCGAGGCGCTTGAACTGCGTGCGTTGATGGTCGATGTACTTGCGCGCGTAAGCTTCGCATTCGCGGCGGATCTCCGCCGGGGAGGCATCTTCGCGCCCTGCCTTGCGCAGCTCCTGCATCACCTTGAATTCAATCGGCAATCCATGACAATCCCAGCCGGGCACATACGGCACATTCTTGCCGCGCATGGTTTGGAACTTGAGGATGATGTCCTTGAGCGTTTTATTGAGTGCCGTCCCGATGTGCACATCGCCATTGGCAAAAGGCGGGCCGTCATGCAGGACAAACGTCTCGTTCGATTGCGCGTGGCGGGCGCGGATCTTCGCGTGCAGATCGTCGGCGTACCACTGCGCCAGCCGCTGCGGTTCACGCTCCACCAGCCCGGCTTTCATCGGAAAACCAGTCTGCGGCAGGTTCAGCGTGTCTTTGTAATTCATGCGCGCCAAAGGCGGGGACGCTATCAATCGCGCGTTAGCGTGTCAATGAAGCGGGAGCTCAATGCCCTCAATGCGGAGCAGGCGGACTTTCCATTTCATGCCGCCGGAAAAGCCGGTGAGGCTGCCATTGGCCCCCACCACACGATGGCAGGGCACAATCACCGGGATGGGATTGGCACCGCACGCGCCGCCGACCGCGCGAGCGGCCTTGGGTTGATTGAGCTGAAAGGCCAGATCGCCATAGGTCTGGACTGTGCCTCCGGGAATGGCCAACAGCAGATCCCAAACCGCCCGGCGAAAGAGCGTGCCGGCTGAGAGATCCAGCGGCGGCAGCGTACGCGGTATGTTGCCTTGCAGCATCGTGTGTAAGGCTGAAGTCGTTTGCCGAAGCCATTGGGCAGGTGGATTAATGGCATCCAAAACCGGATCCGCCTTGGACCGGGGAAATTGTAACCGCGCCAGACCGGTCTCGGTGAACTGTGCCCGAAACGGGCCTAGATCAGTTTCGATCAATGCGGATTTCATGTCGGCAGGCTATCGCTCCCGGGTATTGCCGCAAGCCAAACTGATTTACAGCTGCGGAATGAGGAGGCTGAGGATGCTCCAGAGCACGGCGATGAGGACGAGCGTGAGAAGAATGAAACGGTTGCGGGCCACGCGTGTTTCTTTGCGCAGGGCGGTATAACCATGGTTGCGTCCGGCGGCCAGATACGTGACGAGCTTTTCATTGGGCGTCGGTTCCGGTATGGATTCCGTTTTCTTGAGCCGCTGCCACCAGCCGTGCAGATCAAACTTCCGGACGCCTTGCTCGTTGTAGAGACCAGGGCAATCCGCCTGCGGTATGAAGAGATCGGCGGTGCTGGATTCACTGCGCAGGATGGGATCCTGGGGCAGGGCGGGAATCTCTTTTAGAGTGGTCCGAATTTCGGTGGCATTTTTGGAATGGGAAACGTTTTCCAAATCGGCAATTTGCTGCTGCAACTGCTCGATTTGGGAGTTCAACTCCCGCGTGCGAGACTGCATCACATCTTTATGGCCCCCAAACCACCCCATGGATTGACTAAGCTTTCATTAGAAGCACGGCCAGAATGCCCGCGCCGATCAGCAATACCGGCCAGGTGAGCGCCAGACCCCAAAGGCACATTTGGCCAAATGACCTCGGCATCGGCATACCGCCGGTAGCGGATGTAGTCGGGGCGGAAAACACGCTGGAATGTTCATCGGTGTCGCCATTGAGCAACGTCCATCTAAGGCGCGCGGAATTGAGTTCCATGCGGGCATTTTCGATGGTGGTGAGATTGCGGGTGAGCAACACTTTCCATTGTTCATCATGGGTATCCACGTCATCCAACGCTTCCACCTTGCTCATGGCATCACGTAAATCCTCGATGGTCCGCCCCATTTGCTCGGATTCACGCTGCGCATCCATATGGGCCTCCTCCATCAAGCCGAGACTGCGCGTGAGTTCGTGTAACATCTCTTCGCGGCCGGTCTGAAATTCAGAGAAGCGGCGGCGCGATTCTTCCACAGTGGCCTTTTCACGTTCGAGCTTTTCACGGGCACGGTTCAGTTCAGCCAGCTTCGTTTGTAACGAAGTGGCTTGGTGATCCAACTCCTCGCGATCATCCGACAACACCGTCGTGCGCTTGTTGGTTACGGGAAAATCCTCCTCCAGTAAATCGGCTTCATCGAACGCAGCCATGACACGCAGGCTAAAACGCCGTACAGCAAAAGTAAAGCACAGGTTGCGGTGTGCCGTGAAAAAGACCCCAAGGGATGGGGTTAATGCTCAAAATTTCGTGCCCGTTGGAGGCCGTACATTAACGGCCCAAACCCGACGGCTACGGAGAATGCGAGGAACATGCTGATGTAAATAGCCTGCTGGGTTTCATCGGCGCGCCCAAAGATTTGCCAAGGTGAACCAAACGGGGACCCGATGCCGAGCATCATCACCGCCATGCCGATATACACAAAGCTGACCACCAAACAGAATGTGCCGCCGAATCCGGAGACAATCTTACTGGGGTTGTCTTCCTTGAGGTTTGGATACATCACTCCCATGCCCATGGCGAGGCCGTTGAGGGCGAGGGCCATCACGGAGATGCCGCCGCAAAAAAAGATTTTTTGGGCCAGCGGCAGTTGCAGCATGTTGCTGGAGAGCCAAATGAGCGGGATGGAAATCGCCAGTGAAATAATGGTGGCGAGCATGAACTTCACGCCCACCACACGGTTTAGTCCCAGCGGTGAGAGGCCGACAATCCAAAGGCGTTTGCCTTCCAATGAAAATTGTGGGTAGACAAATCGCGTGGTGAGCGTGGCAAGGTTGAGTGCGCAGGCGGCGAGGTTCATGAAACTAACCAGCTTGGAGAAATAATCTCCCCCAAAACGGCCGCCGGAAAAGAGCGAGGTAAATTGTTCTGTAAAAAAGCGCAGGTTCAATATGTAAATGCCGAGAATGCCGAACAAGATGAGCGATTGCCCCCACTGCGCGGTGTCGCGCCAGAAGATACGGATGTCTTTGAGCATGACAGCACGGACATCGGGTGAGAGGAAGTGCATTCGCTGCAGGAGGGTATCCATCCAGCCGGGGGCGTAATCGAAGGCCTTTCGTTTCTCCAATTGAGCCCGATACCAGGCCTGGAACCGGGCGGTGAGCGCAGCTTGCCAGAGGATACTGATAATCTGTGCTACGGCTGCCAGTAAGATGATCCAAGTGCCCGTGCCAATGAGTGACAGGGTGCGCAAGGGAGCTTCGCCTCCAAAGGCGTCGATCCATTGACTGGACTGCAGGAGAAACAATCCGAACAAGGCGAGAATTGCACCCGAGGCGATCAGATGGGCCGTGCGCGAGTTGAGCACCCAAGAAATGAAGGCCAATAATGGAACGAGCCCCAGCCAGGCCGGGCCAAGGGCGTGCATGGATTTGGCTTCTGTTTCCACGGCTTCCGTCACGGGCGCAAGGCGTGTTAGTTGCCAGTGGTTGAGATCCGTTTCGGGCTGGTCCGCCTCGGGTTGTTGCCAAAGCGTCTGCACAGTCGGGCCGCGGATGTGCTCGGTGAAATTGGTGCTGGAAAAGGTGAGGCGAAGTTGGCCGGCATTTTCCTGTGTGAGTGTGCCTTCAAAATAGTTGCCGTGGTCCGTGACATACAGGGTTTTGCCAGTCGGTTCATTGTTCTCATCCACATGCTCCACCAACCGCCGGAAATATAGGCGATAAATGGACTTCGCATCCGCTTGAGTATCACTGGCGGGAATGAGCAGGTGATTGGGGTGGACCGTCGGGCGGGGCGTGGTGTGCAGGTGCAGCACTTGATGCGCGGGGGCGTCCGGCATCAGCACGGCATCGGGTTCTGCCGCAAACTCAGCGGCTTCACCGCGGAGATGATTGCGGCCGCGGACAAGATCCAATCCGGATAGGGTCGAGCGCAGGTTGGCGTTGACGAGGTGATCCAGATCCGGTCCGAGCTGCTGCATTTCGCCGGAGGCACTGCGTTCGTAGAGCAGGCGCAGTTCAGGCTTCAAGGCGTACAAGCCGTCTTGAATTAGGCGCGGTTCCAGTTGAGCCACTTGATTGGTGGTCCAGCGGCCGAGGTCCAGCGCGGCGATATCGGGTGATTTTTTTTGGGCGGCGTAATTTTCAGCCAACGGGACAAACTCGCCGTGCCAGTAATCTTTGATGCTCGTGAGGTTGATCAAGGGCAGAAACCAGGCGAGCAAAATGATTTGGGCGCATAACCGCGGGGCAAACGAAACGGCATGACTCCAGTCTCCAGCGAGGCTGCCGCGACTGAGCGTGGCAGAGAGGGATTGGTAAAATGATTTGCCGGTGCTGGTGAACCCGAGGAATCCGAAGAACAGCACATTAGCCGCCAGCACGCCGATAAAGAAATGAGCCAACGCTCGCGCGCCATCCACCCAATGAGTGAGCGTGCTGGAGAGCCAATAGCTGGGCAGGAATGGGAATTGGGCAAACTGCGTTTTGGCCAGCAGCCGATCCGTGAGATCCAACACCCGTGTTTCGAGTGTTTGTTCACTTGCCGCTTCGGGTTGCAGGTACACCTTCACCATGTACACGATTGCCAGCAGCAACAGCACAGCGGTGGTTTGGAACAAACTGCGATCCAGATAGCGCGCCATGA
>JAYQQG010000087.1:0-14538 GCA_038145765.1 Verrucomicrobiales bacterium
CAGCACGGCCACTTTCACGACTTCCGACACGCGGGGAGGGTCGCGGTTCTGGCCGCTTCGTTCAAGGTTAACCTTGAACGCGCGAGCCCAATCCGTACCCTGCGCGCGTGAGAATCAGCGTGCTCGGACCCGGCTCCTGGGGGACTGCCCTGGGCAAGATCGCCCATGAAGGCGGTCACGCTGTGACACTCTGGGGGCGTCCTGAACGATTACAGGCAATCCGCAGCACCGGCGAAAACACGCCGTACCTCCCCGGCATCCGCCTGCCGTCGAACTGGCAATTGGAGGAAGATTTCCAAAAAGCCATCGCCCAGGCGGAAGGCGTAATATTGGCCGTGCCGTCGCGATCCTTTGCCGGAATCGCCAGTCAACTGGTGGGTTTCACCGGCATTGCTGTATCCGTCACCAAAGGCATCGAGCACGATACCGGCCGCACAATGGGAGGGTTAATTGAGGCCCATGCTCCGGATGCCCATACGGTTGCCCTCTCCGGCCCCTCTCTGGCCGCAGAAGTGGCCCGAGGGATTCCCACTGCCCTGGTTTGCGCCAGTACAGATGACGCTGCCGCGCGCACGGTGCAGGAATGGTTTCACCGCCCCACCCTGCGCATGTATACCAGCCACGATGTGTTGGGGGTGGAACTCGGCGGTGCGCTTAAAAATGTCATGGCCATTGCCGCCGGCGTCTGTGATGGGCTGCAGTTGGGCGACAATGCAAAGGCCGCGCTAATCACGCGCGGACTCGACGAAATGCGCCGACTCGGCGTGGCTGCTGGCGCCGAACCGGAGACCTTCGCCGGTCTGAGCGGCATGGGCGATCTCACGGTGACCTGTTTTTCCAGTCAAAGCCGCAACCGCACCCTCGGCGAACGAATCGCACGCGGTGAAGCGCTGGAAACAGTTCTGGCATCAGCCACAGCAGAAGGATATCCAACCGCCAAATCCGCCAAGGTGTTGGCCGCGCGTCTGAATATTTCCACCCCGATTATCGATCAGGTTTACGCGATGTTGTATGAGGGGAAAGCCGTCGATCAAGCCGTGCAGGATCTTCTGACCCGCACACCGCGGCCCGAGCTTTAAAGCCGCTCGTCAATCAACCTCATTAATTCGGCGTATTCTTCCACAGCCGGAAAATGAGGAAACTCGGCTTTAACATTGTCCGGCGAGCGAAACAGGATCCCATGGTCGGCCGCCCCCAACATGGTGGTATCATTATAGGAATCGCCCGCCGCGATGATCTTGAAGTTTAGTGAACGAAATGCCTCTACACTTTTGCGCTTCTGATCCGGTTGACGCAGGCAATAGTCGACCACCACATCGTCCTTTACTTCGAGATGATGACAAAAAATGGCCGGCCAATCCAGTTGCCGCATCAGGGGCGTTGCAAATTGCAAAAAAGTGTCCGACAGAATGACCACCTGCGTCTTGGCCCGCAGCGCATCCAAAAACTCCTTGGCCCCCGCCAGCGGCGACAATGTGCTGATTACATCCTGGATGTCGGACAGCGTCAGATTGTTGTCGCGCAGAATATCCAACCGATACTGCATTAATACATCATAGTCCGGCTCGTCCCGTGTGGTCCGGCGAAGCGCCTCGATGCCGGTCTTCTCGGCAAAGGCGATCCAGATCTCCGGCACCAACACACCTTCCAGATCCAAGGTAACTATACTTTGTTGCACGGCGGATTGATAACGGCGAGTTCAGGCAGTCACCAGCAAAAAGAAGAAAACGCGCGAGCCACATTAAAGGGGACGACGTGGGCCCGCGCGTCCGGAAAGTCTGGGCCTTCCCAAAAATGGTTGGGGCCCGATGCGCTGGTCTGGCCGGATCCAGCACACCGGGCGCCCTTCCCTGTTCCCTATCTGTCCGGCAGAACGCCGGTCAGAAGGTTAAACCGCTTCCGCGCCGGTTTCATCCGTGCGAATGCGAATCGCTTCCTCGACGGGCAGGACAAACACCTTGCCGTCGCCGATCTTGCCGGTCTTCGCGGCGCCGATAATCGCCTTGGAGGCTTCCGCCACCTGAGCGTCATCCACCACGATCTCCAGCTTGATTTTCGGCAGGAAGTCCACCGTGTACTCACTGCCTCGGTATACCTCGGTGTGACCCTTTTGGCGGCCGAACCCCTTCACTTCCGTGACGGTCATGCCAGCCAGTCCCACTTCCGCGAGTGCGTCCTTCACCTCATCGAGTTTGAAGGGTTTGATAATCGCTTCGATCTTTTTCATTGAATGATCCTTTCTAGTTCGCGGTTAGGTTGATTATTTCTCCGAAGCCACAGTGAAGTCCGGATAGGCCTCCTGACCATGCTCGGCCTTGTCGAGACCCTCGGTTTCCTCTTCCTCGGTCACCCGAACGCCCATGATGGCTTTCAGTGCACCGAAGACCACGATGGAGAAGATGAAGGCCCACGCCGATATGATCAGAGTACCCTTCAACTGTGCCCCGAAAGTGTGTTCGGGGTTAAAGGAAAAGATTCCAACAGCGACTGTTCCCCAAATACCGCAAACACCATGAACGGAAATTGCCCCTACTGGATCATCAATCTTAATGCTGTCGAAGAAGACGATCGAGAAGACCACAATCAGGCCCGCAATCAAGCCTATCAAAATCGCCGAACCCATTCCGACGGTATCAGCACCAGCAGTAATACCCACCAGTCCGGCAAGCATTCCGTTCAAACCCATCGTCAAATCAGGTTTGGAAAACTGGAACCATGAAACGATGATTGAAGCCAAACCGCCAGCACAGGCAGCCAGAGCAGTTGTCACAAAGACGTGCCCCACCAGCAACGGATCCGCGCTCAACACCGAACCACCGTTGAACCCAAACCAACCCAAGAACAACAGGAACACACCGATTGTCGCCAAAGGCATACTGTGGCCCGGAATCGGCTTCATCCCACTATCCGTGTATTTCCCTAGGCGTGGCCCCAAGATGATGACACAAGCAAGGGCCGCGAATCCCCCGAATGCGTGAACAATGGATGAACCCGCAAAGTCATAGAACCCGGCATTGTCTAGAAATCCGCCGCCCCATTTCCAGGCACCTGAAATTGGGTAGGCAAACATAACCAGCAATACCGCAAAGACCATAAATGAACTTAGCTTAATTCGCTCCGCTACCGCACCCGATACGATAGTCGCCGCAGTTGCAGCAAACATGGCTTGAAAGATAAAGTCAGTCCACCAATTGTAATCGGCATAACCATCGGAAAGCTGCGCATTATTCCATTCATCGATTTTCTCCTGAGAGGTTTCTGGATTGCCAAACCATGAACCCTTGGCGATTTTTCCATCCCAATCTGCCTCCTCGGCCGACAGCTGTTTTCCGTCGTCATCATAAGCGGAACCCGGATACATCGCATTAAAACCCCATACAGCGTAGGTGAGTACTCCGATGCATATGATGAACACATTCTTAAACAAGACATTCACCGTGTTCTTGGAACGGCTCATACCCGCCTCCAAGGTGGAGAAACCTAAATGCATTATAAACACCAATGCTGCAGCCAATAACAACCAGAGGTTACTGGTGGTAAAAAACGCATTGTCAGCCCCAGGTTTTTCAATGGCGTCATATTTATATTTATTTGGACCAGAGGTGGTAGAAGATTCTTGAGGAGACGCTTCCTCTTCTGCAGCCTCTTCACCGCCTGCGGCGTCATCTGTCGGGGCAGTCGTCTCCTCAGTATCCGCACCGCTAGTTGGAGCGGCCTCTTCGTCCGCCATCAAGGCCGGGCCAAAGCCCGCTAACGGCAGGATCACAAACAGCCAGAGTAACAGGCTGTGTTTTAGATTGTGGGTTATTGCTTTCATTGTCTTTACGTTGGTTTGTGTTCCCAAATGGGGCTGCGTCACACGGGACCGCCCTCAATTCATCACAACGCCTCAAGCGTACGGCATGCCAATTACTCATGAATGCCCATCCCGTTTTTGATCATATCCATGAATTGAATTCATACATGAATTCTGAGGCATGTTTTGAGGGCTCAATATGAATCATCCTTAATCAAATCCGCGAACTCCCTGCAACAAATTGTGGGCACCAACCGTTACCTACGCCTTCAGCATGAATGCTTTTGTTAAATGTGTCTAAAAAGCGACACGCCTTGGCGTATCGTGGGCCACAAAAAAACCGGCAGTTTCCTGCCGGTTGTTGATTGGTCGAAGTGCGTGCCGCCTTAGGCGAGAGCCTTCTTGGTGGTCTTGATGATGACCGCGGCAATCTTGTAGGGATCACCATTCGAAGCGGGACGCCGGTCTTCCAGGCGGCCTTTCCAACCATCTTGAATGGTGGCCACCGGGATACGGATCGAGGCACCGCGGTCAGACACGCCATAGCTGAACTTGTCGATCGACTGAGTCTCGTGGAGCCCCGTGAGGCGCTGGTCATTGTCCGCACCGTACACGGCGATGTGTTCCTGAATGTTCTTACCGAACTCTTCGCAGATCTTGGTGTGCACTTCCTCACCCCCCGGATCGCGCATGGCGCCGCAAGAGAAGTTGGCGTGCATGCCGGAACCGTTCCAGTCGCCCTTAACCGGCTTCGGATGCCACTCCACGGCCACACCATACTTCTCGCAGGTGCGCTCAAGAATGTATCGGGCCGCCCAGATCTGGTCGCCGCATTCCGCTGCGCCCTTGGTGAAGATCTGGAACTCCCATTGACCCGCCATCACCTCGGCGTTGATCCCCTCCACGTTGAGGCCGGCCTCGAGGCAGAGATGCAGATGCTCATCCACAATCTCACGTCCATAGGCATTGCGCGCACCGACGGAGGTGTAGTACGGGCCCTGCGGTCCGGGGAAACCGTTTTTCGGAAAACCCAGAGGCAGGTTGGTTTCGGTGTCAATCAGGGTGTATTCCTGTTCCAAGCCGAACCAGAAATCGTCGTCCGAATCATCGATGGTGGCGCGGCCGTTGGATTCATGGGGAGTGCCGTCCGCGTTGAGCACTTCGCACATCACGAGCCAGCCGTTGCCGCCGAAACGATCGGGATCCGGATACACGGCCACCGGTTCGAGGAGACAATCCGAGGCATTCCCCTCGGCCTGTTCGGTGGAGGAACCGTCGAAGGACCACTGTTTGGCATCCGCGAGGTTGCCACTGAAGTCATCCACGATCATGGTTTTACTGCGCAGGCTCTGGGTAGGCTTGTAGCCGTCGAGCCAGATGTATTCCAACTTATGTTTGCTCATTTGCTGTTTGGTTGTGTTCTGTTGTTTGTTTCGGCTATCGCCTAAAAATGTCCCTTTGGCCATCAACCGGCTGCGCCAAGACACGGCGCAGCCGGTGATGGATCAAAGACCCTGTGGGTTAGAGCTGGTAACCTTCCTCACCATGGTCGGCCACGTTAAGCCCTTGTCTCTCTTCATCCTCGCTGGAACGAATGCCACCGCACAACAGATCGGCAATCTTGAGGGCGATGTAGGATACCACCGCGGACCAAATGATCGTCACAATTACGCTCACGATCTGTCCTTTCAGCTTGTTCTCAATGGTTTCCGCTCCAGTGGCAGCATCAATGAAGAAAAGCCCTGTGAGCAAGGCGCCAACAATACCTCCCACACCGTGGACACCGAAGACATCAAAGCTGTCGTCGTATCCCAGTGCTTTTTTCAGCGAGGTGGCAGTCCAATAACAAACCAACCCGGAGGCAGCCCCAACCGCTATGGCTCCCATGGGCCCCACCGTACCGGAAGCCGGGGTGATGGCCACCAATCCGGCCACGGCACCTGTCGCAATGCCAACCGCCGTGGGTTTCCCCTTGGTGATCCATTCAACCATCATCCAGGTGAAGGCGGCGGCGGCCGTGGCCACCTGAGTTACCAATTGTGCCATACCGGCCACACCGTCAGCGGCCAGCTGACTGCCTGCGTTAAAGCCAAACCAGCCAACCCAAAGCAGGGCGGCCCCGATCAGGACAAACGGAACATTGTGCGGTGGCATCGGGGATTTCGGGAATCCTTGGCGTTTGCCCAACACAATGCAGGCCACCAAGCCAGCAATACCGGCATTGATGTGCACCACTGTGCCCCCGGCAAAATCGATGGCCTCCCATTTTTCAGCCACGTAGCCGCCACCCCAGACCATGTGCCATACCGGCAAGTAAGAGAATGTGAACCACAGTGTCAAAAAGATCAGCACAGCACTGAACTTCATCCGTTCAGCAAAGGCACCGACGATCAGCGCCGGCGTAATAATTGCGAAGGTCATCTGAAAGGTGAAATAGACCGATTCAGGGATTGTCCCGTTGAGCGTATCCACTCCCACTCCCTTCAAGCAGAGCTTGTCAAAATCACCAAAGAATTGACCGTCCCCACTGGCGGCCACGCTATACCCGTAGACCGTCCAGAGCAGCGTCATCAACGCGGTACAGGCAAAACACTGCACCAAAATGGACAGCACATTTTTACGCCGGGCCAAGCCCCCGTAAAACAGGGATAGTCCGGGAATGGTCATCAACAGCACGAGAGCGGTCGCCACAATCATCCACGCTGTGTCGCCACTATTCAGGACTGCAGCCTCCTCTTCGGCTGGTGTATCCACGGCGTCACCGCCGCCGGCTGTCTCTGGATCGGTGCCGGTGGACGTATCACTACTTTCCCCGGCCGTTTCGGTGCCGGGGGTTGCTTCATTTCCACCCGCGGCATCCTGAGCCGACAGGGGAGCGGCGAATAGCGCCGCGATCATTGATAAAACAGGGAATAGTTTTTTCATTATTTAAACAGGGATTAAGGGTTGAATTAAAGGGCTTCGTTGCCCGTTTCATCCGTACGAATACGGATGGCTTCGTCGATACTGGATACAAACACTTTGCCATCACCGATCTTGCCGGTCTTGGCCGCACTGGTGATGGCCTTGACGGCACCGTCCATGGCGTCATCCGCCACGACTACCTCCAGTTTGATTTTCGGCAGAAAATCCACCGTGTATTCGCTGCCACGGTAGATCTCGGTATGACCTTTTTGTCGGCCAAACCCTTTCACTTCCGCCACAGTCATGCCTTCAATGCCGACCTCGGCCAAGGCGTCCTTTACCTCTTCCAATTTGAACGGCTTGATGACCGCTTCGATTTTTTTCATTGGTTGTTCTCCCCTCGTTTCCTGGCCAGAACCCAGTCAAGCAACGAGCAATCCTAACGGGGCACACGATTATTCGATATCCGCCTAAAGCAACCCTGATGCCAAGCGACATATCGCGGGGGTAAGGATCCGTTTTCCACTGTTTTTTCGAGCGATATGGAAATCAAAATCAGCGCCAAGATTTGAAGAACCTATGGAGAAATGGCCAAGGTGACTATTTTTAGACACCCTCAGCGCATTCAATAATGCCTGTTTTCTGAATAAGAATGCGTGGACAAAGGGTATTGTGCTGAGGATTCTCACTGTTTTGGAGGCGGCGTAACCCATGGCCAAAGGCAAACGGATTAAACCCAAGGGCAAGGTGAAACCCATCCCCGCGCCCGATGGGATTGAGCCCGATCCGGCATTCCCTCAGACGCCCGAGCCCACCTCTCGTTCTGTTCATCCACCCATCGAATCAGGTCCATTTTTCCGCCGGATTGATTGGATGGCGGCCCTCTTGGCCACGCTGATTAGTTTGGGAGTTTATCTCTATACCATCGCCCCGGATGTCACACTGGAAGATTCGGGGGAACTGGCCGTGGGCTCTATGTACGCCGGGGTCCCTCATCCGCCCGGCTATCCGATGTGGACGGTTTATTCGTGGGTGTTCACCAAAATCCTCCCTTTCTCCAATATCGCTTGGCGCGTGGCCGTGAGTTCCGCGGTGGCCGCGGCGTTATCCTGCGGGTTATTGGCTCTGATGATTTCTCGCGGCACTCAACTGGTGCTATCCGGGATGGAATCGTTTAAATCATTGAACGAACGGTCCGAACGAAATTTATCGCTCTGTTCGGGTTTAGCGGCCGGCTTAATCTTTGGTTTCAATGGTTTCATCTGGAGCCAAGCCGTCATTGTGGAGGTCTACACGCTCGGCATCCTTACGTTTGCGATTACATTGGCCCTGCTGATGCGGTGGTTTTATCGACCGGAACAACGTCTGTACCTTTATCTTGCCTACTTCGTGTTCGGCCTCTGCTTCGTCAATCACCAAACTCTGATTCTTGCGGCCATCGGCATCGAACTACTCATCCTGCTGGGCGACCCCAAACTGGGCCGGTGTTTGTTGACCGGCAATTGCGCACTCTATCTGGTCGGCCTTGTTCTCAGCTTAAAAGGCGCCGAGCACGGCTCCACAGGCAACCCCGGCCTCTTTGTTTTGTTTAACCTCGTGGGAACAGCTTTCATGGCTTTGTTGATCGGCCTGACCATACGGCTGCCCAGCATGGGCCTGCGCATCCTCGTTCCCGCGGTTTATCTTTGCCTAGCCCTAATCTTCGGTCTCTTCTGGGATAACGCTCTGGACAAGCAACAATTTACCCTGGCCAGCACGATCGTTAAACTTTGGACCTTCCTCAACCTCTCAGCTTTGATTGGATTGATCGCCTATTCGTGGATCAGCCGGGACAAAAATAGTGCCGAACAAGGTCTGTTAGCCAACTGGATGCCGCTGCTCAATACGCGCGCAGCCTGGATCCTGGCCGCCTTGTGCTACTTCTACATGCCCATCGCCTCAATGACCAACCCGCCCATGAACTGGGCCTATCCGCGCACTGTCCAAGGATTTAAACACGCCTTTACCCGTGGGCAATACGACCGCATCACGCCCTCAAATCTCACCCGCATGTTTTTAGATGCGGACCATTTACCAGAGTTTGCCGGGGCCCCAAAAAAAACATTGCAATTGGACGGCGGCCAACTGGCCATTTTCCTCGATGAAGCCCGCCAGGAATTCAGCCTGTCCTACCTCGCGTTGGCCTTCATTCCATTGGCGTTCCTGTATCGGATGCGATTGAAAGAATTTTGTTGGATCCTCGGTTTAACCGGAATTTTTGTCACCTTCACCTTAATCCTGATCTATTTAATCAACCCCACTGCAGATGAACTCAACCGGCACTTAAACAAGGTGTTCTTCGCCGCCACGCACATTTTTATTGCCGGCAGCATCGGGCTCGCCTTGGCCATAATCGGAGCCACCCTGATGGGAGCAACCCGTGCATCCATCATTTGTGTATCCGTGTTCCTGGCGGGCTTAACGGGCATCGAATGCTTCAAGGTAATTTTTGAACAGGGCGCCGGTGATATTAAATCTAAATTCATCATCATCTGTGTCGCTGCCGGCTCGCTTCCAATGATAATCAAAGGGTTTCGTTTCAAAAGTTGGCCGATGGTGATCTTCTTTAGTTTCACGTTGCTTGCAGCCACAATCGCTCAATGCATCATCAACTTTAAATCAATCCAATCTCAAATCGCCGCCATGGAACACGCGGCAACCGCCGCAGGCTGGCTTTTGCTATTGGTGCTGCTCGTCATTGGAATGCTGGCCCTGTTCACCGACCGCCTTCATCGCGTGGCATTTGGAATCCTATGCACGGCCTTGATCCTGCTCCCCCTGCGGCCCGCCCTGAATAACTGGGCCGAAAACGAGCAACGCGGCCACCTCTTTGGCTACTGGTATGGGCATGACATGTTTACCCCACCTTTTGATATTTATCCGGAAATGGATCGCAATGCCATCCTCTTTGGGGGCACCGACCCCGGCCGCTTTTGCCCCACCTATTTCATTTTTTGTGAAAGCTTCACCGACAGCCAACACAAGCGCGACCCGGATTTCGACCGCCGTGATGTCTACATCATCACCCAAAACGCATTGGCGGACGGCACATATCTCCAATACATTCGCGCGCACTACAACCCCAGTAACTTGGACGCCATTGACCGCCCACCATTTTTTCAAGAATTGGCCGATAAACTTAATAAGAGCAGCAAACGCAACCACATCTCATTGCTGCTGTTTCTAGGAATCATTGCCGGTTTGATCATGGCATACTACGCGTACGCCCAGTTCCATAAACATCATAATCGCCGGCACCTCATCGGCATCGGCGCTTGGGGCGGCGTGCTGCTGACCGGGTGTTTCCTTGGCTTTAGCGGCCCTCTCTCAAAAACAGCCAAAGCCGCCGATCGATTTTTTACCCGGCTTGGTGATCGCGTGGACCAACAACGGCGCACAAATTCCATTTATCCGGCAAAAGAGATTCACACCCCAACCCGGACGGACAACCAAATCGCATTCTCCGGTTACTATGCGGCCGCTCGTGAGCGGCTCATGAACGGCACACTTCAGGCCGGAGAGGATGTCCGCCTAATCCTCAATTTCCAATGCACGAACACCGCTTGCCGCGCCAGCTTCCCGCAAGTGGTCGATCGCACCACAGCACCACTGCTCAAGCAGCTCGAACAAGCCGGCTCGTTGCCGTGCCAACGCTGCCAGACCCCCATGCCGATTCCTGAACCACAGGTCTCCGTTCAAGGAACCACAGCTGTGATGGATATCAATGCCCGCCTGGCCAAGACCATTTTTGATAATAATCCTGATCACGAATTTTACGTGGAAGAAAGTTTCCCACTGGCTTGGATGTATCCGCATTTGCGCCCGGCCGGAATCATCATGAAACTCGAACGGGAGCCCATCGATGAATTCAGCGAAGGCATCTTGGTCCGTGACCGGAAATTTTGGCGCGCTTACTCCCAGCGCCTGATCGGGGATTGGATCGATGAGGACACTTCGGTCCTCGAGATTTGTGACTGGATCGAGCGCACATACCAGAATCATAACCTTGCCAACTTTCAAGGATCGCGTGCATTCATCCGTGACAACGACGCACAAAAGGGATTCTCCAAACTGCGCGCCGCCATTGCAGGCCTATACACATGGCGGTCTCTCAACACCAAAGATCCAGCCCTCAAAGCCCGCTACCAACGCGAAGCCCATTTCGCCTACCGCCAAGCCATCGCCTTCGGCCCGATCAATCCTGAAACCGTGTTTAAGTTCATCAATCTGCTGACAACGATGAACCAGCATAATGAAGCCATTCGCGTTGCGCAGACTTATCGCAAACTCGATCCAGCAAATCCCAGCAGCCTCATTTTTGTCCGAAATGTCCTGCAAAACCGTGAACAACAACTTCAATTGGCCGGCGACTTTCAGGGCGCCATGGCGCTCGCTGAACAGCTCCACAAAATTGATCCCAAAGGAGATCACTTGTTGCGCCGGGATTATTATCAGCGACAATTCGACAATGAAAATTTCTTCATCAATGCCTTCGCCAAAAACCCATCCAACTCGACCAATTTTGTACAGGCCATTTACGTGCACGGCCGCCGTGGGCGCACCAATGAAGTCCTGAAAGCGATTGAAATCTTTGCGCCCTTTGCCGGTGAAGACACAAAGAATTTAACCCTAATTAAAAACGCTTACGGCGTCATTCAACATTGGGAGGAAAAGGCTGCAATCGATGAACAACTGACCGAATTGATGCCCGGCGACTACGCACCTTGGTTTGATTTGGCACAAACCCGGCTACAATTGCAGGAAACAAACCGCGCGGTGGAAGCCATGAAACAATCACTGACCTTATTCAAAGACAGGGAAAAAAATCCCGCCGAACTAGATATCCTACAAGCCATCCAAACGAATGCCGCCTATGCGCCGTTCCGAGAGCACCCGGATATTAAGCCGTTCTTAAAAGAATCCGAGAATCAGGACTAACTCCGGGGCGACTGCATTTCGTAATTGAGCGCGGAAACCGTATAAAGCGCCGCGGTCTCACTCCTTAAAATCACTTGGCCCAGCGTGATGGGATGCACCCCCGCTGACAGCACATCGTTCACTTCTGCGGGCGTGAAGTCCCCTTCCGGCCCCACCCAGATCGCAATACTTTTTGGCAAACGATGATGCTCCGCACAGAACCCCTCCACGTACTCACGGGGATGCTGGGTGTGGCTCTGTAAGGAAGCAACCATGGGAAGGTCAAACCGCTCATTACGACCCAGAAATTCCCTGGGAGTCACCGGTTTATCGATGATGGGCAACCAGGGACTGCCGCATTGTTTGATGGAATCAATGGCGATGGCTTCCCATTTATCCAGCTTCGCCTCGACATCCTCCACCTGCACCACCGATCGACCGGCCGCCAGCGGAACAATGCGGTGCACACATAGCTCAGTCGCTTTCTGGATGATGAAATCCATCGACTTCCCCTTGGTCATCGCCTGCAGTAGCGTGATCTGGTACGGCACCGGTTGAATGGCGTTCTGCTGCTGCACCGTCAGGTGAACGGCATTTTTGTCGACCTCAGCCACCTCGCACATGAATTCCTTGCCCGCGCCGTTGAGCACAGCCACGCGTTCGCCCTTTCGTACCCGCAGCACATTGGCCGCGTGGTGGCTTTCGCGTTCGTCGAGGGTGATCTCTCCTTCTGTGACCCGATCTGGCGGCAGATAAAAACGGTGCATTATTTGAAAAAGTTTTTGGCTTTCTCCAAGAAACCTTTGCTCTGCGGATTCACATCATCCCCACATAGGGCGGCAAATTCCTCCAGCTTGGCTTTCTGTTCATTGTTCAAACGGGCAGGCACCTCCACCTGTACTTTGACGTTCAAGTCGCCCGTCCCATAGCCCTGTAAATTCTTCACACCCCGCCCCTTTAATCGGAAAGTTGTCCCCGATTGCGTGCCGGCCGGAATTTTGATGCTCGCCGAGCCGGACAGTGTGGGCACCTTGAGTTCCCCGCCCAATGCCGCTGTCACAAAACTGATCGGCACCTCGCACAAAAGATCATCTTCATCGCGATCGAAAATCTCATGTGGGCGCACGTGCAATACGACGTACAAATCCCCGCCGGCCCCTCCGCGCACTCCCGCCTCACCGTTGCCGCCACTGCGCAATCGTGTGCCGGTGCTGACCCCTTCGGGGACTTTCAGTGTAATCTGTGACTTGCGTTCCACTCTCCCTCCCCCGCGACAGTCGCCACAGGGTTTTTCGAGAACGGAACCCTGCCCCTCACATTTGGGACAAGTTTGTTGCATCCGGAAAAACCCGCGCTGTGCCACCACTTGGCCGTGCCCCCCGCAGGTGCCACAAGTTTTCCGTCCGGACCCTTTCGCAGCTCCGGACCCTTTGCATTTTTCGCAACCGTCCAGTTTTGTAATGGAAATCTTTTTCTCACAGCCTAAGACGGCTTCCTCAAAATCGATTTCCATATCGTACCGCAAATCGGACCCGCGTTGGGCTCCGCTGGGATCACGGCTTTGACCGCCACCGAAAAACTGTTCGAAAATTCCACCGCCACCGCCTCCAGCTCCGCCGAAGACCTGATTGAACAAATCAAACGGATCAACTGCACCGCCACCGTGAAAACCGCCACCGCCACCACCCTCAAAAGCGGCGTGCCCCATTTGATCATAGGCCGCGCGTTTTTGATCGTCGCTCAGCACTTCATACGCTTCGCCAACTTCCTTGAATTTATCTTCCGCCGTTTTGTCGTCTGGATTTTTATCCGGATGAAACTGAACCGCTTTTTTCCGGTAAGCTTTCTTGATCTCATCCTGTGACGCTCCCTTGGCAACGCCCAGCACCTCGTAATAATCACGCTTGGCCATCAGTCTTCGGCCCCAGATTCTTTCACATCGCCCGGTGCTGCGGCCACGACCACTCGCGCCGGCCGCACCAGACGATCATTCAATTTGTAGCCCCGCTGCACTTGCTGCAATACCGTGCCATCCTCGGCCTCGTCGGTTTCCTGCTGTGACAAAGCCTCATGCAGATTGGGATCAAATGCTTGCCCCAGGGCATCCACTGGTTCCACCCCCGAATCTTTAAGCACTCCCAGCAGCTGATCGAGAATCATTTGCACCCCGTCCCGCACGGAAGGATCCGCATCTTTGACGGCTGTCAGGGCCATTTCAAAATTATCCAATACCGGCAGCAACTGCTCGAGGAGGCCCTGGTTGGCATATTGGCGGGCTTCGTCCTTTTCGCGCTGAGCTCGTTTTCGGAAGTTATCAAAATCCGCGGTCAGACGTAGAACACGCCCGTTCAGTTCCTCAATGACCACCTGCGCTTCAGGCAACGTAGCCGGTCCGTCCGGCTGGGTGTCTTCATCCGTTTCCTGTGCCGCCTTCTCGGCCAAGCGTTTCTCCAGTGCGGTCATTTCGGGTGCGGAAGATTCATTTTCCGCGACCTCATTATCAGGCTGCTTCTTCGTCATTTTTTCCCAGAACTTCATTCCGCCTTCTTGGCGACCTTTACATCGATATGCAAATCACGCAACTGACGCGATTCCACCGCCGCCGGACTCTCCGTCATCAAACAGGATCCCTTGGCCGTTTTCGGAAAAGCCACCACGTCACGAATACTGTCCGCCCCGCATAACAATGCGATTAAACGATCAAATCCCAGCGCAATTCCGCCATGCGGCGGACACCCGTATTTAAAGGCCTCCAGCATATAACCGAATCGCGCCTGAGTCACTTCCGAGGACAATTGCAAAACCTCCTCAAACACCTTTTTCTGCACATCGGGCTGATGAATCCGGATCGAACCTCCGCCCAGCTCCACACCGTTTACCAC
>JAYQQG010000088.1:0-14433 GCA_038145765.1 Verrucomicrobiales bacterium
ATCTTGACCTTGATGCCCCCTTTGTAATCCTTTCCACCTTTGAAATGCTCGACGATTTCATAACGGGTCACGATGCAGCTCCCCATATCATGATTCCAACCGAGCAACTTGGCGAGTTCCTCCAATTTATCACCCCGTGGGGACCTCGTTTCCTGAATGCCGACAATGTCAGCTTTGGCCGACTGGATCACTTTCGCCGTTTGGGACAAGGGTTGCTTACGCATTACGACACCGCCACGGTGGATGTTGTAGGACATTAACCGAACGCTTTCCTCCTCGGTTTGCGCGTGCAGGGAAGTTGCAAACCCCGGCCCAACTGCAAACAACCCTACTAAGGAAACATATAGATGGAGATTTCTCATGGAATGAGTTGGGAAGAATTATTTAGTGCGGAAGAGTTTGCTTTGTACCAAAGCATGAACAAATTCGCTGACTGAGTTTTGCTCTTTCCTGGCCGTTTCCAAAATCTCCAATGCCAAGCCTTCGTCGGTGAAGCCGAAGGAGCGGCCAAGGGAGTAGCTGATGAGGGCTTCGGTGAAGCCGCGGGCGAAGTCAGGTTCGCGTTTCGCCACAAGGTCGCGCAGTTCGAAATAATCTTTGAAGGCGGGACCGTTGTGGAAAGCGCCGGAGGGATCGATTTCCCAAGTCGTATTGATTTTCCAGTTTCGCTTTTGCTTGGTGCGATGCGCTTCAGTGGTGCGCCATTTGCCGGCGGCGTTAAAATTCTCCAAGCCGAAGCCGATGGGGTCGATCTTGCGGTGGCAACTGGCGCACTGGGCCTCCTCCTGATGGGCGCGGAGCCGTTCGCGAGTGGTGATGGGCTTGTCGGCCAGGCGCGAGAGTTGCGGGACGTTGGGGGGCGCGGGTGGCGGGGGATCATTTAACAGATACCGCAACACCCAGGCACCGCGCTCAACGGGACTGCTCTCGACGCCGTCACTGCCCATGGCGTGGATGGCGGCCGTGCCGAGCAACCCGCCGCGCGGGGAACCGGCGGGCAGTTTGACTTTGCGGAAGGCTTCACCGGTGACGCCTTCGATGCCGTAGTAGTTGGCCAACAGGCCGTTGATGAAGACGTAGTCGCTCTTGAGGAGCTTGCCGAGGCGACCGGACTCAGGATCACGCAAGAGGTGGGCGAAGGATTCATAAACCTCCCGACGAGCGGAGGCGCGAACGCTCTCATCGAATTCTCGATGCAGCTTGGCATCGAACTGGAAGAAGTCCAATCGCTCCATGTGCAGCCACTGATGCACGAAGCCGGAAACGAACTCGTCGGAACGCGGATCGGCCAGGAGGCGGCTCACCTGTTGGCGCAGCGTTGCCGGTTCGCGCAGGGTGTTCTTTTTAGCGAGGGCAAGCAGTTCCGCATCGGGCGGAGCACTCCAAAGAAAGTAAGCCAGCCGCACGGCCAGCTCGCGGTCGGTCAGAGCGCGGCGTTGCTTTTCAACACTGGGTTCGTTCAGGTAAAGGAACCCGGGAGAGGCAAGAATCACGCTGAGGGGCGTGCGGATGGCGACCTCGAACGATTCACCGCCGGCTCGCCGGGTTTTGAACAGGGCCAACAGTTTATCAATGAACTTGGGGTCTGGTTTGACCTGACGAAAGGCGGCCAACGAAAACTCCGACAGGATTTTTCGAGCCCGTTCCAATTCAGATTCTTTCGGCCCGATCAAATTTTCGGCGAGGATGTGAGACAACCCGGACTTCGTGCCCGCTTTCGGCAGGGGGCCTTCCAGTTCAACCCAATCAATCCAGACCGCCGGCGGGTAGCCGTAGCCGTTCTCCTTCTTGAAACGGAAGAATTCTTTGCGATGTAAATTCCTGTCCTCTGGCTGGCGTTCTTGGATGCCGAATTCACACGGCGTGTTTGCTCCGATTTCGACGGTCGTTTCGATAATCTCAGGATTCTCGGTAGTGCCGGTGACCTGATGACCGCCGATCGGCTTGCCATCAAATCCCGCCGGAACACCGTTGCGGCGTTGAGGGTGCCCGATTTGGATAAAGTGCCGATCGGGATCGGAATCTTTTACCGAGCCGGCCCGAATCCGAAGTTTGTAGGTGCCGGGCGCGAGCTTGTCCTTGGGCGGAGTCACATCAATCCGTTGAATGCCCCAGCCAAGTTTCAAGTAAGTCCCCTGATCACTCAAAGGTAATTCAGCATAGTGCTTGAGGTAGGCATACTTTCGCCCGTACCCACCCTGATATGAAAAAGATGCGTCGTTGGCATCTTTAAAACCGAACTTCTTCGGATCAGGCACCCCTTTCAGAAGGTTCGCGTTTTGGTAGAGTCTGACATTATCAGTCAGGTCAGTGAGTTTGAATTTTTTCCGAATCTCCTCGAGGACTTCCCGGTTCTCCGGATCAAGTGCGGCCTTGTCGACCCCAGCCTTCCAGCCAAGGTAACGTTGATAGGTCTCCTCCATTTGCTTCATGTCTTTCGCGCTTTGAACGTTGACGGTGGTCTCAGGCTCAACCCGAAAAGTCCGCCCCGCGGTCTCCTTGATCGGACCTTCCAGCTCCATCCAATCGACCCAAATCGCGGGCGGCGGGCCGTACCCGTTCTTCTGCTTGTGCCGCTCGAACTCCTTTCTGAGAAGTTTTGCCGACTTGGGCTGGCGTTCCTGAATGCCGACTACGCGCGGGGTCCCTGCACCGATTTCGACATTAACCTCAATGATCTCCGGATTCTCAATGGTGCCGGATATCTGTTGCATGCCGAGCAGTTTGGTGAAGCCGGGTGAAGTTCCCTTGAGATTTAGGGGATGACCGATCTCGATGAAATGGCGGGAAGGATCGGAGCCTTTCACCGCGCCGAGGCGGATCCTAAGCTTGTAGGTGCCTGGAGGGACATCTTTCGGATCGGGGCGAACGTCAAAGCGTTGAACCCCGCGTGAAAGTTGCAGGTAGCCCCCCCGATCGTTGTGAGGAAGCTTGGCGTAGTGCTTCATGTAGTTGTAATATCGCCGATATGGGCTGTACAAGGCGCCAACGAGATTGATTGAATCGCTGCTACCATAGTCGCGAGGATCGGGCGCCCCTTTCAGAAGATCAGCCATTCGATACTTGAGAACAGGATTGGAATCATAATCTGGGTGCTTCTTGCGGAGCTCGGCCACAATCTGTTGGTTCTCTGGAGCTTTTGCGGCCTTGTCGACCCCTTCTTTCCACGGAAGCCATTTCTTCTGATATGTTTCCTCCATTTTTTTAACGATTTCCAATGTCTTCGGGCTTACGGATTCTTCCGGCTCCATACGGAAAACCTTGGTGGGCTTTGCCCGAGCCGAGTGGCGGACGAAGGCTTCATCAATCGCAGTCCGGCCCAGCTTCAAATACTGCTCGAATTGGTCGCTGGAAATAAACTGGGAAGCGCCCACCGTATCGAAGGTCCCGGAGCCGCCGTCTGAAGGCAGCGACTCGACGTTCAGGCGAACGCCGGTGAGGGCCGCGATGGTGTTTTGATACTCACGCCGGTTCAGCCGGCGCATGGTGATCTGGCCTCCCGAATCCGAGAGCTTCTTCCGAGCCAACACCATCGTCTGCGCCAGGTCATCGAGGAAATCGGCCTTCTCTACATTCTTCGGCTGCCGCTTGTTCTCCGGTGGCATCTCGCCGGCGTTCATGGCGTTGAGCACTTTCTGCCAAAGCTCCGCCTGCTCGATGGTCGTCACCTTGAACGGAAGGGCCTCAAGGTTGACCTTCCCCTTTTGCGTTTCCGCATCGTGACAATCCAGACAATACGAATCGATCAGCGCAAAATGCTTTTTCGGCAACTCCACCACCAAGTCCGCCGCGCCGACCGGACCGGCCAGTAACAGCAAAGCGGCTCCAATTGAAAAAGAGATCTTCCTCACGCCTGCAGTTCCTTCACCACGCCCGAACTGTCACCGTGTCGCTCCGTCTTGATGCCCATGCCTTGCAGCATGGTCAGCCACACGTTGCAGAGCGGCGTATCCTTGGGCAGAGCAAGGTGTTGCCCCAGCTTCAGGTTGGCGCCGCCGCCGGTGAGTATGGTCGGGCAGTTATCGAGATAGTGGATCGAGCTAATGTTCGAGCCAAAGGCTAATGCAGTGTGATCGAACAGACTCGATCCGTCGGCTTCCTTGGTGGCCTTAAGTTTGTCGATCAAGCCGGCCAGCAATTCGGCATGAGCCTTGTCACGAATCTTGGAGGCCTCCAACCGTTCGCCGGGGGAATAATGGCTGATGTTATGCGCGCTCAAAGTGACGCCCAAGCTCTTCAATAAATTCTGACCGGGCAGACGATAGCTCATCACCCGCGTGCTGTCGGTCTGCAGGGCGGCCACGATCAGGTCGTACATCATCTTGATTTCGTCCCTGCCCTTGAGGCCGGGGGCCGGCTCGGCCAAGGGCGCCTTGGCCTTGGGTACATCGAGCCAATCCTCATCCTTGCCGAGGCGAGTCTCGATGTCGCGAATGCCCTGAAAATACTCGTCGAGCTTATCGGTGTCGTTTTTGGAAAGCCCGCGCTGCACGCGCTTGGCCTCCGTGAGCACGGCATCGAGCACACTGCGTTTCTCGGCTATGGCCGCCTGCCGTTGCTCGAGCGGCAGGTCATCAGCCGAAAAGAGTTTGTGAAAGACCTGCAACGGATCGCTGAAACCTGCCACGGGTTTTCCACGCTGATCCCACGACAAGGACAACCCCGGCCCGTGGCCGGAGGCGCTGCCATCACTGCTGTCCAACTGCATGGAGGCAAAGCGGGTTTCCTGCCCCAGTTGCTTGGCAATCACCTGATCCGCGGAAATGCTGTTGGCCATATTTTGGCCGGGCACGGAGTAGCGATTGGCGCCGGTCAGCCAAAAGGTGCTCCCCCAGTGGGCCTCATTGCTGTACTGATTGGAACAGCCCTGCACGATGGTGAAATCTTTTTTATGCCGCGCCAAAGGAGAAAGTCCTTCGGACAACTTGTAATTCGCCCCAGTGTCCTTCAGGTCGGGATACCAAGTCTCCTTTGTCACCCCGAACCCCATCCCCACGAAGACAGCCCGTTTGGACGGCGTAGCTTTCGCCTTTTCCGCGGCGGCCGCAAACGGACGAAACCCAATTGATTCCAAAGCCGGCAAGGCAATCAACGCGCCGGTGCCACGGAGAAAGTGACGACGGTGAAGTTTAGTACTCATGGTTTGATCAATTATCTTTTCCAAAATAGCTGCTGCTAATTACATTCCCAAATCCTGACCGAGTCGAAAATGATCTCACACTCAGGTCCGCCCTTGAAGGTAAATCTGTGCTTTCCGTTAGCCTTGGGATTTATGATGGTGACCTTTTCATGCTCATAGGTTCTACCCTTTCCGTTAACCACGACCCGGATCTTTCCCAATTCGTATTCGATTACCAGATCGATCCACTGATTTAAGGCCATCTCGGATTCGGGTTCCAAAAAGGATGGCCCATCTGGAAGTTTTATCCTGTGCCCCCCATCTTTTAAAATACCAAGATTAATCATGTGATGGCCGATCTGAAAAGAGGGGCGACCTAGAGTAAGCTCCGGTTTGACAAACTTGTAACGTAAATGACAAACGAATTTCTCCGGAATTCGGTTGATGTGAGCGACCGGCTCGAGCCCGAGATGATGGTCCCTCTTCAAAACCTTAATAGCCTCTTCTTTAGATTTGAAAAGAGGAGCAACGGTTAATTTCCCATCCTTGATGCTCTTTCCCTTTGGTTGCCCCCAGCGTCCCCGGTTCAGTTCTCCATCAAAATCATCGAAGTAAACCAGCTTTCCGGTCTTAAATAGTTCGGACTTAAACTTTGGCTCCGAGGCATGGAGTTGAATTGAAATCGTGATGAGAAATATGAGCGGCCAGAATTTGAAGGTGTGTAAGTTCATGTTTTGAATGCGTTTCGTTTATCGGCTGACAACTTGAACCGGCAGTTTTGGGTGTTTGATCAAGGTGAGTTGGACGTCATCCACGAAGTAGCCACCCAGCGGGATTGAAGTCTTGGAATTGAACCCGGCACTGGCGGCTACGGCTATAAGGGCGACCGTCGCATCCGAATCCAAGATGCAGGAGGTGGAAATGGTCGCCATGTCATCTCCCGGCTCAGGCTTGATGGATTTTTTCCCCAGTGCCTCAGCCATCTGAACCGCTCGGGGCCATGCCTCACCGATCGACTCAGGCTCAGCATTGAACAGGAAGATGCGTAGACTGGCCTTAGGTTTGTGCAATTCGGCATCAGAAGGAGCCGGGTCACGCCGAAAACGCGCCGAGAGCTGCAGAGAATACTGCGCCTCCGACTGTTCTACCTTCAATTGTCGACGAAGGGCAGAGAGATCGACCAACTGGAACACGGAGCAATTGGACGCGAAGCCATTGGAATCGCCCTTCACGTTGGCGGTCCGGACGAATCGCAGAATCTTGTTTCCATTCGCCTCCTTCACCACCTCGGCGGGATTACCGGCCCACTCGCCGAAGCGGACCGGGAACTGCGTCGGAGTCGGTCCTTCGGCCATAGATTCAAAATCGCCGTGGGCGATGTCAAACACCTGCGCTTCCGCCTTGGGAGTACCAATGGCCCAGGCCATCCCCACTCCTAACAGACCCACGATAATTCCAGCCACCAAACCCGCCGCTATCTGCCGCGGCCAGGCAAACTGCCAAGCCACCTTCTGTGGTTTCGACTCAGCAACCATCATCTCGGGCTCTGCTTCCGTGTCCAAGGCCAGCGTTTCATCCGCTAAGGCCCCGTGAATTTGCGCTGCCTGCAAATACCGCGACCGTACGTCCTTGTCCGTCACGATCCGCGCCGAAAGCGACTCCGCCTCCTCCGTGCTCGTCCGTCCGTCCAAATGCTTTTGGATCAGTTCATCCAGTGAATCCTTCATGAGAGTTCCTTTTTCAATTGTCTTTCAATGCACTCCTGCAAATCGCGCCGAATGCGTTGGATTGCCTTGTAAACTGCCTCGACCGTCCGTCCCCCATGTTGCGCCAACCAATCCACATCGCGATTCTCATGATAATACCCTTGAATCAATCCCCGCTGCTTCTCGGTCAGTTTCTGCATACACGTATCCAGATGACGCTCAATCGCCTCGGCAAAGCTCGTATCCCCTTCCAGTTCCCGCTCCAAGATCTCCATCGCCTGTTCGGACAACTGCGCCCGCCGCTTCTGTCGCGCGAGAAACCGCCGCATCTCAATCCGCGAGAATCCCATCGCCCAATTCACGAATGGCCGCTTGGAATCGTAGGAGGCAAACTGCCGCCAAAGCGCCACCGCCGTCTCCTGCATGATCTCCCGCGCATCCGCCCGATTCGGCACCACTACCAGAATTGACCGCAGCATCAGCGGCTCCGCCTCAAGAAGCAGCCGGGTGAAACGTTCGTGGTTGTTTTGATGATCCATTTTTCTTTCGGGCAGCCAAACTAATTTTCATACAGGTCCACGAAACAGTCCGAATTTGGACAAAAAAATTCAGGGCTATTTCAGGCAATGCCGGGACAATCTATAAGTTACTGCAAATAATCTCTCATTCCAAGATGCCTTGAGAGGTGATCCTCGGCTCAGTTTATCATCTGGCAAAGCCATCAGCGACTTCTGGTGCTCGTAGGTTCCATCATGGTTGACGCCCTTTCTTCCCTAACCTAATGTCCGTCGCCCATGTCCGCCTCAACAACACTTTTAGCAGAAAAACTTCACGAGTACCCCCAACAAGATGTGATCGATGGATCCGCCGGAGGATCCGCGTCCATTCTTGATGACTGCCTCAACCAGAACGGCGGAGTGTTGCAACTTTTGCACCGGTACGCCGGGCGGACGTTCTGTACCCCCGGAAAACGGATTCGCCTCGATGAAAAGTCCTACTATCCGGATTACATGGGCGGCACAGGGCTCGATGAGCTCTGGATGTGCTGCACTGTTCCCATTGTGACAGGTGTCATCGACACACGCACGGGTAAGGCCCCGTTCCGCGAAGGAGAAGCCCACGTCCTCACTCCGGACGGCCAAGTCATCTCGCTGCAGGATTTGATCCTCACCAATCCAGCAGGGGTCATGGGGGAAAAAGTCACGGCCTTTGCCGAAGAACTGTACGGTGACCCGACATGGCCGATCGTGTCCAAGAAGTTCGACAACTTGAACCCAATCCCACATCACCTCCACTGGTCGAAGTGGGAAGTCTACGACATCAACTCCTTCGACAATCCGGGCGTCAGTCCGTCGCATTATCACACCACAGCCATGGGGCTGTATCCGTATGTGACCAAGGACGAATTTCTCGCCTGCATGAAGCGTTTCGGACAGGGCGAGTACAACGGCGTCCGGCATTTATCGCCGCACACCATGATGCAGCTCGATAACGGCTTCGTGATGCCGAATGGTGTCCTGCACTCGCCGACCGACCTCTGCACACACGAACTGCACGTTACGATGGATGAACATTTCCTCGCAGAGGACCTCACGCTTGATGGACGCATCGGGGCTGCCGATGCGTTCTACGCCTGCCGGGAAGAGGACTACCCGAAAGACCGGCACGAAGACTGGGAGTACCTGGTTGAAAAGTTCGACTTCGAGGCCAACCAAGACCCGGACTTCGTAAAGAAAAACTCGCGGCCAGCGATCACCGCTGAAGAATTCGCAGGGGACGGCGTAGACGCCAATTGGATTGTCTACGGAGATTTCCTTGGCGACCAGAAAGCCTCGATTCTACGTTTAACGGTAGAGCCCGGTGACAAGACCACTTTCTGCCCCGAGAGTCCGGCTCTATTCCACACCAATCGCGGAAGCGGCCGGGTTGGAAAGTTCGCAGTGAACTATCACCAGAACATGAAGCTTGGCGAACTCTACCCCGAGATCGGCTTCATCACTCAATCCGCGCTCAACAACGGCGGTGTGGAAATCGAAAACACCGGCTCCGAACCGCTCGTGTTGACTTTCGACTTCCCGCAAAACGCCCATTCCCGAACTCCAGGCGTCGCCGTTGCAACGTAGTCGGCTCCACAGCGCCTCAACCCTTCAATAGACCCATATCCTGTTTACTGCTGCCAAAGCGCTCGGCATCGATGCCGTGTTTATGCAGTAGTTCCAAGTAGAGATTGCAAAGCGGGGTCGGGCCATTGAGCACGGCGTGGGCCTGATGGCGATAGCCGCCGCCGGCCACGATCATGGGGAGGTTGTTGCAGGTGTGGTTCGAGGAATCGCCGAAGTTGCTGCCCATCACCACGGTGGTGTGGTCGAGCAAAGTGCCGTTGCCTTCCTTGATTTGATCCATTTCAACTAGGAACCGATTGAAGTGCTTGAGGGTATCGACCTCGATCTTGCTCAACTGCGCGATCTTGCCGGCGTTGCCGCCATGATGCGACAGCGAATGCCAGCCGCCTGTGGCGCCGGGCACCTTGATGGCGCCGTAGATCCAGTCCATCGACAGCGTGATCACGCGCGTGGAGTCGGTTTGAAAAGCCAGTTTCGCCAGCTCAAACAAATTGTGAATCTTGGTGGAAAACGGAAACGCCGCGTCTTCGCTGAGGCTTTTGGTCACCTTCGGCTTTTTGGTGTTTAGCCAAAACTGTTCGTGCTCCAGTTGCGTTTCCAGTTCGGCGATCACCTTTTGATAGCTCTCCAGCTTGCCGCGGTCCGAGCCCTTCCGGCGCAACTCGGCCAGATCGCGTTGAAGGTTTTTGAGAATGGTTTGATCATTACGCAGCCGGCGCTTGGTGGCCTGCAAATCCTCGTCCTTGAACAGGAGATCAAAAATCTCCGCCTCATCATGCATCGGCGGAATGGCCGCGCCGCGGTCGTTCCACGAGCAACCCCAGCCGCGGTCGTAGATGCTGAAGTTCAGGAACGGAAACCGCGTATCACCGCCCATCTTACGGGCGAGCACTTGATCCAGCGAAATGCCGTTCACAAAATTGGGTGCTTCCGGGCTGGGCGTGCCGGTGAGGAACGATTTCTCCGAGTCGTGATTACTCGTGTCCATGCCCGGATGAAAAAGATTCTGGAACACCGTCATCTTCTCCAGCGTCTTCATCCCCTTCAAATAATCAGACGTGCCCAGATCGCCGCGTTTTTTCGGGAAGAAATAAGGCTCATAAAAGCCGAGGCAACTGTTGATGAAAATGATCCGGCGCGGCGGCGTCTTGGCTTTCGCCGCCGCCCGTTGGCCGAGTGACTGCATCGCCAGCGGCAGCGCCACGCCCATCTTCAAAAATTCGTTGCGACTAATCATTCCGATTTGCCCTCCAGTGAATAGATCATGACATCGCGGAGCAAGTCTTTCATCCGGCACGTCTCCGCCCCGGCCGGGATCATCGCGTACAAATCCAGCCGCTGTTTCAAGCTGGGCGCGTAGCCGTTGGCATACTCGAAAAATTTCTTCGCAAAATTGTAGGCCACCTTCCGGTGCTGCGAGAGGAGGATCTGTTTCAGCCCGAACACATTCTCAAACTTCGCCCGGCCCACCTCACCCGCAGCATCCACTTCACCGGCCAGCTTAAAATAACCCTTCGGCCGGTATTGGAATGTCCCGCGATGCGGCAGCTTCACGCGATACTGCGTGCGCCATTGGCCGGTGGCATCGAAACTTTCCAGCGCGAACCCATAAGGATCGATGCTCTTGTGGCAGGCAAAACAGGCCGCATTGTTTTTGTGCTGCTCAATCTGCTCGCGCAATGTCGCCGCGTCCGCACCGTGTTCCGGCTCAATCGCCTTCACGTTTTCGGGCGGCGGGGAAAGGGTGTTGCCCGCAATGGTTTGGGAAACCCACGCCCCGCGCCGAATGGGCGAGGTGTCAAATCCATCCGCGGTTACCTTGAGAATGCTCCCCATGGTGAGAAGCCCGCCGCGCGGCACCTTTGGCCCGAAACTCACCTTGCGCATTCGCTGGCCAACCACACCATCGATGCCGTAGTGCTGTGCCAAGCGCTGGTTGAGGAAGGAGAAATCCGAGTCAATCAAGCGGCTCACGGGCAGGTTTTCCTGAATGAGATGATTGAGGTACGCCTCGGTCTCCAGCGGCAGGTAGCGGTTCAGCAATTCGTCGTAAAACGGATACAATTTCAGCGAAGGGGTCACTTTGTTGAACTCCCGCAGGTTGAGCCATTGATCGCAGAACGAATGGATCATGCGCGCACTCTTGGGATCACTTAAAAGCCTATCGATTTGTCCGGCTAACAATTTACCCGTCAACTGATCATCGCTGGCCACGCGCAACAGTTCCGCATCCGGCACGGACAACCACAGCACCCGCGACAAAGCCGCCGCCTTAGCATACGACGCGTTGGCGTGTTCGCCCGGTGCCATGAGAAACCGATGCGAGCCGAGCACCGCCTTCAAGCCCAGCCGCGCCGCCGCCACGAAGTCGCCCTGCTCCTTCAGCGCCGCGAGGCTGACGTCGTAATACGGCCGCAACTCCGCCTCCGTCAGGCGCGAGGCAAATGCCCGTTCGGCAAACCGCCGGATCACCTGTTTCAAGGCCGCTTCCGATTTCGTGTCCACCATCACTCGCAGCTTGGCGTCTGGCTCCGGCAACGTCGTCATCACATCCAGCTTGCCGATGGACGCCAGCGAACGGCCATCAATCGAATACGCGTCGGTCACCAAAAACTTGATGAACCGTTTCGTGGTCGGCTTGGGAAAAATAATCGGCTGCTCATTTGCCAGCCGGATTTCCAACGCACCGGCCTTCACCGGCTTGCCCCACGACTGGCCGTCATCGGAAAAATAAATCGCGTACGCCTTCACCTGCCCGTTGCCATTGCCGCCGGACCACGTGGCGTACGACAGCCCGTCGATCGCCTTGACCTGCGGATTCTCCAACACCACAGAGTGCGGCGGCTTGGCGAGCGTCGGTTGGAAGCGCGTGTGCCAAAATGTCCGGTTGGAGCCATCCTGCATCCGCTCCTTTTCCATGCCCTTTTGAAAACTGCTCACCGTGATCCGCCCGCCAATCGCCTGCAGTTTGGTTTGCGCAACCGCCGCCGACACCGCCTCCCGCGGCGGCACTTGCAGCGGCAAACCGGCAAACACCTCGCGATACGCTCGCGGCGGCCACTGCTCGTGCACCGGCCCGCGCACTTTCAACTGTTTGATGTAAGCGCCGACCTTGCCATTCCGCTGGCGGAAATTGTGCTTCGAGTAACAGTGCACGGAAACATTTTCGCCCGGACGCAAAAAGGCGCGGATAGTGTGGGATTTCATCTCGCGGTTGCCCAGCGAAATCACCTCCAGCAACCGTTGCGGCTGAGGTCGGTCATCGGCGTAATAATATTTGCCCGCGAACACCATCAGGCTCACATCTTCCGGAAAAGCGCCCAACTTCCGCGCATCAAAAGTCAGCTCGTACCAGCCCATCACCGGCGGCTCAAAGTGGTCGTAGAAAAAAGAGTAACTGTTGCCATTGTTCGCGCGCGTCCAGGAAAAGAGAATGCCCTCCTCATACGGCCGCGTGTAAATGTTGTAGCTCTGGTGGCTGTCCTTGAGCTTGCTCGTCACCCACACGCGCTCCGGCTCAAACCCCTTCGCCGGCAGGGCAAACTCCAGCAGATCATCCACCGCCGTGAAATAGGCCGTGAGCATTTCCTTGGTCAACTGCACGCGCCGATCCGAATCAAAATCATGCGTGCCCCGGTCTTCCGGAATCTCCCCCGTCAAATCCAGCTTCACCCCCAGCAAATCATTCGCCGCATGCACCAGCTCATGGCGGCTGATCCGGCGGAACGATTGAGGCGCCGCGGCCTTCTGCCGTTGCGCCAGCCATTGCAGCATAAGCTGGCGTTCCTCCGCCTTCGGCTGCTGCTTATTCGCCGGCGGCATCTTCGCCGTGATCAAATTCTCAAACACCAACGCCCCATCCGATCCGGCCCGCTCCAGCAGTTGCGTTAAATCCACCTCCCCCTTCTTCGTTTCCCCATCGTGGCAATCGAAACAATACTGCTCAAAATGCTCCCGCGCCACCTCCGCAAACTCCCGCGGCGGCCGCTTGGCCTCGGCCATCAGGCAAAGCCCCAGCAACGCACCAAGGGAAACAGTGAATGGCCCAAGCACAAAACGCATCGGCACCCATTGTATCGACTCGCCAAAACCCAAACAAGCCCTACCCATCGCCCTGCATCTTGGCGAGCAATGCCCGCATGGCCTTCACGCGTTCGGGATGTTGGTCCCAGAGGTTGGTGGTCTCACGCGGATCGGTTTTCAAGTTGAACAACATGCCTTTGCCGGCGGACGGCCGCACGCGATCAGGGCCCTGGCCGAAGATAATTTTCCACGGGCCATCACGCAGCGTCTTCACGCCGTTGCCGGCCTGATTGATCATCGGCCCGCGGCGCGTGGGTTTCCCAAAAAATGTCGGCAACAGATTCTCACTGTCCTCACCCGCGCCCTTGGGTAACGGCGCCCCAACCAGCGCGGACGCGGTTGCCAGCATATCCACATGGCAAAAGACGTCGTGATTCACCGTGCCTTTTTTAATGCGCCCGGGCCACCGCGCGATGAACGGCACACGATGCCCGCCTTCAAACGGCCGCCCCTTGTAGCCGCGCAATTCGCCGGCGGACCGATGCCCGTTGCTGATCTGCGCTGTGCCTTCGCGTTCGCTGATCTTTACTGAACCGATCAACGGCCCGTTATCGCTGGTGACAATCAGCAGGGTGTTCGCGGCCAGACCATGCTTTTCCAAGGCCGCCATCACACGTCCCACGCAATGGTCCACCAGCCATACCATGTCACCCCGCACGCCGGCCATGCTTTTGCCCGCGGCAAAGGGAGGCACCAAGTGCGGCGAGTGCGGCGCGGACAACGGCAGGTAGAGAAAAAATGGCTGTCGCTTCGGGGTTGAATCGGCCGCGGCAATAAAGCGCACGGCGGCATCGGTGAAACGAACGTCCACGGTGGCATTGTCCCAAACCGGCGCCGCCATGCCGGAGCGCCAGCTGCCTTTCGGATTGCGATAGGTCGCCCCATTCATTCCGAGGAATTTGCCATTGGCGATAAAGCAAAACGGCTGTTGATCGGTGGAACAACCGGCCGTGTAAAAGGTTTCATCAAACCCCAACGCTTCCGGACCACGGAAAACGGGCCGGGTAAAATCAATACTCTCGCTCATCACCCGATCCGGATCCGGCCCGTGATACCACGGCAATGGTTTGTTGAAATTCACCGTGGACCCCGGCTTGGCCATAAAGCCCAGCCCCAGATGCCATTTGCCGAACAGGCCGGTGCGATAGCCATTTTGCTGAAGCATCGACGCCAAGGTCATGCGCCCGCGCTCAATGAGCGGCGGCTCGAAATTGAATAGCACACTTTTCTGCAGACGCGTCCGCCAGCAGTAGCGCCCGGTGAGCAATGCGTACCGCGAGGGCGTGCAGAACGCCGCCGAACTGTGCGCGTCCGTGAACCGCATACCCTCCCGCGCCAACCGATCCATGTGCGGCGTGGGAATCTTTGACCCGGCATGGTAACAGCCCACATCGCCGTACCC
>JAYQQG010000089.1:0-14118 GCA_038145765.1 Verrucomicrobiales bacterium
AACTGGGGGTGGCGCGTAGGCGCGGAGGGAAACAAAATTGGGGCAAGGTGGAACTTGCCCCCCCCTTGGCGCGTTGGGAGGGACGAGTTCCACCTCGTCCCTTATTTTCTCCGCGCCTCCGCGCGAGCCCTTCAAAGAGAATCCTTGGCGTCTTGGCGTCTTGGCGGTTCAATCCGCCGTCCATGGCCGACAAGCCACAACTCAAACGCGTGATCAGCCTGCCCGGCGCGGTGATGCTTGGCTTGGGCTCGATCATCGGCACGGGCGTCTTTGTCAGCCTGGGTATCGGCGCTGGCCTTGCCGGACCGATGATGCTGCCGGCGATTGTGCTCGCCGGCCTTGTGGCCCTGTGCAACGGGCTGAGCAGCGCGCAACTGGCGGCCAATCACCCGGTGAGCGGCGGCACGTACGAGTACGGCCATCGCTGGCTGAATCCCTCGCTTGGCTTTGTCGCCGGCTGGATGTTTCTTTGCGCGAAATCCGCCTCCGCCGCCACTGCCGCACTGGGCTTTGCGCTGTATCTCAGCCCGGATCATTCATTGCCGATCGCCCTGAGCACCGTCGGCGCCGTCACCGCCCTCACCCTCACCGGCATGCAACGCAGCAATGTGGTAAACACTTTCATCGTCGCCGCCGTGCTGCTCAGTCTGTTCGCCTTTATTGCCTGGGGCGCCCCGGCCATCAGCGCTCATCCGGATCGCTGGCAAACCGCATGGAACACCGATACTCTCTCCAGTCTCCTTCCCGCTGCTGCTTTGATGTTCGTCGCCTTCACGGGCTACGGACGCGTCGCCACCTTGGGCGAAGAGGTTGCCGAACCGCGCCGCACCATCCCACGCGCCATCATTGCCACGCTCGTTGTCACCACCCTGCTCTACGCCGGTGTCGCGTGGGTGGCCCTAGCCAATGCCGGCAATGAATTCAATTCCCTCGCCGCCATCGCTCAATCCTTCAGTGGCTCCACGCTCGCCAAGGGGCTTACCGTCGGTGCCGCCATTGCCATGATCAGCGTGCTGCTCAATCTCGTGCTCGGCCTTTCACGCGTCGTCCTCGCGATGGGTCGGCGGAGCGATTTACCGGAAGCCACGGCGCACATCCGGGAAAGCACCGGCGTGCCCGTCATCGCCACCATCGTGGTGGGTATTTTCATTGGCGGCCTCGCCTGCCTTGGCGACTTCAAGCTCACCTGGAGCTTCAGCGCCTTCACCGTGCTGGTGTATTATGCGATCACCAACCTCTGCGCGATTCGGTTGCAGCCAGAAGAGCGCCTGTACCCCGTTTGGATATCCTACGCCGGCCTAATGGCGTGCCTGTTGTTGGCCTGCTTTGTGGAATGGCGCGTGATGCTGGCCGGCCTCGGTTTGATCGGCGCAGGGCTGGCGTGGAAGGCGCTGGCTGGCGCTGGCCGATAAGGCGGCCCCAACATAACCTCTTTATTTGGAGGCCGACTTTGCGACTCGGGCGATTTGGCGGAAATGATGATCCTCGTGAAGCAACTCAACCGCATAGTGGCGGGCGCAGGCAAAAATCATCACGTCCGGCAACGGAACGGTCACTCCTTTTTCACGGCAAACCCGGGCGATGTTGGCGGTCGCCTCCCAGCAGTCAGCATCAAACGCCAGCCACTGGCATAATTGGCGCAGCTCAATCAGGCGGCCCAAATCACGTTTACCACGCACGCCCCGGTACAATTCCACCCAAACCGGCTCCGTCATCGCTGCCGTTCCCCCCGTCAATGCAGCTGCAACCTTCTTCTCCAAGGCGGCGGACGCACCCCCTCGCAGGACCGCGACCCACACGGACGTGTCGATGAGCATCAAACTCATGATGCGTCAGCCAAGTCAGCCGATTCGATCGCCTCGTTGGAATCCATTTCCCATTGACCAAAACTGGCCACCACAGATTTCACCTGATGCCGCCGATTATAGTCCTCCACCGCCGTGAGAATCGCCTCCCGCTTCGTGCCCGCCTGCGTGAGATTCATTAATACGTCGAACGATGAATCAGGAATATCAATAGTGGTTTTCATGGAATATATTTTATCGCAAATCAGAATTCCAAACAAGTCGATATTTGGAGGCACTCAAACTGAGACGAGGAGACTCTGGCGCGCATGAGATTAGCTTTTGAAGACTCGCCCCTTCGTGCTGCCGGCGCCTCGCCGGCAGGCCCATCGTTTGCGTCCACCTCAAATCTGCCGACGGGGCGCCGGCAGCACGGGAGCGCTACGCCAGCAACGATTTCAGCACGCCGGTGCTGTCGGCGAAGCGGTCGGGCTTGAGGCCCAGGGCCTGCATTTGGGTGAGCCAGAGATTGGCCAGCGGGAGGCCCTGCTTGGGGTTCACGTATTTGCCGTTCACCTTGGCCACCGGGCCGGTGGTCTCGGAGAGGTTGAGGTGCGTGCCGGTCTTGAGGCGCCCGCCGCCACGGCCGGCCAGGATGATGGGCAGTGCACTATACTGGTGGGTGGCGCCGTCGCCGAGGCCGGAGCCGTAGGTGAAGATCGTGTTGTCCAGCAGCGAGGTGCCGTTGGCTTCTTCGATGGCGTCCATCTTTTCGAGCAGATAGGCAAACTGCTGCATGTGAAAGTGGTCCACCTTCTCGAGGTCCTTGATGAACTTGCCTTGGTTGTGCGACATGCCGTGGTGGCTGCGCGGTTTGGTGAACAGGCTCTCGTACAGGTAGGGCGTGTCCCAGCGCTCGGGGCCGACCATGAAACTGGCGACGTTGGTGAGGCCGCTTTGCAGCGCGACGACCATCAGGTCGCCCATCAGCCGGATGTATTCGCCGCGCGGCAAATGCGCTTCAGCCGGCTCGGCGAGCTTCACCTTTTTCAGCTCGCCCTTCATCTGCTCCAGCCGATCCATCTGCACCTCGATGGTGCGGATGGATTCAAAATACTCGTTAAACTTCTGTTGATCCGCATAACCAAGCGAACGCTTGAGCGAACGCGCGTCCTCCAGCACGAGGTCGGTGATGTTGCGAAAAGCCTGCAGTTCGCGCGTGCCGAAGAGGCGGCGGTACGCCTTGCGCGGGTCGCGCATGCTCGGCGCCACGTGCTCGGTGCCGTACCACGAAATGTTGTCGAACTGAATCGATTCCTTGTTGTCCTTGTGACTGTTGCTGCTGAACTCCAGCGTGCGGAACGGCGTGCCCTTGCCGAGCTGCTCGGCGAGGATGTGGTCCAGCGTACGCGCCTGCGGATACGGCGAGCGCTTCACGCTAAACGGCGCCGCGCTGGTCAGGAAACACGAGGCACACTGCGCGTGCACATCGGTGCCCGGCTGAAAATCTCGGTCCAACCCGGTGATCAGCGTGACCTTGTCCTTCACCTTGGCCAACGGCTGCATCGTGGGCGTCAGCTCCAACGCGTGCGTGCCCACCTTGAGCTTCGCCTGCTTAAACGCCTCCTGCTTGTTGCCGCCAAACTTGGGCGTGATTTGGTCCCCTTCCCCGGGGAAAAACGAACGCCGCACCACGCCGATCGGCACATAAAAAAACGCGGCGCGTTGAGCCGGCTTTTGCTCCGCCGCCAGCCCCAGGCTCCCCAGCCACGGCAGTGCCAAAGCCGTGCCGCCCAGCCCCTGCAAAAATCCGCGTCGCGAAGTGTGCGTCATTGGGTTTTATTTATCGGATTTTTCGCGCGTTGCCGAGGCTGTTTTTGCCTGTGGCCGATTGACGAACGGCGCACTTTGCACGACTTCGTGCAGGACGGTTTGCAAACGATACCCATCGGCCGCCACGCGTTCGGTGATGCGGTCGATGGCCGGCGTGTCGGCCGGGGTGAGGGCGCGGCCGAGGGCGTAGGAGAGCGTGTGTTCGGCGAAGGCACGGGTGAAGCGGTGTTTCTCGGCAAGGATGGCGTCCTTGAATTCCACCACGTTTTTAAACGCATGTTGGCGAAAGAGCTGGCCGGAGGCGTCGACCTCGCGGCCGTTCTCGTAAGTGCTGCGCCAGCGGCCGACGGGATCGAAATTCTCCAGCGCAAAGCCGAGCGGGTCGAGCTTGGCATGGCAGCCGGCACAATCGGCGCGTTCGCGGTGCGCGGCAAAACGTTCGCGCAGGGTGAGATTTTTCTCGGACGGCTTCGGCTTCTCCAGCGGCGGCACATCGGCGGGCGGCGGCTCGGGTGGCGCATTAAACATCACGCTGGCCACCCACGCGCCGCGGGTGATCGGCTTGGTCTCGTCCGGCCCGGAAGTCATCGTGAGCATCGCCGCGGTGGTCATCACCCCGCCCTGCCGGCGGTCGGGCACCGTCTGGCGCTTGAACTGCATCGTCACCGGCCCGCCAATGCGCCCGGCGGGATTGTCGCCATACCACTTGCGCAACCTGCCAGAGCGGAAGGTGTATTTGGAATCGATGAATTCCAGAATCGACCGGTTCTCGATTAGCACCGTTTCAAAAAGCAGCAGCGGCTCCATCATCATGTCCATCGTGGTGCGGTAATCCGGCGGCGCGTAATAAAAGTCCGGGAACTTCTGCTTGTCCGGCACGGACGAAATGATGTTGTCCAGCTGCAGCCACTGTGACGGGAAGCTGTCGCAAAACCGCTTGAGCTTCGGGTCGGCCAACAGCCGGTTCACCTGCGCGCGCAGCACGGCCGGTTTGGCGAGGGAACCGTCGCCCGCCAGCCGCAGCAATTCGTCATCCGGTATGCTGCCCCAAAAGAGAAACGACAACCGCGTGGCGAGGTCGTACCCATCCAGCGGCTCGAGGTCTGTTCCATTCTTCTTTAACGCCGGCTGATCGTACAGGTACAGAAACCGCGGCGAGGATAACACCGCCGACACCACCTCTTTCATCGCGTCGGAAAATTCCATGTCCGCATCCAACTGCGCGTGCACGTGCCGCGTGTAACGATCCACCAACGCCTTCGGCACCGGCCGGCGGAAGGCGCGTTGCAAAAACGGCTCCAACCGCCCGCGCACCACCGCCTTTGCATCTCCATTGGCCGGTGGCACAAAAAACGTTTCCCAAATGCCGACTGTGCGCGGGCCGAAATTCTGGCTCTGCACAATGCGCCGGCTCAGGTTAAAAAAGGCCTCCAACAAAAACGGCGAGAGCGACAGGTGATCGCCGCGGTTGTCGAACCCATGCTCCGCGCGCGGATCCTGCGGGAACGGCCCCACGCCCGCCAGCCGCGGCTCGATCAGGCCCGACTTGCCCAGCGGACGGCTGCTCACCGTCACCGCGTCCGGCATCCGCGGCGGTTTCGCCGCCAGCGCCTTGGCAAAGTATCCGCTGCGGTCGCGCATCATCTTTTCCGGCAGGGGAAACACCGACACCTTCAGCTGCAACAAATCCTGCACCGCGTTGTTGTACTGCAGCCGGTTCATGCGCCGGATCGGCGTGGGCGCAAACCCGGCATCCTTCGCCAGCGCCGCACGCAATACCCCGCGCAACTCCGCCACCACCGCCTCGAGTTGATCTGCCTCCAGCTCCGGCTCTGATTCCGGCGGCATCTCCCGCGCCTCCAGCACCTCGATGATCGTCTCCAGCCGCTCCAAATCCCCCGCCAACGCCGCCGCCGAATCCAGCTTCAGCAAATCCAACTTTCCCTTCACCTTGCCGGCTTTCCCGTGACACTCCACACACCGCGCCTGAAACAAAGCCAATGCTTTGCCGCCGTCCGCCGCGTGGGCTGCGAAGGTTAACAGCATGAGAACCACCCAAAAATGCATGCCAAAGCTTGGCAAATCCTCCCGGAATTTCAAAGCCCTGATGTGGTTGGTGGCTTGAAAATCAACTGAATCCGAGTATCGTCCGCCCTGCATTGGCCGGGATGGACCGGCGCAGCACTTATGATTGATGTCATCCAGCTCCTCGTGGATCTGCACGATTACCAGTCTACCCGGTTTGCAAACATGGGTGGCGATTACTGGTTCCTCGTGGAGTCCCTCGCGTTGGGTTATGTGCTGTGCTTCCATCTGATCCCTTGGACAACGGATTTGATGGTCAATGCCTCGGCCGGTTTGGCGGCAAAATACTTTGGCAATAAAAGCCGCACGCTGGTGATCAACGCCAGCACCAACAACCCTGAGCTGGTCAACATGGTCGCAGCGTTTTTCATGCGCAAGGCCGGCGGCGTGGCCAATCCGCTGGGCTCCAATCTGGCGAATATTTACCTCATGTATCTTGTCGCGCCGCTATTTGTGATGCTGCGCTGGAAATTCAAGGGCGATACCGAGCAACTGCAGCGTTTCAAGGATTTGATCCGCGCCGAGCGCAAATTGATCTATCAACACCTCGGCATGGCGTTCCTGATGTTCGCCTTTTCCATTGCCGGCTTTTGGGTGCTGACGGCCAGTCACCCGTTTGGCGGGCTCACCGAAGGCGTGCAGATTCAGCCCGGCTCATTCCTGATCGCCGCCACGGTGGTTTGCGTGATTGGGATCGTCGCCTTTCAATACTGGAACAAGCGCCTGCAGGAAAGGGACCCGGAACTGTTCGAAGCCATCGATGACGAGGAACACACTGAAAGCTGGGGCCAATTCATCGGCGGCACCATCGGTTTGGTGCTTAGTTCCTTTGCGGTCAACTGGCTCTTCCTTGCGTGGACGGAGATTTACCGAGCCAACCTCACTGTGGTCCTGGGTGCCGCTATCTTTACCTGCCTGCACTATTTTGTCGGCGCCCTCATCACGTCTCTGCCGGAAATGAACGTGGCTGTAGAAGGGTATTCCAAAGCCACCCGCGCGGACCTCAACACCGCCCTCAGCGCCGCCAGTGTTTCGAACATGACCAACCTCGCCATCGCCGTGCTGGGCATCCTGCTGATCATCCTGCTCCGTGCCATGGGCGTGGAATTGAGCCTGTAACCGTTGCCGCCATGAACCCCATCCTCACCCAACAACCGGCCACTGATCCGGCGCAGATTTTGCGGTATCGCGACCGGCAATACGCGGCGGAACTGCTGGCCGCGGCGATTGTGCATCTGGATTTGTTTTCGTGGTTGAAGGATAATGCCGGTGTCAGCACGGAGGCCTTGCGGGCGGATTTCGGTTTTGCTGAACGCCCGGCGGACGTGCTGCTCACTTTATGCCGGGCCAATGGGTTTATTGTCACGCAGGACGACCGGCATTCGCTCACGCCCTTGGCCGTGGATTTTTTATGCGGCGATTCGCCGTGGAACCTCCGGGCGTATTACACGCCGATTCAGGACACGCAAATCACGCAGGATTTCCTCACCGTCCTGCGCACCGGCAAACCGGCCAATTGGCAGGCGCAGGAGGACGGCAGCGATTGGCATGCCTCAATGCTGGATGAAGATTTCGCGCGCGGCTTTACCGAGCTGATGAACTGCCGCGGCCTCGCCTTTGGCCAAAAACTGGCGGCGGCACTGGGACCGCACCTCGCCGACAAAAAAACTCTGCTTGATGTTGGCGGCGGTTCGGGCATTTACGCCAGCACCCTGCTCGCCGTGCAGCCGCAACTCACCGGGGCCGTGCTCGAGCAACCGCCGGTGGACGCCATTGCCCGAGAGGAGATCGCCCAACACGGCCTGCAGGATCGGCTGGAGGTCATCAGCGCCGACATGTTTGCCGGCGACTGGCCCGCGTGCGATGTGTTGCTGCTCTCCAATGTGCTGCACGATTGGGATTTCCCCGAGGTCCGCACCCTGTGCACCAAGGCCGCGGCGGTGCTGGAATCCGGCGGCCTCCTGGTCATCCACGAAGCCTTTATCCACGACGACAAAACCGGCCCCCTGCCCGTTGCCGAATATTCCGCCCTGCTCATGAACATCTGTCAGGGCAAATGCTACACGCCCGCCGAATACGGCGGCATTCTGGCGGAACTGGATTTCGCGGTCGGCCCCTATATCGATACCATCGCCGATCGAGGTTTCATGACCGCGGTGAAACGGTAGCTCTTAATTTATTTAACCTCGAGCAAGGTGGAACTTGTTCCTCCCATTCTGCCACGGCACACTTTGGCCATGCGGTATTTTCTGTTTTCACTTTGCTGCGCGGGCGTGGTGTCCGCAGCGGACTTGAGCAAGTTACCGGTGCTGTTCACTGAAGATTTCGAAAAGGGCCACGGGCGTTGGGAGACAACGGACGCAGAATCGTGGACGCACCGGAAGGTGGACGGCAATCAGGTGTTCGGCATCAATCGGCGCAGCAGCAAATACCGGCCGAAGGTGCGCAGCCCGTATCACATTGCGTTGATCAAGGACGTGCAGGTGGCGGATTTCGTGCTGACCTTTCGCGTGAAAAGCACCAAGGACACCGGTGGTCATCGCGATTGCTGCGTGTTTTTCAACTGGCAGGATCCGCAGAATTTTTACTACGTCCACCTTGGCGCCCGGCCGGATCCGCACAGCGGGCAGATCATGATCGTGAAAAATGCCCCCCGCAAGGCGATGACCCAGAACAAAAATAATACGCCGTGGAAAAACGAGACATGGCACCAGGTAAAGCTCGTGCGCGATTCGAAGGCCGGCACGATCACCGTTTATTTTGATGACCTGACCAAGCCGCACATGCAGGTGACCGACAAGACCTTCGGCAAAGGCCGCATCGGTATCGGGTCGTTCGATGACATGAACGACTTTGACGACATCCAACTGCAAGGACGGTAAATGAAACTGTGGTATTCCCTCCTTCTCTTCGCCGTTGGACTATCCGCCGGAGAAAAAGAGACCGTTGCCTTCTTCACCAAGCAAGGCGCGCGGTTGAAACTGGATGCCGATGGCCACGTCGAGCGGCTGACGATCTATGGCAAACTGGATGTCACGGTGGCGCAATTTCAAGACATTGGCTCGATTCAATCGCTCCAGCAACTGGCGGTCAATGTGCCGCCCGCCGGTGACGGTGAATGGAATTTCCTACGCAAACTGCCTCACCTCAAAACTCTGACGATCTGGCACGGACACCAATTCAGTAGCCTCTCGGATTTTAGCGATTTACCGCTGGAATCTCTTACGCTCGGCGGCTGCATGGGATTGCGAAATCTTAACAAAGACAATGTCGCCCGCCAGCGCGACGCTGTGTTGAGCCTCAAGGGATTGCCGCATCTGAAAAAACTAAGCCTCTATCATTCGCCGCTCACGCCGGATGACATTCATCTGGCGCACATCGTCAAGGAATTCCCCAAGCTTGAGGATCTCCGGGTGGACTTTGCCGCCCCGCGTGGCACGGAAATGTCCATCACCCCCGCCGGCCTGAAAAAACTCCATGCGCTGCCTCTCACCGTGCTCACCATTGAGAACGCCCAAACTTTTACCGCTGACCATATGACAGCCATCGCCACCATTCCTTCGCTAAAGCAACTAAACATTGATGCGCAAAAGAAACCGTTCCCAAACGCCTTGGCCGCAGCCGCCCGGAACACCCGAGCTGGACTGAAGGTTGAAGTCAAATTACCGCGCAAAAAATAAGGCGGCAGGATTGATTGCGTGCCGCTCTGCGGGCATAGTTCGCTCATGTTCTCGCGATTGCTTTGCCTGTTGGCAGCCGGGGTGCTGGGTTTTTCGGTCGTGGCCACATCCCCAAAAAGGCCCGCGCCACTGCGCCCTAACGTGGTGCTCATCTTCGTGGATGATCTCGGTTACGGGGATCTAGCGTGTTACGGCAATCCCAAGATCAAGACACCGCATCTCGACCGGTTGGCAAAAGAGGGCCAGCGTTGGACCAGTTTTTATTCGTCGGGCTCGACCTGCGTTCCCAGTCGCACAGGATTGATGAGCGGAAGACATCCGGCGTTGGTCGGCAAACAAAAACTTTCGGCCGCCCCGGAGAAACTCATGCCGGCCATGTTCAAGCGGCAGGGCTACGCCACCGCCATTTTGGGAAAATGGCACTTGGCCGGTTACCCCAAAGATTTTACGCAAAGCCCAATGCACCCGCTGGAGTGCGGTTTCGATTATCAATTCGGCACGCCCGGCAGCAACGATGTGCCGGCACCGCCGGGCAAACGCCAGACGCGCGAGGTGTTCGACCAATGCACCAAGTTTAGCTTTCCCGTGCCGCTCATTCGCGGCCGCAACGTAGTGGAGCATCCGACCAATCAGGAACTGCTCACGCGCCGCTACACGGCAGAGGCTGTGAAATGGATTCGCACGCCGCGGGACAAGCCGTTTTTCCTGTACCTCGCGCACAACATGCCGCACGCGCCAATCTTTGCGTCCAAACAATTTCAGGGCAGCAGCGACGGCGGCCGGTACGGGGATGTGATCGAGGAAATCGATTGGTCCGTCGGCCGGGTCATGGCGGCCCTCAAGCTGGCCAAGCTGGATACCAACACACTCGTCATCTTCACCAGCGACAACGGTCCATGGAGCATGTTCGGCCCGCACGGCGGCACCGCCGGACCATTGCGCGGTGAGAAAGGCACTTCTTGGGAAGGCGGCTATCGCGTGCCGGGCATCTTTCATTGGCCCGGAAAAATCAAACCTGCCACCGTGCCCGGCATGGCGGCCAATCTCGATCTCTACGCCACCTTTGCCACACTTACCGGCGGTCAGCAGCCACGAGAGCTGCCCGGCTATCGGTCGCTTGATCTCACCGAGACCCTCCTGCGAGGCAAGCCCAGCCCGCGAACACAATGGCTCTTTTCCGGCAGCGCAAAAGCCTTTCGCTCAGGTGATTATAAAATCCATCTCAGCACCAAGGATCGTTCCTCTCATCCCGACACCCGCCAACGTGAGCCCGCCATCCAGCATTCGACCCCGCTTCTCTTCAACCTTAGCCGTGATCTGGGCGAACGCACTGATCTGTCCGCCCGCCATCCTGAGATCATCCAGCGGCTGCAAACCGAAATGAAAAAGTTTTAAATCATCATGAACGCACAAGAACTACACGTCATTCAGGCACTGGAAAAAGCCGGCGCTACTGAACATCTTACCGACCGCGAGAAACACCTGATCGGCCTGGCGGTCACCATCACGCGCGGCTGCGGTTTTTGCACGGGCGGCCGCACGGAGAAGGCGTTGGCCGACGGAGTCAGCCAGGAAACGCTGCAGGCCACCACCGATCTCGTGGCGGCTGTAAATGCCGGCGTCGCCGTGCGAACGATGCTGCTCGGGTTGGATGGAATGAAGTGTGACGGACCGGAGTGCGCCTAGCTATGGCGGATCCTCCCTCCCTGCAGCTCGGTTTTGTTTCCGCCATTGTGCCGGAGCTTTCGTTGGCTGAAGTATTGGCTTTTGCCCAGGCACAGAATTTTGCCTGCGTGGAGGCGATGTGCTGGCCGCGCGGCAAGGCGGAGCGCAAGTATGCCGGCATCACACACGTGGAGGTGGAGCGCTTCACCGCCGCCAAGGCCGATGAGCTGCATGCGCTGTGTGCGGAACATGGGGTGAGTTTGTCTGCGCTGGGATATTATCCGAATCCGCTGGATCCCGATCGCAAAATGGCACGAGCGGCGGTGGCGCATCTTAAAAAGGTGGTCCAGGCTGCCTCAGTGCTGGGACTCGAAACGGTAAACACCTTTGTCGGCCGCGACTGGACGCAGAGTGTGGACGCCAATTGGCCGCGCTTTCTCAAGACGTGGCGGCCGCTCGTAGCGTATGCCGAGGATCACGGTGTGCGGATTGGCATTGAAAATTGCCCGATGTATTTCACCGGCGACGAATGGCCCGGTGGCAAAAACCTCTTCACCACGCCGGTGATCTGGCGACGGGCGTTCAACGATATTGACAGCGATGCCTTTGGGCTCAACTACGATCCCTCGCATTTCGTACTGCAGCACATGGATCCGGCCAGTCCGTTGAAGGAATTTCAGGACAAGATTTTTCATTTCCACGCCAAGGACGTGAAGCTCCGGCGCGATCGGCTGGATGAGGTGGGGGTATTTGCCCATCCGTTGGAGTGGCATCAACCGCGTATCCCCGGCTACGGCGAGATGAACTGGGGCGCGTTCCTTGGTGACCTGATGGAGACCACTTACCGCGGCCCCGTGTGTATCGAGGTGGAGGACGATACCTTCGGCAAAACCCTGCGCGGCCGGCAGGAGGCCTTGATCGTCGCCGGTAATGTGTTGCGGCCGTACTTCGCCGCATAGATTTATAAAAAAACATGAAAACAATTGTTTCTCTCATCCTTATAGCCACCTTATGGAGCCTTACCGCGGCGACTCAACCTAATATTGTCATTATGCTCGCCGACGATCTAGGTGCCGGTGATCTCAGTTGCTATGGAAGTCCGGAAAATAAAACACCTCATCTGGATCAACTCGCCAAAGATGGACTGCAATTCAGTGATTTCTACGCGGCCAGCGCAGTGTGTTCGCCATCACGTGCTGCGCTACAGACAGGCCGTTTTTCCGTGCGCGCCGGAGTCTACAGCTGGGTGGCCACTTCACAAAAAATGCATTTGCGAGTTGAGGAAATCACGATTGCCGAACTCCTCAAGGCGGGTGGCTACGCGACTGCACACGTCGGCAAATGGCATCTCGGCTACGGGCTTACTGATGACGTTCCGGGCCCCGATCCTGGAGATCACGGCTACGAACATTGGCTGGCAACGGGCAACAACGCCCAGCCTTCCCATCACAACCCAAATAATTTTGTCCGCAACGGCCAGGCACTTGGGGTGGTCAAGGGTTACTCCTGTCAAATCGTTGCCGATGAAGCCATCAAATGGCTCGACCAGCATCGCAATCAGAAGAAGCCTTTTTTCCTCAACGTTTGCTTTCATGAGCCTCATCAACGCGTAGCTTCGCCGCCCGAGTTGGCCGCCCGCCATCCCGATGTAAAGCAACCCGAGTATTACGGCTGTATTGAAAACATGGACGATGCCGCCGGACGCATTCTCAAAAAGCTGAATACCCTCGGCGTGGCAGACAATACACTGGTCATTTTCACCTCAGATAATGGCAGCTACCGCACCGACCGGGCCAACAACCGCAATCTCAAGGGGCGCAAAACCCAACTCTGGGAAGGCGGCATCCGCGCGCCAGGCATCATCCGCTGGCCCGGCAGGATCAAACCCGGCACACGCAGTGATGTTCCCGCTGGGCTTGTCGATCTCTTACCCAGCGCCTGTGCCGCGGCAGGCGTCCCCTTGCCCAAGAATGTCACACTCGATGGCACGAGCCTGATGCCCATATTTGAAACCGGTAAACTTGTCCGCCCCAAGCCGCTCTATTGGTTCTACAATCCCTCTCGCCCAGTCTGTGTCATCCGCGATGGTGACTGGTGTCTGTTGGCGGATCCGGAAATTGATCTACCGCGTCAGAATATGTTTTTGGAAAAATTCATTGGCGACATTAAAAAAACCGGTTTCAAAAACTATCGCCTGCATAACCTTCGGACTGACTCCACTCAGGATGTCGACCTCTCGGAAAAAGAACCCGAGCAATTTGCCAAAATGAAGGCGCAGATGCTCAAGCTGCACCGCGATGTCATGGACGAAGCCTTCGACTGGCGAACGCTGAAATAATTTACTTGGAGCCGCGCACTTTCCAGTTCGGATCGGGCGTGTGCATTTTCTCCATCAGGTTGGCCGCATGACGGGCGAGATCCGGGCGGCGTTCGGCGTAGTTACGTTTTTCACCAGCATCGTTGGACATGTCGTACAGTTCAATCGGGCCGGTGAACATCGGCTTGCGAATGGCTTTCCATTTGCCGAACCGCACGGCCTGCGCGGAGCCGCGTTCGTAAAATTCCCAGTACATCTCGTACTCGCGTTTCCATTGTTTTTCGCGCGGCTTGCCGTGGAGCGGCCCAGCAAAACTGTCGCTGTCGATATCCGCCGGCGCTTTGGCCTTGGCCAGTTCGGCGAAGGTGGCCATGAAATCGCCGAAGTACCAATGGGCGTCATCCGCGCCGCCTGCCTTGATGGTGCCGGGCCACCACGCGATGGTCGGCACGCGCAAACCGCCCTCGGTGAGGTCGCGTTTCATGCCGCGCAAGGGGCCGTTGGAATCGAAGTAATCCGCCTTGTGCCCGCCTTCCTGATGCGGGCCGTTGTCGGACGTAAAAATCACCAGTGTGTTGTCGGCGATCTTTAATTCGCGCAACAGGTCGATGATGCGGCCGGTGTCGCGGTCGATGTTTTGGATCATCTTGGCAAAGCCCTTCTCCGGTGCCGGCCAGTCCTTGTTATGTCTCATAAAAACATCTACGAGCCCACGACACTAAGGCGAAAATGGGATTACGTCTTTATCGTTAAA
>JAYQQG010000090.1:0-13852 GCA_038145765.1 Verrucomicrobiales bacterium
GCGAATCAGCTAGTGAGATGGAACAGATTTGGGGTCCATTTGCACCTTGCAATTTGGTGAATCATTTGTTAGAAGCGGTTGCAGAAGCAGGGAGGAATGCTGCCCCGGGAGATGTCGTGTTGCTGTCGCCGGCTTGTGCCAGTTTCGACATGTTCGACAGCTACAAGCATCGAGGAGACCAATTTCGTTCCGCTGTGGCGGATTGGATCGAGTCGAGGCAAGGCGAATGATCGTCAATCATTCGGGGCAACCTAGACGGCGTGAGTGATATTCACAGTTGTCGGCAAGTTTAGCACATTCGGTTTTACGCGTTCCCATTGCATGATTATCAATGCGTGTCGCCAGATGAGGCGCCACATAAGGAGGAGCCCGTAGGGGTTTCACACAACAAAGGAGGGTGTGGAAATGAAAGGTAGCAATCCAATTATTCCGCCGGGTGCCCAATTTGATGGAGCTCGGCGCGGGCGTTCCAACATGCGAATGGCCGTGGTGGTGGTTGTGCTCATGCACATGGCGTTGTTTACAGGTATTTTATTTAATGCCTGCAAGCAAAAGGACGAAGGCGAAGCGCAAAAGGAAACCGAAAAGGAGATGGCTGGCATGGTGAATCGCCAACAGCCGGAGCCGGCACCCTTGCCGGAGCCAATGGCTCCAGCGCCATTGCCCGCCTTGCCCTCGCTGCCGGATTCTGGATCCCCATTGCCGCCGTTACCTTCCGAAGGAAGCGCGGCGATTCCGCCGGTGCCATTGCCCACAACGCCGGCTGTTCCCTTGCCGTTAGCTCCTTCGCCGACGGCAATTTCGGGGCTTCCGGAACCGGCATTGCCGGCATCGGTAACGGGCGGGACCGAGTATGTCATCGCCGGTGGAGACAATTTCTGGACAATCGGCCGGAAGTTCGGGGTGACCGCCAAGCAGATTGAAATGGCCAACCCCAATGTGGTGCCAACCCGCATGAAGATCGGGCAAAAGATAACCATCCCTGCACCCAATCCGGTTGCCGCACCAGCTCCTGCGGTGCCGGTAGTCGACGATGGCAGTATTTATACGGTGAAATCCGGCGACACGCTTGGCCACATCGCCTTGCGTCACAAAGTGAAGATCGCCGAGCTCAAGGCATTGAACGGATTGACCACCGATCTCATTCGCATTGGGCAGCGGTTGAAATTGCCAACCACCGCGCTGCCTGCTCCAGGGTCAGGGGTGGGATTGCCCGGGGATTTGCCAGCCACCCCGCCTTTGCCATCGCCCACCATTGGACTCGGGCCGACGGTGAATCCCGACGATGGGTTGCCTGTAGGAACAGGTGTTCCGGCTCCATCCCCGCCTGTGCCGGGCCTGTAATGCTTAACCAAACTGATTGGGTGTGGGAAACCGCGCCCAACTTTTTTGGGTAGTTAATTTCATTCATGCGTTACGCCATCAATACACTCGCTATATGTGTTGCGGGTTTGTTGGCGTTAGGGATTGTGATGCTGTACAGCGCGGGCATGGCCCAAAGCGGCGCGCGGTTTCTCAGCATGCAATTGGTGTGGGGCGGCCTGGGGTTGGTGACTTGTTTTGCGGCTGCGGTGATGGATTATCGGTGGTTCAAAAAAATCGCTTTCCCACTATTTCTGTTCACGTTGCTCCTGCTGGTGCTGGTGTTGATTCCTGGCATTGGCCTGAAATTGAATGGCGCGCGGCGCTGGTTCGATCTGGGACCAATGAATTTTCAGCCATCTGAATTGGCTAAAATCTCACTGCTCATGGCACTGGCACTTTGGGGGGAGCGCCATGTGACGCGCATGCGGGAGTTTAATTACGGCTTGGCCATCCCGGGAGTGGCCATTGCGGGGACGTTGGGTTTGATCTTTTGTGAGCCTGATTTCGGCACGACCATGTTGTTGGCCGCTGTGTGTTGCATCCTGCTTTTTGTGGCCGGGACAAACTGGAAATATATCGTGCCGCCCATGGTGGCCGGCGCGGTGGCAATTACAGTGGCGATCATGAATGATCCAGTTCGCAACAATCGAATCATGGCGTTTCTGCACCCGGAACAGCACCGCGAGGGTGCCGGGTTTCAAGCTTATCAGGCAATGCTGGCGTTAGGCTCCGGCGGTACAACGGGTTTGGGTTTGGGGAACGGGCGTCAGAAACTGGGTTTTGTGCCCGAACATCATACCGATTTTATTTTCTCCGTGATCGGCGAGGAGCTGGGGGTCATCGCCAGTTTGGGGGTGGTCTTTGCATTCATGCTCATCGTGGTTTGCGGTTTGTACATCGCCTGGAATGCGCGGGACCGTTTTGGCATGATTCTGGCCACGGGTTTTACGTTTCTGATCGGGCTCCAGGCGTTCATCAATATTGGCGTAGTGACCAGCGCGTTGCCGAATAAAGGATTGCCGTTGCCGTTTATCAGCTACGGAGGGTCCAGCTTGGTGATGATGTTGGGGAGTGTTGGGATTTTGCTGAGCATCGCGAGTTATTCGAGATCAAGCCGGTCAGAGACCAATCTTGATGAGGGCTCGGCCGAAGCGGGACGGGGAGATGACGGCTTGATGCCCGAGCAACGCGAGTTGCTTCCTGACTCGACGTAAGTTCTAATGGCAGACTTTCAACCTCATGTGGCGATCGCTTGCGGTGGGACAGGCGGCCATTTCTTTCCCGGCGTGGCGGTGGCCCGCGAATTGCAACAACAGGGGGTTCACGTCACCTTATGGGTTTCCAATAAACCCGTGGACCGGGAAGCTGTGGCGACCGTGCCCGATTTGAATCACGAGAGCACGCAGGCTGTGGCATTGGATTGGCGCCGACCGTGGCGATTTTTCTTTGGGCTGCGGGCAGCGATGAAACAGGTGCGGTTGGCCATGAAGCCCAATCCTCCTCAGGCAGTATTGGCGATGGGCGGTTTTACTTCCGCCGCTCCCATACTAGTAGGCAGCAAACTTGGAGCGGCTACCTATCTCCATGAATCCAACGCCGTGCCGGGACGGGCGAACCGTTTACTGTCTTGCTGGGTGGATGAAGTGCTGATTGGGATGCCGGCCGCGGCGAAATGGTTTAGGCATGAATGTGTGCAGGAAACTGGTACGCCGGTGCGCAGTGATTTTCGAAATGGCAAACTGCAGGCCAGCCGTCAGCAACTGGGTTTTCCTCCAGATCAACCGCTGGTGCTCGTCATGGGCGGCAGCCAAGGCGCGCGAGGAGTGAATCGTTTGGTCACCGCGGCCGCCCAAGATTGGCGGGGCCTTTCCCTGATGCACGTTTGTGGTGCGTGGGATGAACAGGAGGTGCGTGCGGCGTACGCGGGTTGCTCAATAGACGTACAAGTTCATCCATTTCTCAAAGACATGCCCACTGCCATGGGGGCGGCTACGATTGCGGTTAGCCGGGCAGGGGCATCCTCTCTTGCGGAACTGGCAGCAGCCCGTGTGCCGGCAATATTGATTCCTTTACCCAATTCAGCGGATGACCATCAACGGGCCAATGCGTCGGCCGTGGTGGCGACCGGAGCGGGGCGATTGGTGGAGGAAGGGGGCACTTCGCTGGAACAGCTTGCTGCGCAAGTGCAGGATATGTTGGCAGACGAGCCTCTCCGGGTGAAAATGGCTTCGGCGATGGGGGCATTGGATCGGCCGGATTCGGCAGCGCTAATTGCCCAACGGATTCTCCGTCGATTGTGAAGAAGGGCGCATCGACAGACGGCTGGCAGCCACGTAAGAATGTGCCCAATGAACCGATTAACCTGCGAACAAGTGGAGGAATGGCTGACTGCCCCGCGACCCACTTCCACGGTGTATCTCGTGGGTGCGGGCGGATGCGGAATGAGCGGGTTAGCGCATTTGCTATTGGACCTCGGCTGGTCGGTGGTGGGATCGGATTTGCGCGAACACAGTGGCATGCGCCAATTGCGGGAACGGGGTGCCGTGCTGCATGCCGGCCATGCGCCGGAGCAACTGCGGGCTGCAAAACCGGATTTGGTTGTCTATAGTTCCGCGATCCGCATGGATAATCCGGAACTGGCTCTGGCCCAGCAGATGGGAATTCCATTGGTGCGGCGCGCTGTGCTGTTGGCGGCATTGGCGCATCAACGGCGTGCCGTGTGTGTGGCCGGGATGCATGGTAAAACTACGACGACCGCGTTGCTGGCCTACGCGTTGGAGCAATTGGATGCGCCGGTGGGGTTTGCTGTGGGTGCGGGCGTGCCGCAGCTTGGGCGTCCGGCGCGAATGGAGGCGGATGCTCACGCTTGGTTCGCCGTTGAGGCTGACGAAAGCGACGGTACACTGCGGGAATTCCATCCCGAACAAGCGATTGTCCTGAATATCGATGAAGAACATCTGGATTATTTTGCCAATTTTCAGGCCGTCTGTGATGAGTTCGTGGTGTTCGCAGGGCAAACCGGTCGGCGCCTGATTTATTGTGCGGATGACGTCAGGCTGGTTGAACTGTTTGGCGGCCATGCGCGGGCCCTTAGTTATGGATTTAACCCTGCCGCAGATTACCGGGCAGAGGTGTTGGGCCCGGGCCGATTTACCGTCGCTAAAGCCGGGAACGTGCTGGGTGAATTCGAAATAAAGCTGAGGGGTGAAAAAAATATCTCCAATGCGGTCGCCGTGGTGGCGTTTCTTCACGCAAACGGCATTGAACCCCATGTAATTGGGGGTGCCCTTGCTGGTTTTCAGGGGGCAGACCGCCGGCAACAGGAGCTATTTACAGACGATCGATATCGGATTTTTGATGATTACGGACATCACCCGGCGGAGATTGAGGCCACGTTGCGCGCGGTTCGTGAGCAGTGCAAAGGCCGCTTGTTGGTGGCCTTTCAGCCACACCGATATTCGCGCACGCAACATTTACTCAGTGAATTTGCCGGCTGTTTCGGTGAGGCGGATTTGTTGTGGGTTACCGAAGTGTACGCGGCCAGTGAGGAGCCGATAGCCGATGTACACGGGCAACGTCTGGTTGAGGCGATTGCAGGGACCGGGCAACCGGCGGCGTTTGCGGCAACCCTTGAGATATTGCGGGACAAGGTCCGGCAAGCGTTAAGGCCAGGTGATGTGGCGGTATTTCTGGGCGCGGGAGATATCACGCAAGTTGCGCATGCGTTGGCGAAAGATTTACATATGAAAAGCACGACCCATGCGCAGGCATTGCGGGCCTTGTTAGGTGGCGGGAGCGAAGTATTGGAAAATGAATCGCTGGCCAAACGGACAACACTGGGCGTTGGCGGTCCGGCCGATGCTCTGGTGACGCCCGCCAGTGAATCAGACTTGGCGGCGGTGTTGCGCTATGCCTCGGCCAACGAGGTGCCGGTGTTTTTGCTAGGGCGCGGTTCGAATCTATTGATTCGCGAAGGAGGCATTCGAGGGATTGTGATCAGCCTGCGGCATGAGGTGTTTTCACAAATCCAAGCAGTTGAGAATGGACTGCAATGCGGTGCCGGGGCACGGTTAAATCATATTGCCAACGCTGCGCGTGATGCGGGGCTGGCAGGATTGGAATTCTTGGAAGGGATCCCTGGATGCCTGGGAGGGGCATTGCGGATGAATGCAGGCGCAATGGGCGGGGCGACGTTTGAGCAGGTCGTTACAGTGCGCTTCATGACGCTGGATGGCCAAGTGGAAGAACGCCCCGGATCGGAAATGGATGCGGTGTACCGGAGTTGTCCGGTCTTGCGCGATCACATTGCTTTGGGAGCAGTGCTGCGTGGTGACCTGTCGGACCGTGAAACGGTGCAGGCCCGAATGGATGTTTTTCGCAAGCAGCGTACGGAGAGCCAGCCCTACAACCGAAGCGCGGGGTGCATGTTTAAAAACCCTGAAACACTGCCGGCGGGAAAGTTGGTTGATGAATGCCAGCTGAAAGGCCTTCGTATTGGGGGAGCGATGGTGTCCGAGCGGCATGGCAATTTCATCATCAACGACGGCACGGCCACGGCGAGTGATGTGTTGGAATTGATTGCTCTGGTGCGTGCGCGGGTTAAAGAGAAGCGCGGGGTTGATCTTCATACAGAAGTTCAGGTAGTGGGCGAATCGCTTTCTGGAAACGAATAAATTTCCGCATATCAGGATTGTCCTGAACCTTCATTTTTGTATACTGCTGCCAAGGAGGTTTGGCGAACCAGTTCTACGTAACAGTCCTGCTTGGGGGCAGGGGTGCGGAACGGGAGGTCTCATTGCGATCCGGCGCGGCAATTGTGCGTGCCTTGCGTGCCTTGGGGCATGAGGTCAATGAGATGGATCCCGCCGGGGAATCATGGGTATTGCCAACGAAAACGGAGGTGGTGTTCTTGGCGTTGCACGGCGAGTATGGGGAAGATGGGCAGGTGCAGTCTCGGCTGGACCAGCTGGGGGTGCCGTACACTGGGACGGGCGCTGCCGGCAGTGCGCTGGCCTTTGACAAGGCGCAAGCTAAGAAAGCGTTTCGTGAACACGATATTTCTACTCCACACGGGGTTGTGCTGCATTCGGATACCCCAGCCCCGCCGGATGAAATAAGGGCTCCATGGATTTTGAAGCCGGCAGCGCAGGGTTCCAGCGTGGGGTTGAATCGTGTCGAAGCCTTGGCGGATTGGACCCCTTCGTTACTTGATGCTTTGGGGCATGGCGGTTCAGTCCTGTGTGAAGAATGTATCGAGGGTCGTGAGTTGACGGTGGGATTGCTGGATGGCGAGGCCTTGCCGGTGGTGGAAGTGCGGCCGAAATCTGGAGCCTACGATTATCAAAATAAATATACGGCCGGAGCGACGGATTATATCTGCCCGGCGGATTTGCCGGCATCCGTTACGGACGCTGTACAGGATTTGGGGCAACGGGCTTTTCGGGCTGTAGGGGCACGGGATGTGGGGCGAGTGGACGTGATGCTGGATACGGCTTCCCGTCCGTATGTGCTGGAGGTGAACACACTCCCGGGAATGACTGAAACCAGTTTATTGCCCAAGGCAGCGGCAGCGGCGGGAGTGGATTTCAATACACTCTGTCAACGCATCCTGGAATTGGCGCTGCGCAGAAAATGAGGGAGTTGAATCATGTGGGGAAAACGACGCACAGGTAATCGACGCGGACATCAGCGTTACACGTTGTTAAACGTGGATTTGCCAGCCGAGAAAGTCCGGCAGCAGCGTCTGCGCTGGGCGGCCCGGGCTGCTGGCTTTGCCCTTGGGGCGATGGCGTTGTTTGTAGCCGTCTGGCATGGGGGCGGATGGTTGTTGCAATCGGGGTTTTACCAGAATGATCATTTCTCCGTGCGCCAGGTAGATGTCCGGACGGATGGCATTATCCAGCCGAGCCACATTCAGTCATGGGCCCGAGTGAAACAGGGCGACAATTTATTCGGGCTGGATTTGCAACGCGTGAAGCGTGACCTGGAAATGGTGCCGCTCATTGAGACGGCCGCAGTGGATCGTGTGCTGCCTGAAACTTTGCGCCTGCGGATCACCGAACGTCGCCCCCTGGCTCAGGTTCACGGCTACAAACAACACGGAAACGGCGAGCTGCAGCAAGTTCGCTTTTGGATTGATGATCAAGGGGTTGTGATTCCGCCCATTGACCCTAAATTGACTACGCGGGATGCGCCGCCCAAATGGATGCCGATGATTGTGGGGTTGGGGCAGGCAGACTTGATGCCGGGGCGAGCGATTGAATCCCCGCAATTGGCGGCGGCATTGAAATTGATCCGCCAATTTGATTTATCCCCGATGGCCGGCTTGGCGCATCTGCGGCAAATCGATGTGTCGCGCCGTGAAACGCTGGAGGTGGTGACATGGCAGGGTGGCCGGATGACCTTGGCATTGCACGGTTTGGATCGGCAACTGCAACGATGGCGGCAGATTCACGATCTCGGCCGACAGCATCAACGGGCCATCGCTTCGGCCGATTTATCAATTAAAAACAACCTCCCCATAAAATGGGCATTAGCCGGCCGCGCCCAGGTTCAATAAATGATGTTTGATCGATCGGAAATCATCGTGGGCTTGGAGATTGGCACGTCAAAGGTCTGCGCGGTGGTGGGTGAGGTGCCGCCGGGTGAGGGGTTGGAGGTCATCGGTTTGGGGCAAGCGCCCACGGTCGGAGCTGTCCGGAAGGGGGAAATTATCGATGCCGAACTGGCGGAGGACGCCGTGCGCGCGGCATTGAACGAGGCAGAGCAACAGGCTGATATTGAAATTGGCAGTGTCTATCTTGGAGTGACGGGGGCTCACATCAAAGGGTTCAATAATCGCGGAGTCCATCCAATTGCCTCGGTGGGGCGTGAGATTGAAGAGGCGGATGTGAATCACGTGGTGCGCGGTGCGCAGCCACAATTGCAACCGGATGAAGAAGTGCTCCACACGGTGCGCCAGCATTTTCGAGTGGATGGACAGGATGATGTGCAGCAACCGGTGGGGCGAATCGCATCTCGATTGGAGGTAGATGTGCATGTGGTTTATGGTCAACGGACGCGAATTCAAAACCCTGTGCGTGTGGTGAAAGGGTTGGGGATCGATGTGGAGGATGTTGCCTTCAACGGGCGCGTGGCGGCCTTGCCGCTTCTGACCTCACAACTGGGTGAACAAGGCGCGTTAATAATCGACTTGGGAGCGGGGACTACCGAGTACACGGTTTATCTCGGAGGTTCCATGTGTCACACCGGCGTGCTGGCGGTGGGAGGGGAACATGTAACCAACGATCTGGCAGTGGGGGTGAAACTATCTCAAACCCGTGCGGAGCGCCTAAAGCTTGAATATGGGAGTGCCGTGCCCGATCCGCGAGTGGCTCATCGGGAGGTTAACTTTGCCAGCGACGTTGGGTTGGATGATAAGCAGGTGAATATCGGGCAGATTCAGCAAATCATCCATGCCCGGTTGGAGGAGTTGTTCCAGTTGATCCGTACGGATCTTGAACAGCGCGGCCTGTTGCAGCGTATAAACGGCAGTGTGCTATTGAGTGGGGGGGCGGCACGGATGCAGCAAATTGATCTGCTGGCTCAGCAAGTGTTTGAATTGGATGCCTGCCTGCCCCACGAATTAGGCAAGGCACAGGAGGGCAGCCTGATCCACCAACCCGAGTGCACAGCCGCGATGGGGTTGGTTCAATTCGGTGCCCGCCAAATCCGTACACAGAACGCTAAGCGGCGCGGTTTATTAAGTTGGTTGACCGGCTAATTCACCATGAATTCTGAAACCCAATTATGTGTGAAAGTAGTGGGGATCGGTTGTGCCGGTCTCCGGTTGCTCGATCGGGTGGTTGCGATTGGGTTTCCTGCTGAGAACTTTTACGCCTTGGATTCCGATTGTGAACAGCTCCAGCGCTGTCAGCTTGCTGAGCGATTGCAACTCGGTGAATCCACCCGGCGCGGCTGGGGGTGCAGCGGGGACGAGGGTGAAGGAGCCAAATGTGTCCGTGCCGCGCGTGACCGGATTGCGGGGAAACTGAAGGGGGCGGATTTGGTGGTGATTGTGGCCGGCATGGGCGGCGGCATAGGCGGTGGCGGGGCTCCAGTTGTGGCGGAAATTGCCTCTGAAGGAGGCGCTTTGGTTCTGGCGTTGGCCATTGAACCGTTTGATTTGGAGGGGCGAAACGAAACATCGCGTGTGTCGGTTAACCGCTTGACCCAGGTGGCCGATACGGTGGTGCGTCTACCCAATCAAGGTGTAATGGAAACGATGAGCAAGGGCTGTCCGGTTCCGGAATGTATGGAGACAGCGAACGCCCGGGTGCTGGAAGCCTTAATGGGATTGGGCAGGTTGGTGCGTGCTGACGGTGAGTTAAATATCGATTTCAATCATGTGCGCCGAATGATGGCCGGTCACCATGGTGAAAGCAGCCTTGTCACGGTAGAAGTAGCGGGCGACGCCCGGCCGCGTGCGTTGGTGGATGCGTTGCTGAAGAATCGATATCTCAATTCCGGACAGGAATTACGCGATTGCGAATATATGATCGTGAGTGTGGCGGGGGATGCTTCCATGTCCATGGATGAGATCGACGAATTTGTTGGCCACCTCAAGGCTTCAGCCTCAAGAGCACAACTGATCCTTGGGGTTCATATCGATAACACGATGGGTGCAGGGATGGGGGTCATGGTGCTGATTCCACATCAGCGAGTTCGGGCCGTCCAGCCGGTGGCGGAGCAAAAAGATAATTATTCCACACCGCTGGCATCCTCCGTTCGAAAACAACCGGCTTCGACCCGAGATTTGCAGCAACAACAACTACCGTTGGTGCCGGTCTCTAAAGGCCGCTTTGACAAGGGGGAGCCGAATCTGCATGATGGTGAGGACCTTGATGTGCCGACATTTTTGCGGCGCAATATGATCCTCAATTAGGGCGGCTCGATAAGCATGCAGTTTTATACCGAACTGATATTGCTGCTGGGTTTTACCGGCGTTGCGTTTTTCTTTGCACTGGCAGAAACGGCATTGCTGACGCTGGGTAAGTGGCGTTTGCGTCAAATTACAGCGCATCAACCCGAGCGTGGGGTTTTTATCCGCAAACTGCTGGCTTCGCCACAGGACTTGTTGGCGACCATGACCTTGGGGAATACGCTGGCGCATGGCGCGGTAATTGCCATGGCATTGGTGTTGGGCTGGAAACTCGATCAGGCGTGGTTTGGTTTAATCGGGTTTTTGGTAGCTGTCGGGTTGAATTTATTTTCCGAGATCGTACCCAAGACATTAGCGGTTCGGAGGCCGGAATTATGGGCCCCGCGTGTAGCGTCGGTCATGCTTTGGTTGGTCCGACTGACGGGGCCTGTGCGGCGGGTTGCGCAAACGGTGAACAGTCAATTGATGCGGCTGGTGCCGGGATCGATTCAACCCTTGCCGCCGTTATCCGATGAGGAATACCGAGAATTGTTGGAGTTGGCTTCTCAATCCGGCACGCTAGGGCTTTCAGAAAAAGAAATTATTCTCAGTATCACGCATCTGGACCGGCGTACGGTGGGGGATCTGATGCGGCCCCGCTCGCAAATGGCCAGTATCCCGCACGATCTGAGTGTGCCGGAAATGTTGGCTGCAGCTCGTCAACATCAACACCGGCGCCTGCCGATGTACGGAGAGAGCGCGGACAGTATTGTGGGGATATTGAATACGCCCAAGCTCTTGGCTGATCCGGAGGTGGACATGGTGGAGGTGATCGATTTTCCGTCATTTGTCCCGGAGGAAATGAACCTGCTGGAATTACTCAAAAGTTTTCAGAACAAAACGCATACCATGGCGATTGTGCTTGATGAATTTGGTACCACTGCAGGGATTGTGACCTTGGAAGATATTCTTGCGGATGTGGTGGGCGGTTTGCGCCGCGAAGGGGATGAATCTCAATTTGTCTTGGAAGAAATCGAACCAGGGCACTGGCGAATGTCCGGCAATGTTTGGTTGGAAGATTTCCGCCGTGAATATCCGGAACTCCAACGGGCCCCGGGCTTGGATACAGTGGGAGGATTGGTTGCCTCGCAATCGGATTGTATACCATCAGTTGATACCGAAGTGGAATTTAGCGGGCTTACAATTCGAGTTACTCGGGCTGATCCTCGACGCATTTTGGAAGTGGTCGCCAAACGGACGGGAGGGGGACGATGACCTCCTTGGACTGGAGCTTATTGGGATTGGGAATGCTTTGTGCAGGCCTGTCTTTCTTATTGTCAGGCTTGGAAACTGGCTTAGTAGAGTTGAGCCGGTTGCGATTGCGGCGCATGGCCCGTGAAGGTGATTCGCGCGCCGGCCGGTTGTTGACGCATTTGGATCAACCCGAAGATACACTCTGGACCATTCTCGTGGGGAATACCTTGGCAAATGCGGTGTTGGGGTTGGCAGGGCTCTATGGCCTGACCCGCTGGTTCACGGTGGACGAGTACAGCGATTTGCTGTTGCCAACAGGAACAGCTGCAGGGTTTTGGATCGCGTTCATCCTGGGGTGTTTAGCGTTTTACACGGTGTGCGAGCTGCTGCCCAAGATGGTTTTCGGAAAATACGCCACACGATTGAGTGTGTTGTTCACGCGGTTTTTTGGATGGATTGAATTACTGCTTAGCCCGCTGGTTGAGATATTGAAGAGTGTTTCTGAGGTGTTGTTATTTGTGCCGGTGGGAGGCCGCCGACGGGGGAGTTTGTTTGGCAGTCGGGAAGAGCTGCGGCAATTAATGACCGAAAACGGGCAGGGCTTGACCGATGATGAACGGGTGATGATCGATCGTGTGCTGGATCTTCAAAAAATCCCGGTACGCGAATTAGCCAAGCCGTTTGATGAGTTGCCGGTAATAAACGCCGGAGATCGCGTGGTGGACCTGATTCGTCAACACAGCGTGGAACCTTACACCCGATTGCCGGTTTGGGTGGATACCGGCAACCGGCGCCGGATTGCCGGGGTTGTCAATTTGCGGCGCCTGATTTTCCTGCCAGAAACCGAATGGCAACGGCCAGTGGGGGATTTTCTGGAATCCACGTTGTATCAAGATGAAGACATCCGTTTGCAATCGCTCCTCCAAGTGATGCAGCGTTCGGGCCAACGGGTGGTGATCATCCTGGATAAACGACGGCGAGAGCTCGGCATGGTGAGCCTGCCGGATATTTTGAAGGTGGTCTTTGGGGAGGTGAAGGTCTGATGGATGCCGGGGAAGTGATGACGATCATCGGCCTCTGCCTGGCAGTGGCATTTCTTGTCTTGCTGAACGGTTTTTTTGTTGCGGCTGAGTTCGCGTTGGTGAAAGTGCGAGACACGCAGTTGCAGCCGATGGCTTCCAAGGGCCACCGGCGTGCAACCATGGCGCGCCATCTGGTGGCGAATCTCGATGCCTATCTCAGCGCCTGTCAATTAGGCATCACGATTGCCAGTCTGGCATTGGGGTACGTGGGTCATCCCATTTTTGATAAATTACTGGAACCGATTTTCGATCTGGAAATCAACGGGGCTGCCTTATTGGCCAATGAAGACTGGCGGCATACAATTTCGTATGGGGCCGGTTTTGCGGTGATCACCGTCCTGCATATTGTTGTGGGCGAAATGGCGCCGAAATGGGTTGCCATCCAACGATCCCTGCCCACGACCTTATGGATTGCCTATCCGCTTCGCTGGTTTTACTGGACCATGTATCCGTTTATTTGGCTGTTAAATAATTGGGCGCTGTGGCTGTTGAAAAAAGTGGGACTCGGAGAGGTGGATGAACATGGGCATGTTCATTCGGAAGAGGAATTGCGCATGATGATTGGCGCAGTCGGCGACGGCTCAGCGAAGGATCAATTCAGCCGTGACTTGGTTTTAAATGCCTTCGATCTCAAACATCGGATTGCTCGAGATGTGATGCGTCCGCGACGGGAGATTGAAGGCTTCAACACAGAGGCGAGCATTGAAGAATGTTTGGAATTGGCAGAACGCACACGACATTCACGCTTTCCGTTGTGTGTGGGCGGGAATATTGATGAGACCTTGGGGGTAGTTCACATCAAGGATCTATATGCGCAACGAGCCAAGGCGAGCAGGGCGGCGGAGTTGAAGCCGATGTCGCGGGATTTGGTGTACGCCCCGGAAACGGCGCGTCTGGAGGGGGTGATGCGGATATTCCTCGAGCGTAAATTGCACTTTGCGCTGGTGGTCAACGAATACGGCGACACGGTGGGGATGGTGACATTGGAGAATATTTTGGAAGAGTTGGTGGGCCAAATTCAGGATGAATTCGATCATGAAAAACCCATGTACGAACAGCTTGATGAAGTCACTTGGTCCATCCAGGGGACGATGCCGTTGCATGAACTGGCTGAATTGACGGAGGAAGATTGCGACGAACCGGGTGTCACCACCGTTAGCGGGCTGATCACCAAGCGATTGGGGTCCTTTCCAAAGGTCGGCGATGTCTTGGAACTGGGCCGGTATGAATTACGCGTAGAGCAAACGTTTAG
>JAYQQG010000091.1:0-13692 GCA_038145765.1 Verrucomicrobiales bacterium
GTTGCGCACTGGCAAAGCGCCCGGGCAACCACGGTGTTTGGGCTGGAGCGAGGTCGCGTTGGAGTGCCTTGAGCAAACTCATGAAATCCCATACCGAAAACACATGATGCTGCATGAAATTCCGCAGTCCGGGTAAATCCTGTACCTTGGCATACACCGGATGCTTCTCAAGCTGCTCCTGCAAAGGATGGATGGCGCTCAGATCCATTGAGATTAGGTGTCGCGGATGGTCGCCGAAAGTTGCTCGGTCAGGGCCGCCACTAACTGTTCGTGGGCCGCGTTCACTTCTTTGTCTTTCAGGGTCTTTTCAGCATTCCGATAGGTGAACGAATAGGCAAGGCTCTTCTGCCCTTCCGGCACATTCTTGCCGCGGAAAACGTCGAACAATGTCGTATTCACCAAATTAGCCGGCTTGGCCGTTTTAACCACCGCCAATACGTCCGCGTGCGTTACCGATTCCGGAACAATCATCGCCACATCCCGCTCGCTGGCCGGAAATTGTGGCAATGCCTTGAACGATTTATTGGTGGTGCGGCGATGCAGCAGTACATCCAGATCCACTTCAGCCAGATAAACCGCCTCGCGCGCCTCGTACCGTTTACCCAAAGCAGGCTGCAATTGACCCAACTGCCCGATAATCTCTTTGCCCATCTTAAGCTCCGCCGATTCCAACCACAACGTCGTGGCCTCATTCCGACGAACAAACTGCACCCCATAAACACCGAGCGATTCCAACAATTCCTCCACCACTCCCTTGAGGTCACTAATGCCCAACTTGACCGGGTCGTCCTGCCAGAACGCATGTTGCCGTTGCCCGGTCAAAAGCACTGCAATTTTGCGGATCTCCTGCGGCCCAGGCGCAAAGGTGCGGCCCACTTCAAACAACATGACGTCCGAAGATTGCCGGGTCAGGTTGTTCCGCAATGAATCCAGCAAACCGGGCAACAGGCTCGGTCGTAACACATTCATGTCGCTGGACAAGGGATACTCAAGAGCCACCCATGCATCCGCCGCCAATTGAGCTGACTCGTCACTGATCAAGGTTTGCCCCTGCGCCTCGTCCAATCCCAAGCCGACGAGAATCTCACGGACCTCAGTCAATGCGTCGTGCTGCACATCAAACGCATGGGCCCCCAAGCATCCTCGCGGGGCCGTGGCGGGAATCGCATCCACACCATGCACTCGACATACCTCTTCAACCAAATCCACTTCACGTTTCAAATCCACACGCCAGGAGGGGATCCGGAACGTGGCTGAAGCGTCGTCCTGAGCGACCAACTCAAGCTCTAATCCCTGCAGATACTCCACCGCTTTAGCCGGCTCAATCGCGATGCCCAACAACGCATCTGTGCGGGCATGGCGCAATGTGATTTCCTTCGGTTCATGCGGCTGCGGATAGGCGTCCACCGCGCCGGCCAATAATTCGCCACCGGCAACCTCGACAATCAACCTGGCCGCCCGGCGACTCACCCAATCGGCACAACCCACATCCGCCCCACGCTCAAAACGGTAACTGGCATCCGTATGTAGCGCCAGCTGTTTGGATGTAGCCCGGATGTTCTGAGGATTGAAATACGCTGTCTCCAGCAGGACATCCTGCGTTGTGTCTTGAATTTCCGTGTTTAACCCGCCCATCACGCCAGCCAAGGCGATTCCCTTTTCCGGATCAGCGATCAACAAATGATCCGTGCCCAACCGGTGCTCCGCCTCATCCAGTGTTGTAAATGGCTCCCCATCAACCGCTCGGCGCACCACCACGGTGTGCCGATCATTCGCCTTTGATAACAGATTCAAATCAAACGCATGCAGCGGTTGACCGGTTTCCATCATGACGTAATTGGTCACATCCACCACGTTATTGATCGGCCGAATCCCAACCTGCTCCAGGCGACTGCTCAACCAATCCGGGCTCGGCCCCACCTTCACTCCGCGAATGGCCCGGGCATTATAACGCGGGCAAAGTTCCGCATCCTCAATTTGCACCGCCACCGAGCCGTCAACGGATTCCTTGGATTCATTCAAGTTTGTTTCCGGCAGCTTCAGCGGATTCCCTGTTAAGGCGGCAATTTCACGGGCCAACCCGATCACTCCATTGAGATCCGGCCGATTGGGCGTCACTTCCAAGTCGTACACCGTATCTTTTTCTGCCCGACCCAAATGTTCACCAAACGACTGTCCGACTTGAGCATCGTCCGGGAGGATCAATATTCCCTCGTGATCATCACTGAGCTTCAGCTCGCGACCGGAACACATCATTCCCTGCGAGAGTTCGCCGCGAATTTTGCCTTCCTTAATCACGAACGGCTTGTCGCCCTCTTCCACAGGCATAGCCGTACCCAAAGTCGCCAATGCCACTTTGTCTCCGGCCTGAAAATTGGTGGCACCACATACGATCTGCAATTCCTCCGATCCGTCACTCACCTTGCAGAGTGTCAGCTTGTCGGCATTGGGATGTTGATCGCGTGTGATCACTTGCCCGATCACGATGCCATCAAATGCACCTCCGGTTTCGGCGATTCCCTCCACCTCCACGCCCAGCATGGTGATGCGCTCAGCAAGTTCCTCGACTGACCAATCGAAGTCGACGTATTCCTTGAGCCAATTGTAAGTGACTTTCATGGGACGTTAAAATTGATGCAGGAAACGGGTGTCGTTCTCGTAGAAGAGGCGAATGTCGTTGATTCCATACCGCAACATGGCGATCCGTTCGATGCCAAAGCCGAACGCCCAGCCGCTCCATTCCTCGGGATCCAGCCCGACCTCCTCCAGCACGGCCGGATGCACCATGCCGCAGCCGGCGATTTCCAACCAATCCTTGCCCATCTTGCGGGTCAACGAATTCGCAAAATCAATTTCAAAGCTGGGCTCGGTGTAACTGAAATAATGCGGGCGGAACCGAATCTGCGTCTTGGGACCCATTAATTCGCGAAAGACAAATTCCACCGTCCCCTTGAGGTCGCTCACCGTCACACCCCGGTCCACGTACAACCCTTCCACCTGATGAAAGGTGGGGTTATGCGTGGCATCCGCTGTGTCCCGTCGGTACACGCGCCCCGGGACGATGATGCGCACCGGCGGTTTTTGTTCCTTCAACACCCGAATCTGCACGCTGGAAGTGTGGGTGCGGAGAAGCGGACGGCCATCCGTCTCCACATAAAATGTATCCTGCGCATCGCGGGCAGGATGATCAGCCGGCGTGTTCAGGGCATCAAAACAATGGTACTCATCCTCAATCTCCGGTCCATCCGCCACCACAAAGCCGAGCTTGCGAAAGCTCTTCACGATATCCTCTGTCACCTGAGTGAGCGGATGAAGCTTCCCCAAGCGCCGCCGCCGGCCCGGCGCGGTGAAATCCGTGGGCTCTGCCGGTGCCGCCGAAGCCAGCTCAACCCGATCCCGGGCAGTCTGAAGCGCCGCCTCGAGCTCGCCTTTGGCCGCATTGATGGCCTTGCCGGCAAGCGGTCGCTCTTCCTTGGATAGTGAGCCCATTTGTTTCATCAAACCGGTGAAACGCCCCTGCGGGCCCAACCAGGCGCCCTTGGCGCGATCCAGTGTGGACTGATCGGTGGCGGCATTCAGTTCAGCCAAGGCTTCGGCTTTGAGAGGATTGATTTCGTCGAGCAACGACATGGTGTGCAGGGAATGTAGTGATTCAGGTTCGACCCACAAACAAAAAACGGGCGACCGTTGAGGTCGCCCGTCCTGGAAAGTTACAGCGTTACTTCGCCTTCGCCTCCAAGCCCCCTTGGGCGACTTTCACCAATTCGGTAAAAGCGGCCTCGTCCTGGGCGGCGATGTCGGCGAGCACCTTGCGGTTGACCTCGACCTCGGCCGCCTTGAGGCCCTCGATAAATCGGCTGTAAGTGATCTCGTTCGCGCGGCAGGCGGCATTAATGCGCACATTCCACAAGGCGCGAAATTCGCGCTTCTTGTTGCGGCGGTCGCGGTAGGCGTATTGCCGGCCGTGATCCAGCGCGTCCTTGGCGTAACGGTAAAGCTTGCTGCGGCGCAGCCAAAAGCCCTTGGCGGCTTTCAACCAGCGTTTGCGGCGTTTACGTGAGGCAGGTCCGTTCGTCGATCGCATGGGATATCCTTAGTGGCTGAAGGGAAGACTTTCGGTGATGCGACGCATGTCGTCCTTCTCAACATACGTGGCACTGCCCAGACGGCGACGGCGCTTGGGACTCTTGCTGCTCAGCAAGTGGCGCTTGCCCTGACGGTTGCGCTTCACCTTGCCCGAGGCGGTCACCTTGAACCGCTTCGAAACCGCCTTGCGCGTCTTGTTGACTACTTTCTTGGTAGGCATGAAAAATCCTTCGTTTTCTTCCGAAAAGGGCGCGAAGAATAGGAGGAAGCCCACCGGGGTGCAAGTGATTTTTCAGAAAAAATCGGGTTTTTGAAGCTACGACTAATTTCCGTATTTTGCAGGCATTTTCTGCTGCTCTACAAGATTACCGTGGATGAACTGCATTTCGCGCTTAATCTCCCCATTTTCGTGATATTGGACAACTTTTCCATGGAAACGGCCATTTTCCTTCCGACCCTCGCTCTGTAAGCCGCCATCGGGATAATACGCCCGCACCCAGCCGTGCTGATGCCCCCCTTTGAAATGGCTCTCAATCCGTTTTACGCCATCCGGATAATACCCCACCGCCCTGCCCTCGTACGGTTGCCCAGCCGCCTCCTCGTATGCCACTCCGCCGCGATACTGCAACCGATCCACATCCACCACGGTCGGCCAGCCAACGATGATTAACATCACGAGACACACTACTCCCACGGCAACGGGTGCATAAAACCTCCAAGTCCGTCGGCTTGGCACGGCCGGCTGCCAAACAGGCGTCCGAACGCCATGCCGCTCCATCAGATCGGATAACGGCACCCAATCGGATTCACCCTGCACCCAGGCCCAGTCGTTCTCGTTGAGAGCCCCCTCACTCTTCAGCCGTTCAAGTTGATCCAACTCAAACGGCCCCCATTGGTTATCCCCTTTGGAAATATAGACTTGCACAATGACCTCCTATCTTTGAGGCAACAGTTGAAATAACACGCGGGTGTTTGAATTGAGGAATCAACCCACTCGTGTCATGCCCACTACAACCTGCCACATTTTATGTAAAAGTCAACGAACGCCACCCGTATCCACCGCTGCTTGGACTGCTTTCACCGAAATGCCAATCAATCCTTTCCCTCCATCGATCACTCTCACATGATCCTGCTGCGGCTGCCAAATCTTTCGATTGGTTTCCCCCCAAAGCACCACACAAGGCACTCCCAATGCCGCCGCCAAATGGGTCACCCCGGAATCGTGCCCAACGAATTGTGCACATTGCCGCAACGCTTGCGCGGTCTTCAATAACGATTCCCCAAACCGCACTTCTCCTTGGTCCTCCACCATAGATTTCATCCATGCCTGCCGCTCGCGCTCGGCCTCTCCTCCTATTAGTAATAGTCGATTGTTTGTTTTGGCCAGCCAATGTTGTAGAAACTGTTCCCAACGCGATAACGCCCAGTTCTTCGTCTCGCTGCCGCTGCCCGGATGCACCCCCAAGGCCCATCTAATTTCCTTCGCTTCGGTGAAATTCACTCGCGGCACTGGGTCGGAATCAACGATCCCCCATCGATGCAAGGGGGCCAGCAATTGCAGGCTCATCGGACAATCCCCACCTCTCGGCGGCCGCCCCTCACCTTGAAGCCAATCCCCCTGCCAAACCCGCTTTACGTTGGTTTCCCAAACTCTCTTCGGATCATGCAAATACGATACAATCGCATCAAACCGGCCAAGCCAAGCCACAGCGGGTCCTTTCAGTTCTCCGTTTTCCACAAAAAACGAAGCCCATTCTCGATCATCCAAACAACGCGATTCATCGAAAACACCAGCCACTTCCCCGAACTGGCCGCGATCCGCAGGCAATAAAGCCCCCAACGTTGCCTGGGGAAACCTCCGGCGCAACGCAGCCCACACCGGCAACGTCAGCACAAAATCGCCAAGCGCCCCACCTCGCACGACCAAAATCCTATTCGGCATCAATGTAAATTCCTTACGATTGTCACTGGACAAAGCACACCCGCCTTGTAGCCTGAAGGACCACTAACCCACAACCCACATTAACATGAAACATTGGACTCTATATTTAACCGCGGCACTACTCGCCGGAATCGGTCTGACTCTTACCGCCAACGACGACCGTGAAGGCAAACAACGCGAACGCCGCGATGGCGACCGGATAGAACGCGACCAACCCCGCGAACGGGATGGTGACCGCGAACGGGATGGTGACCGCGAACGGGATGGTGACCGCGAACGGGATGGTGACCGCGAACGGGATGGTGACCGCGAACGGGATGGTGACCGCGAACGGGATGGTGACCGCGAACGGGATGGTGACCGCGAACACCATGAAGGCAACGAGCTCGAACGCTGGGCTCGCCAGCAACAACACAAAGCCCACGAACTCCTCGAAGCCGGCCGCAAAGAGGAAGCGCAAAAGCTCATGCGGCATGTCGAGGAAGTCATCGCCAAACATCGCAAGGAGCAAGACCGCCATGCGCACAACAAAGAAGCTGAAATCAAGAAATTCGTTGAAGAAGCGGAACGGCACATTCACGAACTCGTGAAGGCTGGCAAAAAAGAAGAAGCTGAACGCGTGCGCCGCCACGTGCAGGAAGAACTGGCAGCATTACGAGGCAAACGGCGTGAGCGCGAGCACCCTGGCCACGACCAACGGGCCCGTCATGTTCATCAAGCCATCGAACACCTCAAAGCCGCCGGGATGCATGAATTTGCCAAAGAACTGATGGCGCATCTCCATGAACGCGAACGCCCAGAACGGGAGGCCCCCCCCAATGTCCGCCGGGAGGGCGACCGCGAATTGGAGGAACTGCGCAACCATGTGCGCGAGTTGTCCCATGCTCTGCGAGAGATTCAGGAACGCCTTGAGCAACGTCGCGAGCGTTAACCCTGAATCACTATGGATGACAAGCCGCCTTCGGGCGGCTTTTTTATTTGAAGACTGTCACCCCAAGCCCCACCAACAGCACGCCAAAGATCACACGTGCAATACACACCTTTTTAAACCGCCCCTCATCGCCAGTTACATACTGAATTAAATCCCGCATCCGCCAAGGAGACGCAGTAAACCACATGCCCTTCACCACCAAGATATAGGCCATCGTCACCAGCACAAGCCGCCAGTCGCTTTCGTGCCACCGAGCGGTGTCGACAATCAGTTTGGCCAACAAGATCATCAGCACGGCTGAGCCGCGCACGGCGAGAAAGTCTTTCAAATACACACATGCCCCTATGCCCGTCACTAAAATGAACGCATTAAAGTGGAGCCGGTATCGTTCAAAATCGCTCATGCTTTCCCCTTTTAGGATCAGGAGAAACCAAACCATTGCCGCCAAGATAGTGAAGTAGCCCGCGTTTTCGTTTCGGGGAAATCCTTTGATGAATTCAAGCGCCTGCTCCCGCGCCGCAATGCCCCAAGCGCCACCGGCCAAGGCGATGCCTCCTAGAATCATCGACAACGTTGAGAGTGAAACTTCCGGCATCAGTTCAGATTGAGGATGGCAGGATTGCCGTACAGGGTGGTGACGGAGGTGCTTTCGATTTCCACATCCATCACCTGACCCGCAAAACGGTCCCCGCCTTCAAAGATCACAATTTTATTACAACGCGTCCGTCCTTCGAGGCGGGCGGCATTCCGTCGGCTGGGGCCCTCGACCAGGATTTCCATTTTTTTGCCCACGTAGTCTTTCAGGTTGCGGACACGAATCTCATCCACCGCTTGCAACAGGTGTGCGTGGCGTTCCTCGATCAAGGCTTCCGGCAACTGATCGGGCATCTCGGCCGCGGGGGTGTCCCGCCGGCGACTGTATTTGAAGAGGAACGCATTATCAAATTCCACTTCCCGGCAGAGACTCAGTGTCTCCTCAAAATCCTGATCTGTTTCACCGGGGAATCCCACGATGATGTCCGTGCCCACCCCCATTTCCGGCCGAGCTGCGCGCAGTTTGCCGACCAATTCCAGAAACCGGTCGCGTGTGTAACCTCGATGCATCAACTTGAGCATCCGATCGCTACCACTTTGCACGGGCAGATGGGCATTCTCCATGAGTTTAGGCAGGCGCACATAGGCATCAACCAAATCATCGCCGTACCCTTTGGGATGCGGGGAAGTAAACCGGATCCGCTCCAACCCATCAATTTCATGCACGGCCTCAATCAATTGCACGAAAGCACTCTTGCCGTCTTTCACACCGATCTCCCGTTTGCCGTAGCTGTTCACGATCTGGCCAAGCAGCGTCACCTCCTTCACGCCATTGTCCACGAGCATCCGGCATTCATCGACGATATCTTCTATACTCCGGCACCGTTCGCGCCCGCGCGTGTAGGGTACAATGCAAAAGGTGCAAAATTGATTACAGCCCTGCATGATGCTGACAAACGCCGTCACTGCCTTAGTGTCGCTTTGGGCATTGGCCAAATGCTCTCGAATGGCGCCTTCACTACCGGCTTCCTCATCCGTATCCACCACTTGATCCCGGCGTCCCCCGATCAAATCATCCAGATACTCACCCGCCCGATGGAATTTCTGCGTACCTAGCACCAGATCCACATCCGGCAATTGTTCGACCAGCTCCCCTCCCCGGCTTTGCGCCATGCAGCCCATGAACCCGAGAACGGTGTCGGGGTTCCGTTTGCGGGTTTGCCCAATCAACGTCTCCATTTTGTTGATGGCCTTTTGTTCGGCGGCATCGCGCACGCTGCAGGTATTCAGCAAAATCACATCGGCCTGCGCCTCATCCGGGGCCACCGCATACCCCTTGGCCATGAGCTGAGCGGCAACCGCCTCGCTGTCGCGCTCATTCATCTGGCACCCATAGGTTTTGATATAGACACTCGGCATTTCCGGAACGGCGGACGGTACGGCAGGCACGCCTAAAATGAAAGGGCAAAGGCGGCCGCTGTTGTTATCAACCGAGCATTGCGCCCTTGCCATGCCTCTGTTAAAACCCCGCAGCCTTCAGGCATTATCATGGCCGAATCCCACGCATCCAAACCACTTTCCGAACGCCGCCACGCTTACTGGCGGGATAATCTCCGCATCATGGCATGGTTGATGGTCGTGTGGTTTATCGTGTCCTACGGCTGCGGCATCCTGTTGGTTGAACCTCTCAACCAAATTCAGCTCGGCGGCTATAAATTCGGCTTTTGGATGGCCCAACAGGGCTCCATCTATGTCTTTGTCATCCTGATTTTCGTGTATGTGCGTCTGATGAATCAATTGGATGAGAAACACGGCTTTGCTGAAAAGGAAAGTGCTGAGACGACCGAAGAACCCGCGAACCAGGAGGACGCCTGATGGATGTCAAAATCTGGACCTATCTGATTGTCGGGCTCACCTTTGCCGCCTACATCGGTATCGCCATCTGGAGCAAAGCCAAGTCGACCAAGGAATTCTATGTCGCCGGCGGCGGGGTCAGCCCGATCGCCAACGGCATGGCCACGGCGGCCGACTGGATGAGCGCGGCCTCGTTTATTTCCATGGCCGGCCTGATCGCTTTCAGTGGCTATGGCGGATCCGTTTTTTTAATGGGCTGGACCGGCGGCTACGTTCTGCTCGCCCTGCTGCTCGCGCCGTACCTGCGCAAGTACGGCAAATTTACAGTGCCGGAATTTATCGGGGAACGTTTCTACTCCAAAACCGCCCGCATCGTGGCGGTGGCTTGTTTGATCATTATTTCCGTCACCTACGTCATCGGCCAGATGAAGGGTGTCGGGGTTGCCTTCTCGCGCTTTTTGGAAACCGATTATAACACCGGCCTGTTTGTGGGCATGGGCATTGTCTTTTTCTACGCCGTCCTCGGCGGCATGAAAGGCATCACTTACACCCAGATCGTCCAGTATGTTGTCCTAATCTTCGCCTATACGGTGCCTGCCATTTTCATTTCCCTTCAACTCACGGGAAATCCCATCCCGCAACTGGGCCTTGGCGGCAACGTCGATGGCACACCGCTACTGGCCAAACTGGATCAAGTGGTGACCGATCTCGGTTTTAGCGAATACACCACCGGTGTCGCTGGCGGTAAACTGAACATGTTTATGTATACCCTCTCGCTCATGATCGGCACCGCGGGCCTGCCGCACGTGATCATCCGCTTCTTTACGGTGCCCAAGGTCAGTGATGCCCGCCTCTCCGCCGGTTGGGCCCTGGTGTTCATTGCCATTCTTTACACCACCGCTCCCGCCGTCGCCGCCATGGCCCGTTTGAATCTGTCAGCAACCATTCAGCCCGGCCCAATCGGTTCTGCTGAAGGTAATCTCGAATACAAAAACCGTCCGGAATGGTTTCAGAATTGGGAAAAGACGGGCCTGCTCGGGTTCGAAGACAAAAACGGCGACAACCGGATCCAGTACTACAACGATCAAAATGAAGCTTTTGCCCGAAAGGCAGAAGAATATGGCTGGAAAGGCAATGAGATGACCACCGTGGATAAGGACATCATCGTGCTTGCCAACCCCGAAATCGCCAAACTGCCCGGATGGGTGATTGCTTTGGTGGTAGCCGGCGGTTTGGCCGCCGCCCTTTCCACGGCGGCCGGCCTGTTGCTCGCCATTTCTTCGGCCGTATCCCACGATCTTCTCAAGGGCATTCTTAAACCGGAAATCTCGGAAAAAGATGAGCTCAATGCCAGCCGGGTGGCCATGATGGGAGCCATCGCCGTGGCCGGTTATTTCGGCCTTAATCCGCCTGATTTCGCAGCCGGCACTGTGGCGATCGCCTTCGGACTCGCTGCATCCTCCATTTTCCCCGTACTCATGCTCGGCATTTTCTCCAAGCGCATGAACCGTCAAGGTGCCATTGCCGGCATGGTGGCCGGATTGGGGGTCACCCTGCTCTACGTGTTTCAACACAAAGGCATCATGTTTATTCCGGGCACATCGTTTCTCGGTGGCATGCAGGAAAATTGGTTCCTGGGCATTACACCCAATGCATTTGGGGCCGTCGGCGCGATGGTAAATTTTGCGGTCGCCTTCGCGGTCTCGAGCAACACGGAAGCGCCTCCGGACGAAGCGGTGGAATTGGTAGAACGTATCCGCACACCGGGCGACTAAACCAGCGCCCCACCCAACACTTTAACAATCGACTCCCGCAACACTTTCACCATGCGGCGTAATTGCGCATCAGTCGTGCAATAGGGTGGCAGCAATGGAATTACGTTTCCGATGGGTCTTGTCAAAACCCCGCGGCGGGCCATCTCTTCGCAAACCCGGATTCCCGCCTGCGCTTTGAGCGGTAATGCTCGGCGCGTTTCCCATTCCGCAACTAATTCCACACCGACCACCAGACCTTCCTGACGCACATCACCCACGGCGGCTAATTCCCACAGGGGATTTAACGCGGCACTCAATCGCTTCTCCATTGGCCGTCGGCGAGCTTGTGCCCCGACCGCATTGAGCAATTCCCAACTTGCCAGAGCCGCGGCCGAGCCTAATTGATTTCCCGTGTAGCTGTGTCCATGAAAAAAAGACTTAAACTCCTCGTACTCACCTAGAAACGCTTCGTATACCGGTTGGGTGGTCAGTGTAGCCGCCATGGGCAGGTATCCGCCCGTGAGCCCCTTGGCCAGACACAGCAAATCTGGGGTCACCTTTTCTTTTTGGTGGGCAAACAGTTTCCCCGTCCGACCAAACCCGGTCATTACCTCGTCGGCAATCAACAACGCCCCACTCGAGCGAACGGCCTCTCCAACCCGCTTTAACCAACCGTCCGGATGCATCACCATCCCCGCAGCACCCTGCACACGAGGTTCCACCACCATCGCGGCATAGTTGCGCTTGGATAATTTGGTTTCAACCTGCGCAACACACTCATGGTTGCAACGAGCATATAACCGCGCATCCCGACGCTCCGGTTTGGCTTGGTTAAAGGGACACCGATAACAGGCCGGCGACATCACTTTGTCCGTTTTGAACAAGAGCCCGCGATACGGTTTATGAAACAGATCAATCTGCCCGAGGCTGGTGGCCCCAATGGTGTCGCCGTGATATGCTCCATCGAGTGACAAAAAACGAGGCACCCGCGAACGCCCCGCACGTCGAGTGTACTCGTACGACATTTTCAACGCCACTTCCAGCGCCGTGGAACCGTCGTCGGAATAAAATATTTTTCGCAGCGGCCGCCCCGCCGCCTTGACCAATTTTTCCGCCAATAGGGATGCCGGCTCATTAGCCAAACCCAACGCGGAAGTGTGGGCCACCTTGCCCAGTTGTTTCTGGATGGCCCGGTTGATTCGCGGATGGTTATGGCCGTGCAGATTGGTCCAGATCGAAGCGTTGGCATCGAGATATTTCTTTCCGTGCACGTCCTCCAACGTAGCCCCCTTGCCCTGCGTCAACACGATCGGCTCGCGTTTAGTCCAATCACGCATTTGGGTGAACGGATGCCAAATATAGCGGTGATCGAGCCTAGCCAGTTTATGCATCACATTCCCTCTCTCCCAACGCCAATAACAACGCATCAAGATGCGCTGGTTCATGAGCCGAACTGACGGTGATTCGCAGTCGTGCCTGACCACGCGCGACGGCAGGATAACGCACAGCCGGAACCCAAACCCCCGCTTCGCGCAGCCGCGCCGACAGCGCCACAGCTTCGAATTCATCACCAATCATCAAAGGCAAAATAGCGCTACGCACCATCGGCAGCTTCCATCCCTGACGGATCAGGCCGTTTTTCAGGGCATCAACATTGGCCCATAAGCGCGTCCGAAGCCGTTCGCCCTCATCGGATTGCGTAATTTCAATGGCGCGACAACCTGCCGCAGCTTGAGCCGGCACAGGGGCTGTTGAGAACATAAAACTGCGAGCCCGGTTCATTAAAAAATCCACCAAATTTTGGGAACCGCAAATATATCCACCCGCAGCACCCATGGCCTTCCCCAAAGTGCCCATTTGGATTTCCACATCACCGGCTACTCCCATTTCTTCCGCAACACCACGTCGACCTTCGCCGTACAACCCCGTAGCGTGCGCTTCATCCAGCATCAACCATGCACCATGTTGATCCTTCAATTGCACTAGATTCCGGACCGGTGCCAAATCACCATCCATGGAAAACACACTCTCACTAATCACCAATGTGTTTCTTCCATGCGCGGCTGCCCATTTCAGGATGCACTCCAAATCGTTCAGGTCATTGTGACTAAACACGCGCAATTTGGCGCCCGACAAGCGGGCGGCATCCACCAAGCTGGCATGCACCAGCTTATCCACTACGACCACATCCCCCGCCCCCACCAAGGCCGGCACCGTGCCCATCGCCGCCGCATAGCCAGAGGAAAAACTGATGGCCGCCTCGGTCTGCTTGAACTCAGCTACTTTAGATTCGAGTTGGTGAATGACCTTTTGCGAACCACTGATTAATCGTGCGGATCCCGCACCAGCACCGAATAAATCCACAGCCTCCTTGGCGGCTGACACAACAGATTCATCTGCCGCTAGGCCCAAATAATCGTTTGAAGAAAAATTGATGAGTGAGTGACCCTCGCTAAAAACAGTCACTTGTTGTGGGGATTCCACCGATCGCAATACCCGCCGCAATCCTGCGTCCTCGATGGCCTGCAGTTCATCAGACAGAAACTGTTCAAAGGCATCCGGGGGGGGGGCGGGTTTGGCCGGGCGCGGCG
>JAYQQG010000092.1:0-13301 GCA_038145765.1 Verrucomicrobiales bacterium
CGACCAAAATGTCTACCGCTTCTTGCTCAGGAATATTGAACCGGACAGGAGTCTTGCCGACGTATAAGTTGATCTTGCCCGGGGCTCCTCCGACATAGCCAAAATCGGCATCCGCCATCTCGCCGGGCCCGTTCACAATACAACCCATAATGGCGATCTTCACTCCTTTCAAGTGATCAGTGCGCGACTTAATCCGGGCAGTGACTTCCTGCAAATCAAACAAGGTACGGCCGCAACTCGGGCAAGCCACATAATCGGTCTTAAACGAACGACATCCGGCTGCCTGCAAAATATTATACGCCAGTCTCAGCGACTGGATGGCCCCGCTTTCACTCCGCACCAGAATGGCATCACCGATCCCATCGCATAACAACGAACCCACAACCACTGAAGCTTGCAACAAAGCAATACGCGGCTCCAATGACTTTCTCTCAATTTCCAAGCAATCCTTTAGCAGGATCGGCTTATCACAGTTCATTGCTTTGAGGCGTGAAGCCAATAATCGAAATGCAGCGATCGCAGTCATCCCTAGGCCATCCATCACCGTGACTAGTTCGGCATGCTGCGGCACACTAAACTCGTCTCTTGGATCGACCTCAGCTACATTCAGCTGTTCATAAACGCCTTCCGGCCGAACATCGTCACCGGGCTTGATCTGATGTTGAAGCTTGTCCCAAGCCGCTTGCGCAACCACCACACGAACAGTTTGCTCGCCCCCACATCGAACCCCTTCCATGAGTTCAACCTCTGAAGACTCCCGACGCGTGTATTCAAAAGCATCATAAGACAATTCAAGCTCCGGCAAATTAGGATGCACGCTGGTTAGCTTGGGAATTTGCGCTAGCAAATCATTGCAAACGGCAATTTCGTTCGGTGAATCTTCCGTCAACGAAACACGTATCGTATCACCCAATCCGTCACAAAGTAAGGAGCCAATTCCAATTGCGCTTTTGATGCGGCCATCTTCACCCTCCCCGGCCTCTGTCACTCCCAAGTGAAGCGGATAATTCCAATCTGGCCCGAGTTCTGAAAGACGCGCCGCCAATAAGCGGTAACACTCGATCATCACTTTTGGGTTGCTGGATTTCATGGAGAATTTGAAATTATGAAAGCCCCGATCTCGCGCGATCCGCGCAAACTCCAAGGCACTTTCCACCATTCCCAATGGCGTATCCCCGTAACGGTTCATGATGCGGTCACTCAATGAACCATGGTTGGTTCCGATACGCATCGCCCGGTTCAAGCGTTTGCACTCATCCACCAGCGGCCCGAACTCTTCCTCGATCCGCTCCAACTCAGCCTGATACTCCTCATCAGTGTATTCCAGGGTCGCAAATTTTTTGGAATCGGCATAATTGCCAGGATTCACACGGACCATCTCCACCCATTTCACCGCCTCCAGTGCAGCATCCGGCTTGAAGTGAATGTCGGCCACCACAGGCACATCGGAGCCAGACGAACGAATGCCGTTCACAATGGACTCCAGATTAGCCGCATATTTTTTTGTTTGAGCGGTAATCCGGACAATTTGACACCCCGCGTTCACCAAGTCCATCGACTGCTCAACACACGCCTCGGTGTCCAATGTGCTGCTGGTCAGCATCGATTGCCGAACCACAGGATGATCCCCACCAATAATGACTCCGCCCTGATCTGGATCGCCTACCATCACCGGCCGGGTCACGCGGCGTTGGTACCGGTACGGTGAGGCGCAGTACTCCATACTATTCGCTGGAACTGGCGGCTGGTTGCTCCACCTTTTCGGTGTCGCGATTGAAGATGTCATGCAACAACGGCACGCGTTTCACGTCTGCGAACGTCACATAAACGAAGAAACAAAGTAGCAATGCCGCAAAGGCCGTGGTGGCCCATTCCTGCACTCTCACACTGACCGGCTCTTTACGGATCCATTCAATAATGGAGAGCAAAATATGCCCACCATCAAGCACCGGCACGGGCAATAGATTCAGAATGGCCAAGTTGATGTTTAGCAGAACCAAAAAACTCAGTGCTAAACGAAGATCATGATTCACCTGAATCGCCAGCATTCCGAAAATACCAACCGGCCCGCTTAAGTCCTTGGCCCCCACTCCCGATTCCTTGCCGCGCCCAAGCGCCTTAAAGGTAATGGCGATTTTATCCAGCACATCTCCTATCTGCTCGGCGGGCGTCGGCCTTGCCAGTTCTTTGCTGTAACGAATCGGTTCGGGCTTAAAAACCAATCCAATATCCTGTTTCAACGCGACCCCAAGCCGGTTTTCAATTGGGGTCACCTCCACTTCCAATTCTTGATCTTTACGGATTAAAACCAGTTTCATGGGCTGATTGTCTTGAGCTTGAATGATATCCACCAATTGCCGTGTGCTAGTCACCCGAACACCGGCCGCGGACATGATGATATCATTTTCTTGGATATCCGCCTTTGAAGCGGCTGTCGGTTTCCCCTGATCATCCTGATCCATCACTTGCTCCACCGCTACTCCGGCAATCTCTGGCGTATCAAAAATCAATTCAATGTCGCCCTCGCCTCGTTTCACGCGGATGGTTTTGCTGCTCCCCGGATCCGCCATCAACATATCCAGAAACTGATACTGGCTGTATGATGGTTCCCCGTTCACGCTCACCACAATGTCAGCCGGCTCAAAGCCAACATCTCCAAAAAGACTCGGGGTTTCGATACTTTGTATTTCCAGTTGATCATGGTTCTCCAGACGAATCCTCCGGATCCCGCCTCCCCAAGTTCCCGCCGGCAACTTAAAGTTAAGCAATTGCCGCCCGCGTTCCACTTCAACCTCTACTCGGTCGCCTTCACTATCGAGCACGGCATAAACGACATCCTGCCAAGTTTCGATTGGCTCTTGATTGACAATGGCAATCAGGTCGCCGGGACGAACACCAATTTCATGCTCCTTCGACTGCTTGCCAACATAGCCCACGATGGGCTCGTTAATGGGCTTCGGAATGCCAACCACCCAAATAAACACTGCGATCAGAAAAGCAAAGATCACGTTCATCAGTGGCCCCGCAAAGGCGACCAAGATTTTTGATAAAGGTGAAACCGCCGGCAATTCCTCTTCCGGCTCCGGAGGAGAAGTATCGCCTTCGGTCGGGGCATCATCTTCCCCATTTTCGTCGTCGTCCTTGGCTTTACCCTCAATCGCTTCGCTCGTGAGCATTTGAGGTAACTTCACAAAACCGCCCGCCGGGATGGCGCGAATGGAATACAGAATACCCTCATGAGTTTTACTCCAGATTATGGGACCGAAGCCGATGGCAAATTCCTCAACCTTTAGACCTCGCTTGAGAGCCACCCAAAAGTGACCAAATTCATGGACAAATATGGCCGCCCCAAAGAGGAGGAAAACCACCGCCACCACGTAAATTATGTTCAGAATCTCAGCCATCCCTCAGATGTGGGCGGGGAATATGTCAGAAAAAGGAGCTGATCGCAATGCGCAATCACACTGCCAAAACTGCATTTTTGGCGGCGATTCGGGCCCAAGCGTCTGCTTCAAGAATCTCTCTTAGAGATGGTTGGGACACAACTTGGTGGGCTTCCATCACAGAGCCCACCGTTTCGGTGATTCCCAGGTAACTGAGTTGTCGTTCACAAAAGGCCTCGACTGCCACCTCATTGGCCGCATTCAACACAGCCGGCAAAGTCCCACCGACCTCACCGGCCTCCCGCGCCAGTTTTAGCGCCGGAAAGCGCTCTGTATCTGGCTCCTCGAAATCCAGCCGACCAATTTCGGCCAAACTGGTTTGCACTCGATCACTTTCCGCTCTCGCCGGATAGGTCAACGCATACTGGATTGGCAGGCACATGTCCGGCGTGGATAATTGCGCGATCATGGAGCCATCCACATACTCCACCATCGAATGAATCACACTTTGCGGATGCACGACCACCTTGACCCGTGGCATTTCGATATCGAACAACCATCGGGCCTCGATCATCTCTAGCCCCTTGTTGAACAGCGTGGAGGAATCAATCGTGATCTTCCGTCCCATTTCCCACGAAGGATGTTTCAGAGCCTGCTCGACCGTGATGTTCTCAAATTCGTTGGCTGGTTTTTCGCGGAACGGCCCCCCGGAGGCAGTCAACCAAATCCGACGGATGCTATCAACCGGCTTCCCATCCAGACACTGAAAAATCGCCGAGTGCTCACTATCGACCGCCAACACCTTCACTCCGTGTTTGCGCGCCTCAGTCATCACTGTTTCACCGGCCATCACCAATATCTCCTTCGACGCCACTGCGATGTCTTTACCCGCCCGGATTGCCGCCAAAGCCGGCTGAAGACCGGCTGTGCCGACAATGGCAATTAAAACAATATCCGCTTCCGGCATCGTGGCCAGCGCTAGTAATCCTTCATCCCCGCATTCAACTTGCGGCGCCCCTTTGAATTCAACGGTCAACTCCTTTGCTGCGATTGGGTCCGAGACGGACACCAGCTTGGGCCGAAACTGCGCAACCTGTTGTCGCAATAAATCCACATTGCGCCCGGCAGCTAAACCGATCAATTCAAGATCATCCGGCAAGTCCTCCACCACCTTACAGGTGCTGGTACCGATGGAACCGGTACTCCCCAGTAAGACCACCTTTTTCATGATGGCAAAATGCACTTCAAGTACAGGTACATGAACGGGGCATTGAACAGCAGGCTATCGAGGATGTCGAGGATGCCCCCAACTCCTGGAAAGAAATTACCCGAATCCTTCATGTCCGCCTCACGTTTAAATAGGGATTCTACCAAATCCCCCAAGACCGACCCCACCCCGAGCCCCACTCCCAGAATCAGTGCATGCGTTAGCGGAAGATTACCGAAATGCTCGCCGCCAAAATGAACAAATAACCAGGCGGCCAATACTGAGAAGGCAATCCCTCCGGCGAATCCTTCCCAAGTCTTACCAGGACTGACCCGCGGAATCATTTTGGTCCGTCCAATCAATTGCCCTGTGCAATAGGCTCCTGTGTCGCTCATCTTGCTAACGACAATAAAGAACATCAGCCACCAATTACCTTCCAACTCAGGGAAGTAACGAATTTTCTGAATCACATTCAGCATCACAACCACGTAAACCAAACCAAACACCGTTGCCGCCAAAGGGGCGAGGCTACCTTTATTCTCTGCCGAATAAGCCCGAAGCTGCGCTATGCCAAGAATCGGAATTGCAAAGAGGAAAACGGCCAACTCCAATTCTGCTGCCAACAAAGGATCACCCTCCACGCCCAACGCCCAAAACACCGGAACGATCAGATTTACGCCGATGAGAATACCCAAATTTCGGAATGGCCTCATCCCCCGCTTCTCAGCCATGGCGAACAATTCCAATAACGCCAACACGCCCAATAACGTGATGACCCCGCCAAAAGCCACTTGCGAGAGCCGTTCATGGGAACTGAAGAGCCCCACCATCAACACGCCATACAAAAAAGAAGCACTGCCCAGACGCTGCGCGAACACTTTGCCCTTACTGGGCTTGGCTTCATAGGAATCGGCCATGAAGTTGAAAAGTTACGAGCGCCCTTGCGTGAGGTCGAGCCCAAGTGATGAAGATTGTCTACAACTTACCAAATCTACGGTGTCGTTTTGCGAATTCCTCAAGTGCGCCGAAAAAGGCTGCTTTGCGGAATTCCGGCCACAGCACATCCGTAACCACCATCTCGGCATACGATACCTGCCACAGCAGGAAATTGCTCAATCGCATTTCCCCACTCGTGCGCACCAATAAATCCGGATCAGGAATTTGGCTCGTGTACAGATGCATACCGAACAAGGTTTCGTTCACTTCCTCCGGCACCAAATCTCCCGATTGCACTTTTTCGGCGATCGTCCTGGAAGCATCCACAATTTCCGCTCGAGCCCCGTAACTCAACGCCAAAACCAACGTTAACCCCGTGTTCTTAGCCAATTGTTGCCGGGATTTCTCAAGTTGTTTCTGAACTGACTCGGGCAGCCGGTGGATCTGCCCAATCGATTCCAAACGCACATTGTTCCGATCCAGCTCGGGCGTTTCTTTTTTGAGATAATACGCCAGATACTTCATGATGGCATCGACCTCAGTTTTTGGCCGATTCCAGTTTTCCATCGAAAAAGTGTAGAGCGTTAAGTAACGAATCCCGGCTTCGGAAGCAGCTTTGATAATCGCCCGGGCGGATTCGGCGCCGCGCCGATGCCCTTCAATCCGTGGCAGTCCACGTTCTTTGGCCCAACGACCGTTACCATCCATGATCACAGCCACATGCAATGGCAGCAATTCTTGCGCAGCGGCGCTGAGTTTGGCCGCCCGTGCACTCATACAAAGATCGTTTGACTTCGCGCCGGGCCAATGGAAGCGATCAAAATTTTGGCCCCGATCATTTTGGCAATGGCCTTCAAATATGTGCGCGCCTTGGGCGGCAGATCTTTCCACGTCTTGGCTTTGCTGGTGTCCACCTGCCAACCGGGAAAGGATTCATAAACCGGTTTCACCTGCTCGATATCCTCAGATATGGTCGGCACATAATCAATCGTCTTGCCGCGCAACTTGTATGCGGTGCACACTCGAATCTCGGGCAGCTTGTCCAAACCATCAATATTTGTGATCGCCAACTGGTCAATGCCATTCACCTGCGCCGCCTGACGGGTGGCCACTGCATCGAACCAACCACAGCGCCGCGGCCGGCCCGTGGTAGCTCCGAATTCACGCCCCATGTTATGGAGCATGTCGCCTATGTCATCGTCTTCCGTCGGGAAAGGTCCACCGCCAACGCGGGTGGTGTACGCCTTGATCACCCCAAGCACATGATCCACCTTGTTGGGAGGCATTCCCGAGCCTGTGCAAGCTCCGCCCGATGTGGTGTTGGAGGAAGTCACAAACGGGTATGTCCCCTGATCGATATCCAAATACGTCCCCTGGGCCCCTTCAAACAGCACTTCTTTTTTTACAGCCAAAGCGTCATGGAGCATTTTCGTAGTGTTCGCCACGAATGGTTTCAAACGCCGTGCCGCCTTGCTGTATTCGGCATATACCGCCTTAAAGGAAACCGGTTTACCATCGAACGCTTTGATCAACCGATTCGCCTCACGAACACGCGTACGGAGACGCGATTCCAAATTACGCGAATCCACGAGATCCGCCAACCGCAATCCCGTGCGGGCGATCTTATCGCCGTACGCCGGCCCAATCCCTCTCAACGTGGTGCCGATCTTGTTCTTTCCTTTGATCCGTTCTGCGCAGGCTTCCAATTCGCGGTGATACGGCATCACCAAATGCGCCTTGTCACTAATGTACAACCGGCCTTTCACATCCACTTTCTTTTGTTTCAAGCCATCCAATTCGGCAACCAGAGAAGTAGGGTTAATCACGACCCCGTTTCCAATCAGGCACACCTTGCCGCGGCGCAGGATCCCTGAAGGGATCAGGTGTAAAATGTATTCCTTGGCCCCCACCCGAACCGTGTGACCAGCGTTAGCCCCGCCCTGACTGCGCACCACCACATCAGCCTGTTCGGTGAGCACGTCAATGATCTTGCCCTTGCCTTCGTCACCCCATTGGGCCCCCACGAGAATTGTATTAGCCATAAAACAAAAAACCCCGACAAGCGGGGCAAATTCCGGTTGGATTTGCCGTGAGAGAATGGGAGGCGACTGTCCGGCTGTCAATCAAATCCCTTCCCGCCGCGCCATCCTCTGGCTATGCTCCGCACATGCCGTTGCCGGCTGATTACCACATGCACACGCCCTTGTGCCGCCACGCCAAGGGAGAACCGACGGAGTATGCTGCCCAAGCCCTTAAAATCGGCTTATCCGAAATCGGGTTCAGTGATCATTCTCCCATGCGTGAGGACGATTTTGACGAATGGCGCATGCGCGCCAGCGAATTACCCGAATACGTCAGCAAACTTGAACAGGCCCAAAGAGAGCATCCTACGCTCTCAATTCGGCATGGGCTCGAAGTTGATTTTCTCCCCGGTCAAGAATCCTGGATCCTCGAGATGAGTGATTTGCACGACTGGGATTACTTTATTGGCTCCGTCCATTACGTGGGCGATTGGGCCATTGACGATCCCGCGACTCTCAATCAGTGGAAAAACAGCGACACTATGGAAGTGTGGACAGCCTATTTCAGAAACCTGACTGCAGCTGCGGCAACCGGTCTGTTTCAAATTATGGGCCACGCCGATCTCCCCAAGAAATTCGGATTCATCCCCGAAGAAGACTGCGAACCGCTGTACCGTGAGTTTTTAATAGCATGCGCCGATACTGACACCTGCATCGAACTAAACACCGCCGGATTACGAAAAGATTGCGCGGAGATCTACCCCCACCCGGATATCCTGAAGCTGGCAGGCGAAATCGGTGTACACATCACATTCGGTTCGGATGCCCATGCCCCGCATGAAGTGGGCGCGGATTTAAACCAAGCCATTGAGCTAGCTCGCGAATGTGGTTTTCAGGAATGTTGCCAGTTTGAGAAACGGCAAAAAATCGTGACACCTATTTAGCAATGCCACGTTCGCTGGACTCAATAAAAGCCAGCAAATGTTCCAATTCTGAATTCAATGACACTTCGGCACGCACCTGCTCAATCGCACTCGTGAATGGCTGCTCACTTCGGAAGAGTATCCGATAGGCCTGTTTCATGGTTTTTTGAGTTTCTTCACAAACCCCGTTACGCTTTAAGCCTTCCTTATTAAGCGTCCGCGTGGCGGCCGGATTGCCATCAACCATCATGAACGGCGGCACATCCTGCACCACCTTCGAGCATCCCCCAATGATCGACATGGTGCCAATCCGGCAAAACTGATGCACCGCCGCCAACCCCCCGATGATGGCGCGATCCTCCACCGTCACATGCCCGGCCAAGGTCCCGACATTGGACATAATGATATGATCGCCCAATTGGCAATCATGTGCGACATGCGTGTAAGCCAGCAGATTGTTATCAGAACCGATCACCGTGGCATCGCCGTCGCCGGTGGCACTATGAACTGTGACGTATTCGCGAAACGTATTCCGGGCCCCTATCCGTGTCCAAGTGGTCCCTCCATCCCATTTCAAATCCTGCGTACGCAGTCCGATCGAAGCAAAGGGGTAAAAATTGTTTTCGATTCCAATTTCCGTGTACCCATCAATCACCACGTGTGAATGCAGTTCACACCCAGCTCCGATTGTGACGTGCCCCCCCACCACACAATACGGACCGATGCGACACCCTTCGCCGATGCGTGCGCCTTCCCGAACGACCGCAGTGGAGTGGATCTCACTCATCACGCCTCGCTGTCAATTAGCATGAAAGTCACCAGTGCTTCACTGACCTCCTCGCCATCGACCGAACATTTCCCCATGGCCTTACCGATTTTACCTCGGGATTTGGTGAGCTCCACATCAATGGTCAGAATGTCCCCGGGTAACACGGGTTTGCGCCATTTCACATTTTCGGCAGCCATAAAGTAGGCCAGCTTACCAATATTCTCGGCTTTTTTGAGCATCAAAATGCCCGCCACCTGCGCGATGGCTTCCAACTGCAACACGCCGGGCATGATGGGGTGATTAGGGAAGTGTCCCTCGAAGAAAGGTTCGTTAATACTGACATTTTTCTGGGCAACAATGTGGGTGCCATCAATCGTCGTCACCCGATCGACCATCAAGAAGGGATACCGATGCGGCAGCACTTTCATGATTTGGTTCACATCCAGAATGGCGCCATCCTGCACAATGGATTCTCGAGCTTTTTCCTCTACAGCCACCTTGGCAGGCCCATCCCTCTCCGGGGGTGGTGCAAAGGTTTCTGCTGTTTGTTTGGGCTTGCGCATTTGAGAAAGAATCCGTCGTGCCATTTCGCAGTTGGCCGTGTGACTTGGCTTTACGGCGACAATGTGAGCCCCGATAGGTTTCCCGGCCAAAGCCAGATCACCAATGATATCCAGAATCTTGTGTCGAACAAATTCGTTATTATATCGCAATGGCTCATTGGTGAGCACGGCATCATCACGAATGACAACGGCATTCGCCAGACTGCCCCCTTTAATCAGGCCATTCTTGAACAGATGCTCAATCTCTTCGTAGTAGCAGAAAGTCCGAGCGCGTGAGATATCGTTGCGCCATGTATCCGGATTAATCTCTACGCTGAACAACTGTGTGAAACGGCCATTATCCCCGGCACTGGTGCAGGTGATTTTAAGGCGGTCATGCGGAAACGCCGTCATCTGCGTTTCACCACTTTGCAACTCAATGGGAGCCGCAAGCTGATAAACTTCACGCTGCGCATCCTGCGCCACGATGCCAGCCTCCTCAATCATCTGACAGTATTGCGCGGAGCTACCGTCGGCTATAGGAGGTTCATTGGCATCTAGTTCCACCACCGCGTTGTCGATGCAGAATCCGGAAAATGCCGCCAACACATGCTCGACGGTATGAAGTTTGACGTTGCCTTTGGAGAGCGTGGTGGAACGGTTGGTTTCAGATACGTTTTCAACCGAGGCCTCGATTTCCGGCTGATCATCAAGATCGACCCGGCGAAAGCGAATGCCATGATTGGGCGGTGCGGGCAAAAAGGTCATGTTGACCTTGTTGCCGCTGTGCAAGCCAATGCCGCTAAAGCTGGCTTGGCCGGCCAGTGTCTGCTGGTTGAGCACGCCGGGATTTAACCCAATGGATGGGGCGGACGCAAGCCGCGAGGGGAGGCTTACGCCTCCTCCTCGGCAGCTTCACGCTCCTCGAGGGCAGCTTTGCGCGAGAGACGCACCTTGCCGCGCTCGTCGATCTCGAGCAATTTCACCCAAATCTTGTCACCCACCTTGGCAATGTCTTCCACGTTTTTCACGCGGGCGCTGGCCAATTCGCTGACGTGGCAGAGACCATCGCGGCCGGGCAGGAACTCGACAAATGCACCGTACTCCTTCACGGTCACCACGGTACCTTGGTAGAGCTTACCCACCTCGGGCTCTTCGTCGCTCACTTCGCGCTCGGGCTTACTATTGCCGCCTTCATCTTCAGCGGGTGCTTCAATCTCGCCGCTGTCGACCATGGCCGCCTTGCGGGAGAGTCGCACTTTGCCGCGCTCGTCCACGCCGATGAGTTTCACGGGAATGCGATCGCCTTCCTTAACCACATCGGTAGCCTTATCGACGCGTTTGTCGGAAAGCTCGCTGATATGGCAGAGACCATCCTTGCCAGGCAGAAATTCCACGAAGCAACCGAAGTCCTTGATCGACACCACGGTACCTTCGTACACGCGACCCACTTCGGGCTCGGCGGTCATACCTTCGATTTCCTCCACGGCCACCTGCATGCCCTCGGGGTTGAGGGAGTAGATGTTCACGGTGCCGTCGTCCTCGATGTTGATTTCACAACCGGACTCTTCGACGATGCGTTTGATGTTCTTACCGCCCGGGCCAATGATCAGGCCGATCTTGTCCGGATCCACCTTCAGCTGCGTGATGCGCGGGGCATACGGGCTCATCTCGCCCGGCTCGCTGATGGTTTCGTTCATGATATCGATGATCTCATGGCGCGCCTTTTTCGCGGCCTGAATCGCCTCTTCCATGATCGGCATTGGCAGCCCCTTAAGTTTAAGGTCCAACTGGAAGCCGGTGATGCCTTCCTTGGAACCGGCAATCTTGCAGTCCATGTCACAGAAGGCGTCTTCCCAACCCATGATGTCGGTCAGGATACGGTGGTCGGTGATCTTGCCGTCGCTATCGAGGTCGGTACAGATACCGATGCTGATACCGGCACACGCGCCCTTCATTTCCACACCGGCGTTCATCAACGACAGGCTGCCGCCACAAACACTGGCCATGGAACTGGAGCCGTTGGATTCCAGAATCTCGGAAACCTGACGCACGGCGTACGGGTAATTATCATCCATCGGTAGCATCGGCAGGAGCGAACGCTCGGCCAACGCGCCATGCCCCACTTCGCGGCGGCCCGGCCCCATGATGCGGCCGGTCTCACCCACGGAGTAGTTGGGGAAGTTGTAGTGCATGATGTACTGCTTGCTGTCTGGGCCGCCGGTGTAACTGTCGAAACGTTGCGCGTCATCGGTGGTACCGAGCGTGGTGGCCACGAGCGCCTGTGTTTCGCCCCGAGTAAAGAGCGCCGAACCGTGCGTGCGAGGCAACACCCCCACTTTGCACTCAATGTTGCGGAGATCACTCAAGCCGCGACCGTCCAGACGTTTGCCTTCATTCAGAATCATGCCGCGCAGCGCGGTCTTTTGAATGTGATAGAAGGCCTGGTCCACCACCGCGTCGGTCACGGTGTCTTCACCGAATTCCTCGCGGAGCTTGCCGGCCACCTCGTCCTTGATCGCGCCCACCTTGCGTTCGCGCTCGAGCTTGGCCACGGTCAACAAGGCTTCCTTGATGCGGTCACCGCCGCCGAGTTCGTCGGCTTTAGCGAAGATTTCGTCCGGCACCACGAAGAGTTGATCCTCGATGTCGCGCTTCTCTTTACCGCATTTGGCGGCGAGTTCTTTTTGGGCGGCGATCTGCGGTTGGCAGCATTCCTGACCGAACTTGAGGGCGGCAATGAAGTCTTCTTCCGTGATTTGATCAGCGGCACCTTCGTACATCACCACGTCGGTTTCGTTGCCGACATAAAGCAGGTCGAGATCGCTCTCGGCCATTTCATCGTGCGTGGGGTTGGCGACAAACTGGCCGTCCACACGGGCCACGCGCACCGCGCCCAGCGGGCCGGCCCACGGAATATCGCTAACCATCAGCGCGGCGGAAGCGCCAAGGATGCTGAGCACGTCCGGCTCATTTTCGCCATCGGCACTGAGCAACAGGCCGTACACCTGGCACTCGTTGAACCAGCCCTTCTTGAAGAGCGGCCGGATCGGCCGGTCGGTCAGCCGGCAGGTGAGAATCTCCTTGTCGCTCGGACGGCCTTCGCGGCGGAAGTAGTTTCCGGGAATTTGGCCGGCGGCGTGGGCGCGCTCTCGGTAGTCCACCTGCAGCGGGAACCAATCCTGGCCCTCTCGACTTTTAGTGGCGGCGACGACCGCAGTCATCACGATCGTTTCGCCCATTTGAACAGTTACGGTACCATCGGCTTGTTTGGTAATGTTACCGGAGCCGATGGTGATTTCCTTGTCGCCAACTTTGGCGGTTACTTGGTCTTTAGTCATTTTCGTCCTTGGCTGGTTGCGAGAGAAACTTCAGTCAAACACCCCACGGGGTGGCTGAATGAAATTGCTCCGCTCACAGCGATTTTCTCGCGATGGGTTTAGTGTACGGGCGCAGACGTCGCGTCGCCCTGCCCGGGAAAGTTGGAACTGAATTAGCGAATGCCGAGCTGTTTTTTCAG
>JAYQQG010000093.1:0-13275 GCA_038145765.1 Verrucomicrobiales bacterium
GCTTTCGTCCCGCCCATTATTTTATCCGGACAACACGCATTGGTCGTCGGCGGCGGCACGGGCATGGGCGAAGCGATTGCACTGGGCTTGGCCGCCGAAGGCGCCAAAGTGGCCGTCGCCGGCCGACGCCAGGAGAAACTGGACGCCGTGGCCGCTCAAGCCGAAGGCATCCTCACGCACACCGTGGATGTGGGGGATCGTTCCAGCGTGAAATCCCTGTTCGACTGGGCCAATGACACTTTCGAAGGACGACTGGATTTGCTCGTGAACTGTGCCGGCGTCAATGTGCCAAAACGTTCCATGAGTGAACTGGCCCCAGAAGATTGGGACAAGGTCATGAACATTAACGCCACCGGCGCCTTCAACTGCATGCACTACGGCCTGCCCTTGATGCGTCCGCACCAAAATGGTCTCGTGATCAATATCTCCTCCACCAGCGGCAAACGCGCCGCGCCATTGGGCGGGGTATCCTACAATGCCAGCAAATTTGCCATGGCCGCACTCGGCACCAGTGCCAGCGAGGACGAACGCGAAAACGGCATTCGCGTCACCACCATTTTCCCGGGAGAAGTCAACACTCCCATCCTGGACGACCGCCCTGTTCCCCCCAGTGCCGAGCATCGGGCAAAAATTCTGACCGCCAAGGATATCGGTGATATTACCGTGGCCATTGCCAAACTCCCGCCGCTCGCGCACGTGCCAGAGTTGGTTATCAAGCCCATCGGTCAGTCGTTCATTTAACCGCTGATCAGCCGACCCAACAATCGGCCGTTTCCCCATCCCCGCTCCATCGACCCAGTGGCAGGATTCATCGTGCCTTGCTCCTCGGAGGATTTGCATGGCTTTTCTATGATGTTTCTGTTAGAGAACAATATCGGCTTCGGCCTGAGGGAGGTGGCATGCACGCTCGTAAACAACTGGATATCGGCTTCGACGATCTTCTCTCCGGAGCCATGACGTGTGGTCGGCCTCATTCCGCGACTCAGCTCAATGAGCAGATTGCACAACACTGGGGTGACTCCGATGACACCCTCACGGCGCTTTCGGTCCGCACCGCATTCGACGCCTGGCTCACGGTTCTAAATCTGCCACGCGGCTGCGAGGTGGTAACCAGCGGCATCAACATCCCCGATATGGGCCGCATTCTTGAGCACCACGACCTGAAGATCGTGCCAGTGGATCTTGACCTGGAAACGCTGGAAATATCATCAACCGACTTGGAGGCTGCCATTACCCCGCGCACCCGGTTGATTTTGGTGGCTCATTTGTTCGGTGCCCGATCGTCAATGGACCCCGTGTTTGAAGTCGCTGGACGCCATCCCCATATACAGGTGGCCGAAGACTGCGCACAGGCCTTTATCGGCACAGATGATTACCGGGGGGATCCCCGAAGCGACATTTGCCTCTTTAGTTTCGGCGCCATCAAGACCGCCACCGCCCTTGGCGGTGCCCTCGTCCGGATTAAGGATGCCCAACAGCGCGCGGCCGTCTGTAGCAGTTTGGCCACCTACCCGCGCGATGGCCGGTTCTACTTTTTCCGACGCACCCTGAAATTTTTACTCCTAAAAATACTGGCTCTGCGTTTTTGCTACGCAGCATTTGTCAAATCATGCGCATGGATGGGGCTGAATTTTGATGAAGTAATCGTCCATGCCGTCCGAGGCTTCAGCGATCCGCACCTCATCCCCCAACTGCACCGCCAACCGGCTCTGCCGCTGCTCGCCTTACTGAACAGGCGATTGTCCCGGTATACCCGCAGCCAATTGGATCATCGATGCCGCGCCGGCAACCTACTGAACCAGACAATTCCAGCCCCCTTACGCTCTGCGGGCTATCGGAACCCACATCATACCTGGTGGCTGTTTCCCGTCGCTACACGGAAACCGGATGACTTGGTGCAAGCGATGCAGCGGAACGGATTTGACGCCACGGCGACTTCCACGCAACTCACCGCATTAGCCGGGAAAAACGGTCCTGCGCCCCAATGCGCACGGTTCATGAAACAGACCGTATATCTCCCCCTGCAACCCTCAATGTCCGAGGCCACCATCAAACGAATGGCCGCCGTGGCGCAGGCTCATTACCAAGGCACATCCATGACTGTTTCCCGTAAAGAAGTCGATTTGATCCCGGTGCCCACCGGCAAGTGAGCTTTACAAAGCGGGTTCCGCGGCGGATTCTTGGCCCATGAGAATTCTTGCACTGACCGCTCTGCTTCTTATCGCCACCACTTCTTTCGCGGAACCTCCCAAGGGGTTCATCGCCCTGTTCAATGGAAAGAATCTGGAAGGCTGGCAGGCCGCGCCCAATGGCTGGCAGGTGGTTGATGGAGTGCTCAGCCGCACACGCAAGAGCGGCTACATTTGGACGGAGCAGGCTTATGGGGATTTCGTTCTGGATGTGGAAATCAAAGTGTCGTCCCGCTGCAACAGCGGTATTTTCTTTCGCACCAACCCAAAGAATGCAGTTCAGGGTGGCTTTGAAATTCAGGTGATGGATACCGCCGGCAAAAAGAAACTCAGCAAGAAAGACAACGGTGCCCTCTATGACGCGGTTGCCCCCAGTGCCAACCCGGCCAAACCGGCTGGTGAATGGAACCGGTTCATCCTCACCTGTAAAGGACCCCAGGTGACCTTGAGCATCAACGGCAAACAAGTGGTTGCAGCCAATCTCGACCAATGGACGACCGGCAACCAAAACCCGGACGGTACCCGCAACAAATTCAAGACCGCCCTCAAGGATCTTCCCCGCAAGGGACACATCGGGTTCCAGGACCACGGGCAGAACGTATGGTACCGCAACGTTTACCTCAAACGCTTGGACTAATTCTGCTGTGGCTCGGCAGTTTAACACTGCCGGCCGAGGCCGATGAACGCCCCAATCATTGGGCTCCACCCGTGAAGATGGAAGGCACGCCCAATCTGCATCAGGTGAGCGATACCCTGTATCGCAGTGCCCAACCCACCGCTACCGGATTTCAGGCCCTTGCCAAGCAGGGCATCCGCACCATCATCAACCTGCGCTCCTTCCATTCCGACCGCAAGAAAATCGGCAACCTCGACCTACATTATGAACACATTTTCATGAAAGCCTGGCACGCAGAGGACCATGAGGTGGTGCGGTTCCTCAAGATCGTATCCGACACCAAAAAACAACCCGTGCTCGTTCATTGCCAACACGGGGCTGACCGCACCGGCACGATGTGCGCCATCTATCGCGTCGCCATCCAAGGCTGGACCAAGGATGAGGCCATTAGGGAAATGAAGGAAGGCGGCTACGGTCACCATCGCATATTCAAGAATCTGGAGCAGTACATTCGCAAACTGGACGTCAAGGCCATAAAGCAACGCGCCGGCCTCCCCCGCTAATCCCGCTTCACCTCGGATTTTTTGAAAGAAATACTCTTTTGTTTGCGAATAATATACCGGAGCGATCGTCTATATCTCCGGGCATGAAAGAATCTGAAGGGACATCATTTGATAAACTCGTTTGGGGCTTGGGGGTTGTCTCACTCACAATCGTTATTTTTTGCCTCGTGCTTTTGTTAAAAGCCTAGTTATTCGCTGAAAAAGCCTAACTTCGGGGCGTTAATCCCATTATTTTCTCCGCCAACGAGCCGGAAGGCGCGTTTTTTGTTATGCGGCCCATCGGGGAAATCACGGACGAGACAGAGGCCAAACGATTTGGCGATTACCTCTTACGCCAATGGCATCGCCTGCGACGTGGACGAAGATGAGGGTATCTGGACGGTTTGGATTCATGACGACGATCAACTCACCAAGGCGGAAACCGAACTGGCTGAGTTTATTGAGACCCCGGGCCATCCCCGTTATACCCAAGCCAGCGCCCGCGCGGAAAAAATCCGGCAGGAAGAAGCCAAGGAAGACGAACGTGCCGCCCGCCGACAAGTGGATGTACGCACACAAGTGTTTGGCGGCGTACAGGCCCCGCCGTATCTCACCTATTGCCTCATCGGGATTTGTCTGATGGTGCAGCTCATGCAAATGACTGATCGGGATGTGAGCTTTTTGCGCATGTCGGCCATCGACATCACGCAAGCGGCCAAGGCCTCCATGAATCAGGCTCAGGAAACCGAATATCGCGTTCGCAACGTGTTCCTGCCAGAAATCACCGGCCAGAAAATCGTGCTACCCGACGGCGAATCGGTTGATCGGGTTGGCCAAATTTGGCGAGTTGTGACGCCCATTTTTTTACATTTCGGCCTGCTCCACATCATTCTCAACCTATACTTGCTGCATTATCTGGGAGGCGGATTGGAAGGCAGGCTGGGATTGGGACGGGTACTGGGATTTATCCTGCTCGCCGCAGTGATCTCCAATATGGGCCAATATCTGCTGAATGGACCGGGGTTTGGCGGAATGTCGGGGGTAAACTACGCCCTTTTCAGTTACATTTGGATCTGCGGCAAATCCGACCCTCATTTTGGCCTACAGCTGGATCAGGGGACTATCGCGATGTTACTAATCTGGTTCGTCATCTGCTTCACCGGCTTGATGGGCAACATCGCCAATACCGCCCACACGCTGGGCCTAATTGTGGGCACCGCCGCCGGTTGGCTGGCCACACAGCGTTCGCTGCCTAGCTCCCTCCGATCTGACTAATCCGCCGAAACCGTTTCGTCCGGGAGCCGCTTACCCCGGCCGTGCAAATGCCGTTCCAGAAATGCACGAACCTGTTTGGCGTCCACCAGACGTGGCGCCCGGTGTTCCCCCTTTTGCACGGTGATCAGGGTGCTTTCGACGCCCGCCTTTTTCAGAGCGGCATGGAGGATTTCGGATTGGTGAAATGGCACCAGCGGATCGTCTGTGCCGTGGACGTGCAGGTGCGGGGCGTCATCTTTCGTCACGTGCGTGAGCGGTGAAGCTTGGCGGGTTTTGTCTTTCACTGTCTGGATGGGAGCGCCGAGGAGCAGGCTCTCGGGCGAATCCTTGGCGTCATGATCAATTCGGCTGGGGCGGCTGTTCATCAGCAGCAACGCGCTGGGTCCATAATAATTCACCACGGCCTGTACGCGGCTGGATTGATCGCCGTGCTTGCCCAGCTTGCCTTCCAGCACTGCCACATCGCCACTGGTGCCGAGCATGCTCACCAAATGTCCGCCCGCCGAGGAACCCCAAACGGCAATGCGGTCGGGATCAATGCCATACTCCTTTGCATGCGCGCGCAGCCAACGGACGGCGGCTTTACAATCGTGAATTTGCGCCGGCCACTGCGCTTCGCCGCTGAGTCGGTAGCCGATACTGGCTCCCACGTATCGCCCACTGGCGGCCAGTGGAGCCACTCGGTTCTGGCCGCTGCGTTTATCGCCATTGCGCCAGCCGCCCCCATGGATCCATACCACCAAGGGCAATGGTTTTTTAGTGGCGCGCTTTTCGGGCAACACCAGATCGAGTTTTTGCCGCGGATTATCCGTGCCGGCATACGGCAAATCACGCAGCACTTTCACGCCTTGCGGGGCGCGTGGTGCAGGCCGGCGCGTTAGGAAGACCGTATGTTCGACCAGCGAAATGACGCCATCTTTGTTGGTGTCCACCCGTCTGAAGTTCGGCTTGGCGTTGGCCGGCAACTCGTCGGGCACGAGCTTGCCATCATTATTGCGGTCCCAACGCTTGAACAATGCCTCCGGTGTCCGCTCCTGTCCCGATGCGACGAACACAGCGACGAACAATGCCCAACTAAAAAATCTGCATTTCATTTTTTGTTCAGCCAACCGAGCTTCACGAGGAAGGCGTCCATCTTGGCCACGGTATCCTCGTAGTGCCCTCCTTTGCGGCCTTGATTGAAAAAACCGTGCGGCTGATCCTTGTACAGGTGCAGTTGACTGACACTGCCGGCGGCTTTCATGCGGCGGTCGTATTCTTCGCCGGTGGCCACCGGGATCAATTTGTCTTTGGTGCCGAGAAACACAATCGTGGGCGGGGCGCCTTTGCGGATATTGTGCATCGGGGAAATCTCCTTCCACCGTGGCTGCACGCGATCATGCCCGTAGCCCTTGGGGCCGTTGTCGTACACGGGATTGAACAACACGAGCGCATCCGGCTTGCTGCTGATCTTGGGATCCTCCCCCTCCTCTTCCAGCCCGGGGCAATTGCCGGTGGCCGCAGCCACATGCCCGCCGGCCGAACCGCCACCCGCGGCCACGCGCCGGGGATCAATACCCAGCTCGGCGGCGTTGGCGCGGATGTACCGCACGGCGGATTTACCATCGGCCACGCATTCGAATGGCGAAGTGTTATTGCGGCTCTTCACCCGGTATTCCGCAGTGATTGCCACCATGCCACGCGCCGCCAAATGTCGGCAATGTGGCTCAAACTGCTTGGGCGTGCCGCCATTCCAACCGCCGCCAAAGAAAAACACAATCGCTGGCCGGCCATCGCTCGCCTTGTGCCCCTCGGGATTAAAGACATGCAGATACAAGGCCACTCCGCTGGCTTTCTTGTAGGGCATGGCTTTGGCCCCCTCGAGTTGAACCAGCTGAGCCTCGGCCGCGACCGATAGGGCTAGGACTGCGACGATCAGTTTGAGAAACGATTTCATGAGATAAAGTTACTTCTTCGGCTTCTTGCGTCCCGGCTTGGGCAGCACATGGGCGCGGGTGGCCCAGGCCTGCCACATGGCTTCCAGCTCCTGCGCCTTGTCTTCGCGTTGATCAATGAGATTCACGGTCTCGGTGCGATCGGTGCGCAGGTTGTAGAGTTCCCATTGCTGTTTGCGAAAGCGCGTGTTGGCCACCAGCTTCCAGTCACCCGACCGCACGGCGCGGTTGCCGACGTGCTCCCAATAGAGCGCCTGACGATCGATGGGCTTGTCCTCCAACGTCGGAACCAGGCTGCGGCCTTCCAGCGGAACGATGTCGTGCCCGCGAAAGCGCTTGGGATATTCGGCCCCGGCCAATTCCACGGCCGTGGCCATGATGTCGATCACATGCGCGGGTTGATGACGCAGTTTGCCGTAGTGTTCCTTGTCGATGCCCTCGGGCCAATGAACGACGAGCGGCGAGGCAATACCGCCTTCGTGATTATCCTTTTTAAAAAATTGAAACGGCGTGTTGCTGGCGTTGGCCCAGCAGAGGCCGTAGCTGGCAAAGGAACTGTCCGTACCGAGCTGGCCGCCCTTTTTGCGTTCGAACCCGAAGAGGCCGCTTTCATCACAGCCACCGTTGTCGGCAAGAAACAGCACGAGCGTGTTCTCGGTTTGTTTCACATCAGCCACCGCCTTGAGGATGGTGCCGACCGCCTGATCCATGCTGTCGATCATCGCCGCGTAAATGGCCATGCGCTCGTCCATCTCCTTGCGCTGCGCCTTGTCGAGTGTGTCCCACGCGGGCGCGCGCTCATGCCGGTCACTGATCGGCCAGCGTTGATCGACCAAGCCTATCTTTAACTGGCGCGCGTGGCGCTCGGCACGGAGGGCGTCCCAGCCTTTGAGATATTTGCCACGATACTTTTTGATATCCTTCTCCAGCGCATGCAACGGCCAGTGCGGCGCGGTGAAGGGTACATACAGGAAAAACGGTTGATCGCTTTCACCCGCGCCGTGTTCGCGGATGAACTTCGCCCCGTACGCGCCGATCGCGCTGGTGTAGTAAAAATCCTTTGGAAATTCCGTGATCGGATGATTGTCGAGGGTGAGCGTGTTGGGCGTATAAAAACTGCCCGCACCGGCAATCGTGCCGAAGAAACGATCGAACCCCCGCTGTCGCGGCCAGTTATGCTTGGAACCGGTGGCCAGCTTGTTGGCGTTCGTCGTCAGGTGCCATTTGCCGGACATAAACGTAGCGTATCCGGCCGACCGGAGCACCTCGGCAATGGTCACACAGTTTCGCCCGATGTGCCCTTGATACCCGCGCAGCGGCGTCGGCTGAGTCATCGCCCCCATGCCCGTCTGATGCGCGTACAGCCCGCTCATCAAGGACGCCCGCGTGGGACAGCACCGTGCGGTATTGTAAAACTGCGTGTAGCGCAAACCGTGCTCGGCAAGCCGATCAAGATTGGGTGTCTGGATCTCGCCACCGTAACAGCCGATATCCGAGAACCCCATGTCATCGGCCATGATCAGAATAATATTCGGCCGAGGCGAACCATCATCAGCCATCACCAAACCGGACCAACACAACAAAACAGAAAGCAAGCGCGCCATGGACTGATTGAAGCACCGCCCCCCGCCACTGGCAACGTCCATCCGCCGGGATTTACATTGACCCCCCTTCGGCCGCGGGCAATCCTTGCCGCTCCACATGAAAAAACAAATCACCCTCTCTTTGGTATTGGGCGCAGCCCTGCTCCTGGGCGCAGGCTGCCAATCCAACAAGGAAACCCTGCTGATGGGCGACTTTTTCACCGGCAACCTCGTCAGCTACAAGGCCGGCAAAATGGACGTAATCGCCAGCGGCTTCCGCGGGGCGGATGCCATCGAACAAGACGGCAACATGCTCTATGTTTCCAGCTGGCCGCTTGGCAAAGTGTGGTCTTATGACATGGGCACGCAGGAGCAAAAGGTGCTGAAGGGCGACTTTACCACGGCGGCTGATTTTTATCTCGATCGCGAAAATCAACAGCTGGTCGTGCCGGACATGCTCGAAAGCAAAATTCATTTCCTCAAGCTGAACACCGACGGCACGGCCACCGTGAGCAAGACACTCGATGCACCGAGCAAACCGGAGAGCGTGTGCCGCGGCTTCGACGGTAAACTGTATGTCACCATGATCAATGGCGACGAGGCAGGCGATGGCGGCATCAACGTGATTGACGGCGACGAGGTAAAGGAATTCTGCCGCGGCATGAACTCGCCCAAGGGCATCGCCTTCGTGGGCGGTTACCTCGTGACCGCGGACGAAACCACCATGTGGAAGGTCGACGCCGAAGGTAACGCCACCAAGCTCACGGAGGCCGGCGCTTTCCCTGCCAAGATTGAATTCCTCAATGACGTCGCCGCCAGCAAGGACGGCGCCAGTGTGTACGTCACGGACATGAGCGCCCCCGGCTGGATGTTCGATCCGGACGGCGAACGCAAGCTTTGGCCGCTAGGCAGCGACAAGGCCGTGTCCCCCAAGACTGGCTGCGTGTACAAGGTCGGCCTCGACGGCACCGTCACTCTCGCCGTGCCCGCCGGCGACGACCGCATGCTCGGCCCGAACGGCGTCTCCGTCGCGCCATAGTTGTGCCTGAAAAACTCCGCATCGCAATTCTCGGCATCGACCATCCCCACGGGATGGGCTGGCGAGAATCACTGGCGCTGGTCGAGGACGCCATCGAGATCACCGCGCTCGTACCCGCCTTTGACGGGGCGTTGGCTAGTTTGGAACAGCGCCATGCCGATTTGCCGCGGTTTGACTCCGTCGAATCCCTGATCACTCAAGGTAAGGATCGGTTCGACAGCGCTCTAGTTTGTCTACCCAATTCCACCGGCCCGGAGGCTGTGGTGCGATTGGCGCAAGCGGGCAAACATATCCTGTTGGAAAAACCGGGGGCCGGAAACGCCCCGGATGCCCGTCGCATGGCTGAGGCCGTCCGACAGGCTGGAGTAGCATTCCAGACTGGTTACATGTGGCGATACGAAACGGGTGCCAACCGATTGCGCGGGATGATGCAGGACGGCAGCTTTGGGCAACTTATCAGTGTGGAGATGACCTGGACCACGAGCAACGTGTTCCGACGCGATCCCGGCCATTACCTATTTGATCCCAAGGACAGTGGGCCGGTGGGTTTTTTTAATTGGCTGGGTTGCCATCATCTCGATCTCCTGAGTTATGTCACCGAACAAACCGTTACCGGCGTCACGGCCCGTGTGGGGAATTTCGGCAATACACCGATCGAGATGGAGGATGGCGGCAGCGCGATTCTCGATCTCTCCGGCGGCGGCCTGGCCACCTTTACCGGCGGCTACTGGCATCCGCGCTGGTTGAACGATATCCAGTGGAATCTGCGGGGCACTCAGCGCTGGGTGCATTGGGACCCCAACCGGGTAGGAACAGGAGGAGTGCTTGAAATCTACGGGCCACAACCGCAATTCATGGCCATGAATGAGACCTTCGAATTACCGCCCGATGACACCCCGGGATATGGCGGCAAAGCCATGGTCGCCTTGTTACGCGACTGGGTTGGATGCGCCCGCGAAGGGGGCGATTGCCGCAATACGCCGGAGAGCATGGTGGCGGTGCTGGAGACGATCGATCAGATCTATCAATCGTCCCAAACCGGCCGCCGCGTGGAGCCATAATTAATTCACCGGCTTTTTCAGGTTCGCCCGAATCACATCATGATGGCGTGACAGGTAGTAAAAGCTCTGTTTACTGCTCCGTTCCCCGAGGCAAAACTGGAACTCGATCCGGTATCCACCGCGGGGCCAGCTGGGACCCTGCAATTCCAAAGCGTTGATCACGGTAGAAAGCGATTCGCCCGGCTGCAAAACGACCGGTTGCGTGGCCCGCAGCAAACCTACGGAACCTGGAGCGGTATAAGCCTTGCCTTGGCAGAGGATCACCAGACTTTCCTTCCAGAGTACGCGTTTGCCTTCACGTCTCAGGGCCTCGACGGCCACCGGTTGATCCGTGGGGTTGGATAAAGTAATTTTGTATTCACCGTCACCATCCGGGTTGGTCCACTTGATTGCCTTTTTGGGATCCACCTTGGCCACCTGAAAATTAGCCGCGCTATTCACCAACAGTGCCGGTCTGCCGGTCGTGGCACAGAAATGCTTGGCATCCACTTTCGCGCCCTTGGGCCAAGCCCGATTCTTTTGCCCGGCCCAAGGAGAAACCACCTTGCCGTTTTCCTGTCGCCACCCCAGCGGCAATTCGCAGGCAAGCCGAATGGCCGCCAGCTGCTTCGCACCCGCTGCTTCCAAACCCTCGATTCGGTTACTGCCTCGCACCTGACCTAAAGCCACCACGACCTTCCCCTTGGGAAACACTGGTTTGACCTGTTGCCGTGCGGAATGGTGAGCTTTCAGGACCGTACCGGGCTTCAGACTGCCCCGCAAAACACCGTCGATTTTCAGGGTCAGCGTATGATTGAAAATCGGCGGCAACGAACGTGCTGTCGGGCCCTGTTGAATATCAGTAATGGTCGCAGTGATCACAATTTGTTTCTCACCCCAATTCACTAACTGCGGCTTCGCCGGTTGGCCAATGGGACCGCGTCCCGGCAAACGGATTGGCCCCCGTCCCGGCAGGGGGCGTGGTTGAATCGCCGGCTTGAGTGCGGGCGTTTTCGGCTTATCGACCTGTGCCAGCACCGTCCCACCCATCAGAGGCAGGCAAACCGTTAGCAGGGAAGGAATCAAGGATTTCATGTTGCACAACATGATGGATCAGACGGCACTCCGATAGCAACCCTCCATTGGAGAAGCAATTTGTTGAGTTGGATGTGTCATGAAAAGCCTTTGCGGAAGGCGATCGCCCCCCTATCCTCCGCGCCCATGAAGGCGCTGTTGCTTGAGGAATACAATAAGCTGACCGTTACCGAGATGCCCGACCCGGAGTTTGGCGACCACGATGTGCTCGTGCAGATCAAGGCTTGCGGCATTTGCGGCAGCGACATCCATGGCTTTGACGGCTCCAGCGGCCGACGCATCCCTCCGTTGATCATGGGCCATGAGGCCAGCGGAGTGGTGGCCAAAATGGGCCGCGCGGTGACGACCGTGAAAGAAGGTGACCGCATCACGTTTGATTCCATGGTCTCCTGCGGCAGTTGCCATTTCTGCCGACGCGGGGAACAAAACCTGTGCGAAGACCGCCGGGTGCTGGGCGTCTCCTGCGGTGATTACCGGCAACACGGTTGCTTTGCCGAATACGCCGTCGTGCCGGAGCACATCATTTACCCGATGCCGGACAACTTGCCTTTTGAACACGCGGCGATGATCGAACCGGTATCCGTGGCGGTACACGCGGTCAACCGCACCCCGGTCACACTGGGCGACAGTGCCGTGGTGGTGGGCGCGGGCATGATCGGACTGCTGGTGGTACAGGCCCTCAAGGCGGCCGGCTGCACCCAAGTCATTGCGGTGGATTTGGCGGATGAAAAACTAAAGCTGGCACAGGAACTCGGCGCGGACCTTGGAATCAACCCCAAAGCCACCGATGCAGTGAAGGCTATCCAGGAAGCCACCGGCGGACACGGAGCCGATATCGCAATGGAAGTCGTCGGCGCCACCGCCACGGTCCAAACTGCCATCGAGGCCACCCGCAAGGGCGGCTCAGTAACGCTCGTCGGCAATCTGGCCCCAGAAGTGGAATTCCCCCTGCAATCGGTGGTGACCCGTGAATTGACCGTGTACGGCACTTGCGGTTCCAACGGCGAATATCCCGAGTGCATCGATCTCCTATCACGCGGCGTGATTCAGGTGGAGCCTCTGATCAGCGCCAAGGCCACCCTCGAGGAAGGCGCCGACTGGTTCAACCGCCTCTATGCGGCCGAAGCGTGCCTCATGAAAGTGATCCTTCAACCGGGCCAATAGAATAACCGGATGGACAACCCGCCGTTGTGCGGTAGGCTGGTCTCATGAAACCGGTCTTTTTTCTGCTGTTGAGCGCGCTGATCGTTTCAGCCGCCCCGAAGGTCTCCCTGGTACGCCTGCCGTTACACGGCCGCCAACCGCAAACCATGACGGCTCAGGACGGCACGACGCATATCGTATTCTTGGCCGGAAAGGAACGGGCATCCGATGTGTATTACATCACCCGTAAAAACGGCCGCTTTTCGAAACCCATGCAGGTCAACACCATCCACGGCAGCGCGGTAGCCGTGGGCACCATTCGCGGACCGCACTTGGCCCTGGGTAAGTATGGTCGCGTGCATGTGACCTGGAACGGTTCCCAGGCCGCCGGCGGTTCTCCACAGCACGGGTCCCCGATGTTTTACACGCGAATGCGTCTGGATAACCGCGGATTCGAAAAGGAACGCAATCTGATGACGTGGACCACGGCGCTTGATGGCGGCGGCTCCGTGGCTGCCGATGGGCAAGGCACCGTCCATGTCGTGTGGCATGCGGCGCCCAAGGACAGTCCGCGAGGTGAAAATGTGCGAGGCGTTTACGTGGCCACTTCAGATGATGCGGGCACTACCTTCGGCAAAGAACAGCTCATCAGCACCTCCAAGGGCACCTGCGGTTGTTGCGGGCTCAAGAGTTTCACCGATAAAAACGGCCAACTCTACACTCTCTTCCGCGGCGCACAAAATATCGTTAACCTATAGATTCGCCTACTTACGTGTTTTAAGCAGTTGATATTTTGGGAAGGTTTTGTTGGTTACTTGA